>VRUB01000015.1 GCA_019456345.1 Nitrospira sp. | reverse complement strand
GGACGGCTTGGGCCGGTGCCCAAGCGCAGCAGGGAATGCGCAGCCGCAGGGATTGTCCCGCTGAACGGGCTCGCCACGGACGGCGAGCCCCGGACTTGCAAGCGAGAGCACGGAGAGCGAAGCGCAGCAAACCCGGTATCAACTAACTGCCGGTAGGCGACCCAACTAACTGAAGTCCTGTTCCGCGCTGAAAGAGTCAGCTCAGCGAGCTCAAAACAGGCCGGTGGTCAGCGGCGTTACCACTACCGATTCCCCGCGATCGAATCCAGTGCTGTCTGCGTCCACCCTGATAAAGCCGTTCGTCTCGCGCAGCGTTCCCATCATATGCGAGCCCTGACCGCTCAGCGCCCGCGCCACAAGTACGCCATTCTCCGTGTAGAGCTGCGCTCGCAGAAATTCCGTGCGCCCGGTTATGCGCCGGAACCCGTTTGCGGCAGTTGCCCGAAGCTCGAGAAAAACGGGAGCAGCATGGTGCCAGGCCATGATCGCGGGCTCGACGAACAGCTTGAACGTAACCAGGCTCGAAACCGGATTTCCGGGGAGTGCGAAAAAATGCGTGAGCTCTCCTATGCGCCCGAAGGCAATGGGTTTTCCGGGCTTGATCTTTACTTTCCAAAAATTGATCTCACCGATCTCGGATAACACCTGTTTAACCAGATCGTGATCACCAACAGACGCGCCGCCGCTGGTAATTACGAAATCGTAGTCGCGCGCATGCTCAAGCAGATCACGAAGCGCGTCGCCGTCATCGGCTACGGTCCCACCGTCATCGGCCATCACGCTTAGTTGGCGTAGCTGCAGCACGGTGGCGAGACGATTGGACTCGTATATCTGCCCGGGTCGCAAGGGCTTGCCTGGCGAAATCAGCTCATCGCCGGTGGCGATCACCAGCGCGCGTGCCCGCCGATACACCACGACCTCAGCAACGCCAGCGGTCGCTATCAACGCAAGGTCGAACGCGGACAAGCGCCGCCCCCGCTCGTAGAGCATGTCACCAGCGCGGAAGTCCTCGCCCCGTCGCCGAATGTTCTCCGCGTATTGCACACGTGCCGGCAGCGCGATATTGCCGCCGTGAAGCTTTATGTCTTCCTGAATCACTACCGTGTCCGCCCCGGCCGGTATGGGTGCGCCGGTAAAGATTCGCTAGGCGGTACGCGGTAAGAGCGCTGCCGGCGCGTCGCCACAACGCGACTCACCGATCACAGGAAAAACAGACCGCTGGGCGGTCAGATCAGCGGCCCGGAGCGCGTATCCGTCCATGGCCGAGTTATCGAACACGGGATTGTCGACTGCAGCGCGAACTCTTTCAGCCAGAAAGCGCCCGTGGGCGCTTTCAAGCGCTACGATCTCCGTGTCGGCAGCCGGGCGGATACCGTCGAGGACCGCCGCACGAGCCTGCTCCAAACTCATCATATCAATGCACTACCCTATACTCGAATCTGCGAATCGGCGATGGTCCTTGCGGGCTTCGCTAACGGCTTGTATCTGCCACGTAGCTGTCCAGTTCCTGAATGAATCTCTGCCTTTCCGCTTGATCGAGGAACGCCGCCTCAAAAGAATTCCTGACCAGGCGCTGGAGCTCATCGCGATCAAGAGCCAGCGCCTGCTGCACGGCGAGGAAGTTCTCTGTCATGTAGCCACCGAAGTACGCAGGATCATCGGAGTTTACAGTGGCACACAGCCCAAGCCCGAGCAACTCTTTAAGGTTGTGTTGCTCCATTGAATCAAAAACACGCAGCTTGACATTGGACAGCGGGCAGACCGTCAGCGGTGTTTGCTCGGCCGCGAGCCGCTCCACCAATCTGGTGTCCTCCACACAGCGCACACCATGGTCGATGCGCGACACCTTCAGCAAATCCAGCGCCTGCCATATGTACTCGGGCGGACCCTCCTCGCCTGCATGCGCAACCGTGCGAAAGCCTAACGCCCGCGCCTGATCGAACACTGGCGTGAACTTCTGCGGTGGGTGACCAATCTCCGAGGAGTCCAATCCGACAGCGACAATCAAGTCCTGGAACGGCAACGCTTGCTCCAAGGTCTCTGCGGCTGCCGCAGCGCTCAGATGGCGCAAAAAACACATAATCAGCTTAGAAGAGAGCTCAAGTTCATGCTCGGCATCTACCAACGCGGCGTGAACGCCATAGATCACTGTCTCAAAGGGTACGCCCCGGTTGGTGTGCGTTTGTGGGTCAAAAAATATCTCTGTGTGACGCACGTTTTGGGCATGTGCCTTTTTCAGATAGGCCCAGGTCATATCGTAGAAGTCCTGCTCGTTGATTAATACGCCCGCGCCTGCGTAATAGATGTTCAGAAAAGATTGCAGATCACTGAAATTATAGGCCTTGCGCACCTCTTCGATCGAGCCGAACGGAAGCGATATGTTGTTGCGTGCTGCGAGCTCAAACATAAGCTCGGGCTCCAAGGAACCTTCAATATGGATATGCAGCTCGGCCTTCGGCAGGCCTTTAATGAACGACTTCATGGCGTACCTCATGATCGTGCCAACCTCGGTTGCTAACCGTGGCACGCGATAGGCAAGTGTGTCCAATCAAAAGATGCCAAAAACCTTTCTACGCGCTGGCGGATCTCCGTACCCGGAAATGGCTTTTGTCGTTTGTCGCGACCCGCCGGTTTCTCTGCCAGCATTAACTAACCAACGCGAAGACACCGAGGATTCGAAAGGTTGTTCGATTAGATTTGACATCTTTTGCGTCTTGGCGTGTTTCCATCGTTAGGTCCGTGAACGGTACATCCATGTACCGCTCCTGCGTTAGATATTCTTGCTCTAACGATATCTACAAGTAATTCGTACTTTCGCATTAACCAGAAATTCAACGTCAGTAAGATTCTGATGAGGACAGATATAATGATGGGAAAATAAAACCGAAAATTTTCCCGTTCGATAATAAGGTCGCCCGGTAAGCGCCCGAGGCCGAGCTTCTGTATCCAGGGCCAGGCAAGGCCGATGACGATGAGCACGATGCCGATCAGCACCAGGATGCGTGGAATGGTTGACATACTCAATGCTGGCCCATGCCGAAGAAATCCATGACCTCGTTTTTGCGCTGCATGGTATCGGCATAACCCAGGGAGATCAATCGGCGACAATACGCTTTGTCGAATAGCACATAACTTACAAGGCTGGTGCCGCTGTGATTCTTTACGCCTACCCCGCGAAGAAGAAAGCGCATCGGCCGTGGTAGGTAACTGGCGTATCGCTCGGCAATTTCACCGAGATCCTCGCTCGGGGAAATAACCAGGACGTCGACGTTACGCAGCGCGACGCCACCAGCATCGCGCTGCTGAGGTGTTAACAAGCTGATGGTCTTGTTGATACGCTGTAGGCGCTCGAGGTCCGTGTCCAGACCTTCAAGAAAAATACTGTTCAAGATGTGGCCTGCAACCTCGGCCAGTGCTGGATACGATGCCGACTCTTCGTGCGGAGTATCCGGGGTGGGGGACTTGCGTACGCCAATTACGAGAACGCGGTCGGCACCGAGATGCAAGGCCGGGCTGATCGGCGCCATCTGCCCCATCGACCCGTCGCCAAAGTACTCGCCCCCGATCCTTACCGCGGGCAAGATGAAGGGTATGGCAGAAGACGCCAGCAGATGGTCAATAGTAATCCCGACAGGTCTGCCGATACGCCGTTCGCGCTGCCACGGTTTCAGCGACGGCAGACCCTGATAGAAGCTAACCGACTCTCCCGACGTATAACCCGACGCGGTGACACTGAGCGCCTGCAGCACGCCTGCGTCGATGGAGTCCTGGATCTTCTCGCAAGGCACATACCGCTCAAGCAGCCCGCGCAATGGCGTGCAGTCGAGCAGAGATCTGGGGTTGTGTTTTCCCAGGCCCCCCAGCAACATAGCCGCCAACCAGTGCGCGCCACTGCTCATGACGCCCCAGGTGTCCGCGCGAAACACGTAATGCACCCGGAAGATCTTCCATACAAGACTTAGTCTTTTTACGCCCTCGCGAAAACGGCTGGCGTAAATCGCCAGCACGGCAGCGTTAATGGCCCCGGCAGACGTCCCACAGATAATAGGAAACGGACTGCTCGCGTTTCTTGGCAAAATCTGGCTGATGGCCTTAAGCACGCCCACCTGGTAGGCGGCGCGTGCGCCGCCACCGGACAGGATCAAGCCTATTTTGCGGTCTTTCTGACTATGCATGTTAAACGGGGCCCTGTTACGCCCAGCCTTCATGAATAACTTTAGCAGTCAACGTACTAACGAGGCACACGAATCCCCCTTGACTGTGGATTACCTCGGGCTGTCGCCGGAGATGCCCATATGCAACGCGGCGAGTGCAGAGGCGACAAAACTTAAAGCCTTTACAGACTGATGATTAGTGATTGATGAACTGAATCATTACGGCGACAGCTGGCCCTGTGAGCAGTCACCGACTACCAGTTGCCAGTTACCAGGGCGCGTTCTCGGCGCCCCCTCCAGAGCACTTGCTTCAGGGTGATGCAAACTGCTCTATGCTCCCCTCAGTAACTCACCAGCGAGCAGGCAGCGGCACATGGGCGGACCGATGCTGGATGGCAAGGGGCGGCCACGGTAGGCTATTACGCCAAAAGTAGCGGACGGATGGCCCCGGACAACGTACTGAAACCAGTCCCCATGCCCGTTGCAGTCAATCCATATTCTATTTGCACCCACGGAGATGTAACTTGAGCACTCAATATCACGATCGAATCCTAGCGCTTGCGGGCATATTCCAGGCAGCACATCTCGTGCAGCAGCTTGCGCGTCACGGAACCTCGAACCGCACGGCGCTTGTTACAAGCATAAACAGCGTACTTGCGCTTGATTCAAAAACAGCGCAGGACATATACGGTGGCGCACGGGGTCTCACGCTAGGTCTACAGCTACTCCGTGACAGGTTAATCGGCCGCGCCGATAGGAGCGATATGCAAATGGCACGCTACGTGGTCAATATCATGCAGCTCGAGCGTAAGCTCGCGAGAGATATCTCTATGCTCGCAGCCATTCGCGAAAGGTTGCAATCACTCGCCGAGCAGATGCCAGCCTTTACCACGGATACGGGCACCGATGATGAGGTGTCGCCAACATTGGCGGCAAAACTCGCAGAGCTCTATGGCATGACTCTCAGCACCCTGACCCCGAGGATCATGGTGAGCGGGGAACAAGGTTACCTGGCCAATCCAACCATTTCCGACAAGGTCCGTGCAGCCCTGCTTGCCGGCACACGCTCAGCTTATCTTTGGCGGCAACTCGGCGGCCAACGCTGGCAGCTTCTGCTGGGAAGGAATGCGATTGCGCGCGAGGCGATGCGCATTCTGGACCAAGTTAACAGCGACGATACGGCAGAAGCGGATGCTGATCACGGTGAACCCCGTGGGGAGTAGGGTGGAGCAAACCGGCAGTTTCACGATCGAAGCTTCTTCTCCAGGATCTCGTTGACTTGTTTCGGGTTTGCTTTCCCGCTCGTTGCCTTCATAACCTGACCTACAAAATAACCGAACACTTTTTGTTCGCCGCTGGCATGTTGCTCGACCTGCACCGGGTTGGCGGCGAGCACTTCATCTACGACCTTTTCGATCGCGCTCATGTCCGTAATCTGTTTCAGCCCGCGCTTTTCGATAACTGCATCGGCGTCGCCTTCCCCGTTCCACATGGCGTCCAACACTTCCTTCGCGATCTTGCCTGATATGGTGCTATCGGCAATACGCTTAATCATTCCTGCAAGCGCGGTCGATGATACTGCGGAGTCCGCAATTTCGCGGTTGTCCTTATTCAAGTAGCCCGAGAGCTCTCCGGTCACCCAGTTGGCGACAAGCTTTGGATCGGCTCCTGATGCGCTGACTACCTCTTCGTAGTAGTCGGCCATTTCACGCGCTGTGGTCAAGACCCCGGCATCGTAGGCATTGAGGCCGTACTGGCTCATGAATCGATCGCGCTTGGCATCGGGAAGCTCTGGGAGGGTTTGTTTCACCGCCTTCACAAATGACTCATCGAACTCAAGCGGCGGCAAGTCCGGGTCTGGAAAGTAGCGGTAGTCATGCGCCTCCTCCTTACTGCGCATCGATCGTGTCTCGTCCTTGCCCGGATCATACAGCCGTGTTTCCTGCACCACCGTACCGCCGCCTTCGAGCACGTCGATCTGGCGCTCGATCTCGAACTTGATGGCTTTCTCGACGAACCTGAAGGAGTTGATATTCTTGAGCTCGCTACGGGTGCCGAGCTCTGTTTGGCCTCTGGGCCGCACCGAGACGTTAGCGTCACAGCGAAACGACCCTTCCTGCATGTTGCCATCACAGATCTGCAGATATCTGACCAGCGCATGCAGTTTCTTGAGATAGGACACCGCCTCCTGCGCCGAGCGCATGTCCGGCTCAGAGACGATCTCCAACAAGGGCGTGCCCGCTCGGTTGAGATCAATCCCGGTCAGGCCATGAAAATCTTCATGCAAGGATTTACCCGCATCTTCTTCCAGGTGCGCGCGGGTGATGCCGATCGTTTTTATCGCGCCATCATACTCGATGTCGATGTGCCCACGGCTAACGATAGGCAGCTCGTACTGGCTGATCTGATAGCCCTTTGGCAGATCCGGATAAAAATAGTTCTTGCGCGCGAATACCGACCGGTGATTGATCTGGGCGCCGACAGCGAGTCCGAACTTTACCGCCATGCGCACGGCCTCTTTGTTCATGACTGGTAGCACCCCTGGCAGCGCGATGTCGACCGCGCAGGCCTGCATGTTGGGCTCGGCACCGTACCTGGTCGATTCACCTGAGAAGATCTTGCTCTGGGTCAGGAGCTGGATATGAACTTCAAGTCCTATTACCGGTTCCCATCTCATAAGTCTTAAACCGAGTTACAAGTGGCAAGGAGCAAGTGACAAGTAACAACTACCTAGGGTCGGTTTGCGATACTTGATACTTGCCGCTTGCTACTCGAATCCATTCGGGATTCGCTTGTGCCAGTCGGTGGCCTGCTGGTAACAATGCGCCACATTGAGAATCCGCCCCTCATCAAAGTACTGGCCGATAATTTGCAGCCCGATCGGGTGGCCGGCGCTGTCGAACCCGGCCGGTACCGACACCCCGGGTAGCCCCGCCAGGTTGACCGGAATAGTATAGATATCGTTCAGGTACATGGCCACGGGATCGTCCACCTTCGCACCAAGCGCGAAGGCCGTGGTGGGGGTCGTCGGCCCGACAATCACATCACACGACTCGAAGGCACGTCTAAAGTCCTCTGCGATGAGCCGCCGCAGCTTCAGTGCCTGCAGGTAATACGCATCGTAGTAACCCGCGGACAAGGCATAGGTGCCAATAAGGATGCGTCGCTTGACCTCGGTACCAAACCCCTGCGAGCGCGTCTTCTTGTACATGTCGGTAAGATCAGTATATTCCGGTGCCCGATAGCCATAACGCACGCCATCGTAGCGGGCCAGATTCGAAGAGGCCTCGGCCGGTGCCAGCACGTAGTAACATGGGACCGCCAGGCTGCAGTTGGGCATGTTGATGTCGACCACTTCGCAACCGAGATTTTTGTACTCGTCGATCGCCGCTTCCACCGCGAGCCCAACCTCTGCACCCAAACCCTCGCCGAAGAACTCCCTGGGTAATCCGATCGTGACGCCTTTGATCCCATGATCCAGCTGAGCGCTGTAGTCCGGCACCGGGCGATCAACCGACGTCGAATCGCGCGGGTCAAATCCGGCCATTACGTTCAACAATACGGCGGCATCCTCCGCGCTGGGCGTCAGAATGCCGCCTTGATCGAGGGAGGAGGCGAACGCGATCATGCCGTAACGTGACACGCGCCCGTAGCTGGGTTTGAGTCCGGTTATGCCGCAAAAGGCTGCGGGTTGCCGAATCGAGCCCCCAGTATCAGTCCCGGTCGCAGCGGGCGCCAGCCCTGCGGCAACCGCGGCGGCCGATCCGCCCGAGCTCCCACCGGGGACGGCGTCGCGGTCCCAGGGGTTGCGCACCGGTCCGAAGTACGAGTTCTCGGTCGATGAACCCATGGCGAACTCGTCCATATTGGTCTTGCCCAGGATTACGGCGCCGGCGGCATTGAAGCGCTCGATCACGGTGGCGTCATAGGGCGCCACAAAGTTCGCCAGGATCTTGGACCCGCACGTGGTGAGCATGCCGTCAGTGCAGAATATGTCCTTGTGCGCCAGCGGGATCCCTGTCAGCGGGCCAACCTTGCCGCTGGCGATTCGTTCATCGGCGCTGCGCGCTTGTGCCAGCGCCCGTTCTCGATCGACGTTAATAAAGGCGTTGAGCTCGCCGTGGCGTTCTATGCGCTCGAGATAGCGCCGGGTCAGCTCCACGCTAGACACCTCCTTGGCTCGGAGGGCCGCGGATAGCTTTACAATCGAGCGCTCTAGAGACATGGCTGCGGGCTCGCTAGGCGCCGGGCACGGTGCCGGGCGGGTAAGCACTTGTCCCAAAACACGGGTGCCGGGCGCTGCTGAGAATGGTCATCGGCGCCACACCGGCGCTACTCGATAACCTTGGGAACCAGGTACAGGTCGCGCTCCGTCGCCGGGGCATTGCGTTGAAACTTTTCACGCGCGTTTACCTCCGTTACGCGGTCCTCACGCAGGCGCAGGCCGGCCTCCTGCGGGTGGGCCATGGGCGTCACTCCGGTCGTATCCACCGCATTCATCTGCTCGATCAGCTCCAGGATCCGGGACAGGCTGGCAGCAAAGGCCTTGGCCTCCTGCTCGTCCACTTGCAATCGCGCCAGATGAGCTATCTTTTCTACATCAGCTCGGTTAAGGGCCATTTCGGGTTTCGTGCTCCGATTCGAAGAATGCGGCAAACTATCATATTCATGAATCTGGTTGAACCCGCCTTTCCCCGTTGATACATTCAAATCATCCTCTACTATAAATAATACTCTTTAGGCGTTAGCGCCTGAGTGCGACCTATGTTTCGAAGCTTGCGCGGCCTGTTCTCCAGCGACCTGGCCATAGACCTTGGTACCGCGAACACGTTGGTGTACGTGCGTGACAAAGGAATTGTCCTTGACGAACCCTCGGTCGTGGCGATTCGCCATGATCCCGGTCCACGTAATAACCGCAGCATACTGGCTATAGGCGATCAGGCGAGACGCATGCTGGGTCGCACACCAGGTAACATCCAGGCCATTAGGCCCATGAAGGACGGGGTAATCGCCGATTTCACGGTTACAGGGGAGATGCTCAAGTACTTCATCCGGCGGGTACACGAGCATCGTCTGTTTCAGCCCAGCCCGCGCATCGTCATTTGTGTGCCCTGTGGCTCGACCCAGGTCGAGCGTCGCGCCATCCGCGAGTCCGCCATGTCAGCTGGCGCCCGTGAGGTATATCTAATAGAAGAGCCGATGGCGGCCGCTATAGGTGCCGACCTGCCCATCGTTGATCCCACGGGATCGATGGTGCTGGACATTGGTGGTGGTACCACCGAGGTTGGGGTTATCTCCCTGGGCGGCATTGTGTACGCTCATTCGATCCGCATGGCCGGCGATAAGATGGATGAAGCCATCATCAGCTACATCCGCCGTACGTACGGGCTATTGATAGGAGAGGTCACCGCCGAACGAATCAAACGCGAGATCGGCACCGGGTGGCACCAAAGCGAGGTCCGGCATATGCAAATCAAGGGGCGGCACATCGCCGACGGGGTGCCGCGCGGCCAGGACATTGACAGCCGGGAGGTGCACACGGCACTCAGCGAATGTCTGGCCGGCATTGTGGTGGCGGTAAAGGCTGCCCTGGAAAAGACACCACCGGAGCTGGGAGCCGACGTCGCAGAAAAGGGTCTCGTGGTCACGGGCGGCGGCGCGCTGCTGCGCGACTTAGATCGTATGTTAGCGGCAGAAATCGGCCTGCCCATAGTTATCACGGATGACCCGTTGACGTGTGTGGTCCGGGGCTGCGGCCGGGCGTTGGAGGAGGCCGAAGCCCTGGGCGATGTGTTTCTCCAGGAATAGTTGTCTGACCCCTCCATGAGTACTCTGTTGGGCCGCAGATTCTCGAGCCTGACCCGGCTCATTTTTGTGATCGTGTTGTCGGTGGTGTTGATGGTGCTCGACCATCAAGCTCAGCATTTGCTAAGGATTCGTGCTGTGCTATCGGTACTGATCTACCCGATACAGGTTGTCGCCGCAGTGCCGGTGCGCGCTAGTGCGTGGGTCGCGGAGCTATTCGGCAGCGAGCGTACGCTGCGGCAAAATAATGAACGCCTGCAGGCCGAGCGCCTGGCCCACCTGGCGAGATTACAAAAGCTCGAGGCGCTCGAGGCCGAAAATAAGCGCCTGCGTGACCTGCTCGGGTCCGCCGCGCGCGTAGCCGATCGCGCGGTCGTGGCAGAGCTCGTCGAGGTAAGCCTGGAGCCGTTTACACGCAAGATCGTCGTAGCCAAGGGCAGCCGTGACGCGGTCTACCTGGGACAACCGGTGATCGACGCCTACGGAATCATCGGCCAGGTTACCGAAGTCAGCACCTATGCGAGCAAGGCGACCCTGATCACGGACCCGGGCCATGCGATCCCTGTGCTGGTAAACCGCAATGGTCTGCGAACCATCATATTCGGTACCGGTGCACCGGACCGTGTGAACGTACCCTATCTGACGGCAACCACAGACATCCGCGAGGGCGATTTGCTGGTTAGCTCGGGCATGGGCGGGCGCTTCCCGCCCGGGTACCCGGTGGCCCAGGTGACAGAGATCGTAAAGGATCCAAACGAGGCCTTTTTGAAGATCAGCGCCAAGCCGATGGCGCGTCTTAACTACGGCAAGGAAGTCCTGCTCATCTGGCCCGGGGAGTGGCAGACTGCGAGCGCGAGTCCAAGATGAGGGTCAGCACCGCACCGTATGGTGGTTTGATCATTACACTCACCTTTGTGGTCGGGTTCGTGCTGTCCATGCTGCCGGGGCCGGACTGGGCGGAGCGTTTTCGCCCTGACTGGGTAGGATTGGTGTTGATCTACTGGTGCATAGCCGCCCCGAATCGTGTCGGCGTCGTGTCCGGTTGGGTGGCCGGCCTGATCCTGGACGTCCTGTACGGCTCGCTCCTGGGACAGCACGCGCTCGCCATGGCAATCATTGCCTACATTGCCCACCGGTGGCACCTGCAAATACGCATGTTTCCGCCATGGCAACAGGCCGCAGCCGTGTTGATGCTATTGGTGTTGGACCAGCTCCTCGTATTATGGGTTAAAGGTGTAATCGGACAGGCATCGACTTTTTGGCCGAACTGGACCGCGAGCATTGTGGGCATGATCATTTGGCCTTTGGTGTTCATTATTCTCAGAGATGTGCGCCGGCGTGCAGACATAAATTAGCTCATGCTGAACATACCCCTTAAAGACCATTTCCGCGAAACACGGCTTTTCGACTCACGGCTCTCGATAACCGCCGTGATCGTTCTGCTTCTTACGCTCGCGCTGCTCGCCAGGCTCGTCTACCTGCAAGTCATCAGCTATCGCCATTACGCCACGCTCTCCCAAGAGAACCGCATTCGGCCGTGGCCGATACCGCCCGTGCGCGGCCGGATCCTCGATCGTAACGGTATTGTTTTGGCCGAGAATCTGCCGGTGTATACGTTGGAGATCACGCCAGAGCAGGTTGAGGACATGGATGAGCTGCTGCAGCGGCTAGGCGAGCTCGTGCAGCTCGACGCCACTGATATTCGAAACTTCAAGAAACAGCTGCGTAAGCGCCCTCGTTTTGAAAGTCTCGTCCTGCGCACCCGCCTCAATGATCAGGAGGCGGCACGTATCGCGGTCAACCGCTCCCAGCTGCACGGCGTCGAGTTGCAGGCACGACTACAGCGATACTATCCGCTAGGTGGGCTCGCAGTGCATGCCATTGGCTATGTGGGCCGGATTGACGAGCAGGAGTCTTCCGGCATCGACCGCTCGGCCTATCGCGGCACCCAGCATATCGGCAAGCTTGGCGTGGAAGGACGGTACGAGGGTTTATTGCTGGGACAGGTCGGGGTTGAGAAGGTCGAAACCAACGCGCTCGGGCGAACCCTGCGTGCCGTAGAGCGCATTGCGCCCAAGGCGGGGCAAAATCTCTACCTCAGTCTTGACGCCAAGCTGCAGGCCACCGCCGAGGCCGCCCTGGAGGGGCGCCGAGGAGCGGTCGTTGCGTTAGACCCCAAGACCGGTGGGGTGCTCGTGTTCGCGAGTACACCCGTTTACGACCCTAATCCGTTTGTCAACGGGATCGATTCGGAATCCTACCGCATCCTTCTCGAGGACCCGGACAAGCCGTTAATCAACCGGGTGATCAACGGCCAGTACGCCCCGGGATCGGCGATCAAACCGTTCCTCGCGCTGGGCGCGTTGGAGTCGCCGGGATTCGATCCCGCCGAAACCATCATCTGCCGGGGCGCGTTCAAGCTCCCCAGGTCAAGGCGCCGCTTTCGTGACTGGAAGAAATACGGCCATGGGGAGGTGGATTTGCAGAGCGCGGTCGAGCAATCCTGCGATGTGTATTTCTACACGCTCGCAGTAAGGCTTGGGATTGACTATATGCACGAGTTTCTCACCGGGCTTGGTTTTGGTGCGCGCACGGGTATCGACCTCATTGGCGAATCCCCCGGGTTGGTGCCCTCAAGACAGTGGAAGCGGGCCCGCGGTGAGGCCTGGTACCCCGGTGAAACTGTCGTCACGGGAATCGGCCAAGGTCCACTGCTTGTAACGCCGCTGCAGCTTGCATCGGCCGTTAGCGCGCTGGCCAACCGGGGGCGGTGGTTTACACCACGCATGTTGCGGGCAATTGAAGACCCCAAAACTAAAGCACGGCGCGAGGTCGTCCCTGAACTTGCCGGAAATATCGTGGTTGCCGAGCAGGGGCATTGGGAAACACTCGTGGCCAGCATGATCGATGTGGTACACGGCGAGAAGGGTACGGCCCGAAGAATCGGCTGGAATGCGCCTTATACCATCGCCGGCAAGACCGGGACCACGCAGGTTAAGGGAGTGGGCCAAAATGAAGTCTACGATGCCGAGCAGACGCCCGAACGCCTGCGAGATCATGCCTTGTTTATTGCCTTTGCGCCCGCCGAGGATCCACGGATTGCCATCGCCGTAATCGTTGAAAATGGCGGGCACGGCAGCTCGGCGGCGGCACCCATCGCGCGCAAGGTAATGGACCAATATCTGCTATCCGGCGACCCAGACAAATCGAGAACCGTGTCCAAGCCGGACCATCGGTCGCCTTCCGGGTGAGTAACGCCATTTTGCGCCGGGCACATAGTATATCTACTCTAGAAACTATGAACTTTCTGGAGCGAGTGCATCTCGATAAGCCTTTTTTTTACGGGCTGTTGGCGCTCGCTCTGCTCAGTGTCGTCATTCTCTACAGCGCGAGCGCCGGTGAGGTGACTCTCGTGCTGGCGCAAGCGCTGCGCCTGGTTATAGGTTTCGCGATCATGCTGATGGTGGCGCAGATATCTCCTGAATCCCTCGCGCGCTGGTCGCCGCATATTTATGTCGCGGGGCTGGTGTTGCTGTTAGTGGTGCTCGTCATGGGTGCGACCGGCAAAGGGGCGCAACGCTGGCTCAACCTGGGTGTGCTGAACTTTCAGCCCTCCGAGATCATGAAGATCGGGCTGCCGATGGTGCTCGCCTACTACTTCTCGAGACGCCCATTGCCGCCGCGCCTGTCCGGCATCGCCGTGGCCGCGGTGCTGGTGTTGATCCCGACCTTGCTCATCGCCCGGCAGCCTGATCTAGGCACGGCCCTACTCGTCATGACGTCCGGCCTAGTGGTGCTGTTTCTTGCGGGCATGGCCTGGCATTCTATCGCCCTGTTACTGGGTCTGTTAGCGGCGTCAATCCCGCTGGTGTGGGTATACCTGCATGACTACCAAAAGCAGCGAATTCTCACCCTGTTCAGTCCGGAATCCGACCCGCTCGGGAGCGGCTACCATATCATCCAGTCCATGATCGCGGTGGGCTCAGGCGGATTGTACGGCAAGGGATGGTTTAACAGCACTCAAACTCAGCTGCAATATCTGCCGGAAAGTTCCACGGATTTTGTGTTTGCGGTCTTCGCCGAGGAGTTCGGTCTGATCGGCATTTTTATAATCTTCGCAGCCTATCTGTTTGTGGTCCTTCGTGGTCTTGCGATCGCATTTTACGCGCAGGATTCCTACGCGCGGTTACTGGCCGGTAGCTTGACCCTGACTTTCTTTGTGTACTTTTTCGTAAACATTGGCATGGTCACCGGCATTCTGCCGGTAGTCGGAGTGCCGTTGCCTATCATTAGCTACGGCGGCAGCTCGCTGGTAACGCTGATGGCGGCGTTCGGCATCCTGATGAGCATCCAAACCCATCGTAAGATCATACACGCCTAGAATGATGCTGAAGAAGTCCGCACCTGGCTTTTTCAACTCCCAGGCGTGGTACCGGCATGTACCGTGTGCAACGCCGGAAATACAAAGCAAGAAATATGGTGCCTCCGCTCGCCGCTTTACCCAACTGCTGAATGTAATTTATCAGCACTTTGAGAGCTCTGCCCCGCACGAGCGGCCTTGCGCTCCCGCCCTCGTCTTGAGCCTCGTGCTCATGGTGGCGCTGCCCGTGACGGCCTTTGCTGTCAGTCTCGACGCACACCCCGAGCTTCAGAGTTTCATTCAGGCCATGGTAACCAATCACGGGTTTTCCGAGCGCAAGCTCAACAACTGGTTCAGGCAGACAAATATCCAGCAGGACATTATCCAGGCCATTAACACACCGAAGGAGGCCTTGCCCTGGTACGAATATCGAAAGTTGTTTGTTACGAAACCGAGTGCCAGCCGCGGGCAACGTTTCTGGAAAAACAACGCCACTGCCTTATCCATGGCGCAGCGCAAGTATGGCGTGGACCCTGCCACGATTGTCGCGATTATCGGAGTTGAGACCCAGTACGGCCGTAACACCGGGAGATACCGCGTATTGGACGCATTGACCACACTTACGCTGAAGCACCCGCCGCGGCGCAAGTTCTTCCGCGGCGAGTTGGAAGCCTTTTTGCTACTAACGAGGGAGCTACAGACGAACCCGCTGAAACTGCGTGGGTCTTATGCCGGCGCCATGGGAGTACCACAGTTCATCCCTAGCAGCTATCGCCAGTATGCGATTGACTTTAACGGCGATGGCCGACGTGACATCATAGGAAACGTCACAGACGCGATAGGCAGTGTGGCGAATTTTCTCAAGGCACACGGTTGGCAAAAGGACGGGGCGGTTATTGAGAGACTGGAGCTTGAGGAAGAGCTTGTTGTGTGGCTGGAGAAAATCAAGAGCTCTCCGATGCCCCCGCTGAAATATTTGCTGGGGTACGGCATCCTGCCGGTGCAGTATAACGATGGCGACCCATCAACGGCGTTAATCCGGCTCGAGGCTGAGTCCGGTCCACTGTACCACCTGGGGTATAATAATTTTTATGTCATTACCCGTTATAATCGCAGTCGCAACTATGCGATGGCGGTGTTCGAGCTGAGCGAGTGGATCCGCCGCTTGTATAAAGCGAGGTAACCATGAAAAAGGCCCTGCTGCTGATGCTGGCGGCGTTCGTTTTGACTGCCTGTAGCGGTCTGCCCCGAAAGGGGGGTTATTACCAGGACGATGGCCCGCCCAGGCGCTCGCGTGTCGACGTGGCAAGCATCCCGGATGCCGTGCCGCGTGCCGAGCCACTAAGCCAGTCCGGCAACCAACCCTATACCGTGAACGGCAGCACCTACTATCCGCTCCAGGTTGCGGCTGGCTATCGCAAGCGAGGCGTGGCATCGTGGTACGGCAAAAAGTTTCACGGCAGACGCACCTCGAGCGGCGAGCCTTACGATATGTACGCGATGACGGCTGCGCACAAGACACTGCCGCTGCCATCGTACGTACAAGTCCATAACCTGAAAAACGGGCGCTCGGTAATCGTACGGGTGAACGACCGCGGGCCCTTTCTGCATAACCGGCTGATCGACCTATCCTATGCCGCAGCCACACGCCTGGGTATTGTCAGTACCGGCACAGGCCTGGTCGAGATTCAAGTGGTCGGCCCGCAAAGCACGGCTACCGGCATGCCTGCATCGCCCGCCCCGCAACCCGATACTGTCCAAACTGAGAAGTCAGCACCGGTACCGCGTTTGTATTTGCAGATCGGTGCCTTCACGAGCTGGGCCAACGCCGTTACTCTGCGTGCGCGGCTCGCGGACGCGCAACTTGGGCCGGTCAAGATCTACAGCGAACTGCAGGGCAAGATTCGCATCTACCGCGTGCGCATCGGGCCCATTGACAGCGTTGAGGAAAGCGATCAATTGGTTCAACGGGCCGCCGCGCGTGGCATATCCGATGCCCACATCGTCATCGACACCGCTACGGACGGCGACGCTGAATCGCGTCGGGAGCGGGCAATCGAGTAGCCCCACCGTCGCGACCCGCAGCACCGGGGTAGACCCGGTGGCGAGCGGCACGTAAGCTAGCGGGTCATGTTGAACCCCCAAGCCCCAGAGCACCCAGGACTATGACCGCCACGAAACCGCAACAGCACAACAAGGGCCCTACCAGGGAGGACAGCGCCGGATCGCGTCGGCAGCAGGCGATCGAGATCGCGGCCATGGGCACGGTCTATCTCAACGGCGAGTTCGTTGCCGCGGAGGCTGCCTCAATCTCTCCTATGGACCGGGGTTTTATCTTCGGTGACGGCATCTACGAGGTAGTACCGGTATTCGGTGGCCGCTTATTCCGCCCGGGGCAACATTTGCAACGTCTGCGTAACAGCCTGGGTGCAATCGGACTGGAAAACCCGTTGACCGACTCGCAATGGGCAAGCGTGTTGCAGCGACTGGTCGATGATGCCGGCACCGATGATCAGTATGTGTACCTGCAGGTTACGCGCGGTGTAGCGCCTAGAAACCACGCCTTTCCCGACAACGCACGCCCGACGGTGTTTGCCTATGCGCAGCGAATGAACTATGCCACGGCGACATCCGCTGCGACCGGTATCGCAGTGATTACGGCCGAGGACATCCGGTGGCGGCGCTGCGACATCAAGTCTACGGCACTACTGGCGGCCGTAATGTTGCGCCAGCAGGCCGCCGAGAGCGGTGCGGACGAGGCGATTCTAGTGCGCGACGGCCTCGTCACCGAGGGCGCCGCCAGCAATGTCTTTCTCGTGCGCGACGATACCGTAGTGACGCCGCCGAAGGGGCCGCTCATTCTGGCGGGCATCACCCGCGATCTGGTTCTCGAGTTGGCACAGCAGCATGACATGCCGTTGATCGAACGCGCCGTAAAAGAGAACGAGCTGGCGACGGCACACGAGATCTGGATCGCCAGCTCTACCAACGAGATCAAGCCGGTCATCCGTATCGACGGGGCGACCGTGGGGAGTGGCGGGCCGGGGCCAGTATTCGCGCGCATGTACCAACATTACCAGGATTACAAACGCGCGTTTTGCGAGGGCCGCGTAGATTAACATCGAGTCACCGCTAGCGCAGCGACGGTGGCGCGTGCCTTGATATTACCGTCACAGCACCTTCGTCTGTGGCCGCTCGGCGGACCCATGGATCAAGACTCGCACGTCGTAGTAAGAAAGCTCGGACACGTCGACTACGAAACTGCGTGGCACGCCATGCAGGCGTTTTGCGCGCGACGCCACGAACTTACCCCCGATGAGATCTGGCTGTTGCAGCATCCGCCCGTCTATACCAGCGGCCTGCGGGGCCGGCGCAGGGAATACGCTAATCCCCACGACATCCCGTTCGTACATAGCGACCGTGGCGGTGACATGACCTATCATGGGCCGGGACAGGTGCTGGCTTATGTCCTCATGGACCTGGTACGTCGCGGCTGGGGCGTCAAACAATTGGTTCACGGCCTCGAGCAGGTGGTGATCGACCTGCTCGAGGCACACGGCATCCAGGCCCAGCGGCGCGCAGGGGCACCGGGTGTTTATGTGATGAACAAGAAAATCGCTGCACTGGGTCTACGCGTGCGCCGCGGCATGAGCTACCACGGGCTCGCGCTAAATGTAGATATGGATTTGACGCCGTTCGATGCCATCGATCCATGCGGTTACTCCGACCTGGAAGTCACACAGCTCGCCGACCTTGAAATACGTGGCGGCGTGGCACGCGCGGGGGAAATGCTTATACCCTACCTTACGCGAAATCTTGGCTACAAATCATTTGAGCCCGAGGCCGATCCGCTGTTCGCACATACGCCATCAAGCAGCGATGGCTGACCACGAAGTCAGTCTGCGCGCGCCAACTTTTCGACGCGCAGCGGCACGACTGCGGCTGATCACCCCGGCCTATCAACATTGTCTGCCTGATGCCAGCGAATCTACTGACGGGATGGTCGCGAAATTTTCCGGTCTTGGGCGTTCCAACGCCGGGCCTCGAACGCCGGGGACTGTGCCATCGTGAGCCTGACTGACTGGGAGCCCGTACTGGCACATATCCTGCTCCCCCCGGGAAGTCTCGTCATAATGGGCGCCTTGGGATTCGCCATCTACTCCAAATGGCGGGCCACGGCCCTAATCTTCATCGGCTTGAGCCTGGTGTTGCTGCTCGGTTTGAGTGTGCCACTCACCGCTCGCGAGCTCGTGGCGCCGCTGGAGACATTCGCTCAACCGCTCTACGCTGATCGCATCGATGAGCTGGGCAAGAAAACCCAAGCGATTGTGGTACTGGGCGGTGGTCGCTATGCGGACGCACCGGAGTACGGTTCGGACACCGTCAATCGCTTCACGCTCGAGCGCCTACGCTATGCGGCGCGCCTGCAAAGAAAGACCGGGCTGCCGATCCTGGTCAGCGGCGGTGCGGTACGCACCGGGCGCCCTCCGGAGGCCGAGCTTATGACAACAGTGTTACGCAGTGAATACAGGATTACTCCGCGATGGCACGAGTCTCGCTCCCGTACCACATTGGACAATGCCGTCCTGAGCAGCCAGCTACTCGAAGCTGCCGGTATTAACCGCGTGGTACTGGTGACACACGCCTGGCACATGCGCCGTGCGGCGTGGTCTTTCAAGAAAATGGGAATAAAAGTCACTGCGGCGCCACTGGGATTTACCACGCTGAGCGATCGCGAGCGAGGCATCCTGGGCTACCTCCCATCGGCCAAGGGTCTTTACTGGACCACCATGGCACTGCGTGAACGACTGGGCTATTGGTGGTATCGAATTGCCTTTAACCCGGATCAGATAAAACCGCGGGCTGAAGCAAAGCCCAAGTCTTGATAGCGTGCGGATTAGCCCGCATTTCTCACCAGCTATCTACTGCGACCGCGTATCTGCCCGCGTCTACTACGTTACGCTCGGAAAATGTGCTCAACGTAGTGTAAGCTACGTCTCCGCGCATTTTCGTTCGCGCGCCTTGTATCCCCAGACATCTCCGCGCTCTCGCGACGATACCCAGTGAGAAACGCGGGCTAGCGCTGGCGCGGCGCGGGTCTATCCGCAGGCCAACCCCGGCAGCGCCGCTGCAGCCTCTTTCGGCTTGAGATAATCAAGCAAGTTCGTCAGTCTGAGCCTGAACTCATCGGGATCGATAGGCTTCAACCAGAAATCCGCAGCGCCGCTGGCGAGCGCGTGTTGTCGAACTGTAGCGTCGCAGATACCCGTAATCATTACGATGGGGATCCGGCGGAAACCCGGCAGCTTGCGTGCCGCGGTAATAAAATCGAGCCCATCCATGCCCGGCATCATATAGTCGATCAGGCACAAGACCGGATCTCGATGGCAACACCACCCAAGCGCTTCGCGCGCCGAGGTGAAGCTGACCGTGGCGACATGGTCCGCAGCTCCCAGCCGCTTGATGACGTTTTCAAGGATGACGAGATTGTCGCTTTCGTCATCGAGCAAGAGTATCGTTGGTTTCACTTCGTACGCACCCCTCATATATCGAAACATTGGCGCTCTTTGGACCATATGCTTCAAGTTCCATGCCAATAATCGACGGCTACGCACGACCGGCACGGCGACAAGTACGAGTGGCGTCTGCTTCAACTCGCAGCGGCTGCGCACGCGCGTAGCTCACGCAGCCCATGGCTGCGTCCCGGTGAGGCGCTGGGCAATAAAAGGATGATAGAATTCAGTCGCTTAGGAACGGCTAGGCGGACCCGTCGTGTGCGCAACCGCTGCTCGTGCGCGACCAACGCACTCGCCCGGAGCGCGCGCCAGTAGATAAACACCGCGATTTGCAGACCCAAGGCCGTCCCGCCAAATTCGGCGTAGGCGGGCCCACAGCTGCGTTTTCGGGCACGTCGCGGCGGCCTGCGTCACTCGGGTTGGGATGCTCAGGCGTAAAGGAACGGCTGCGAGAGGGGTGTTGACACCGGCGCCGCGCCAGGAAGCCCGTCGTCTACATGGGTCACTGGCGTACCGCGATTTTGTTTCGGGGGCTCAGGCGCCGCTGCGCCCAGCGCGCTTGCCCGGCTTGGGTTTTTTGGGCTTCGACTTGGACAGGTCGGCGCGCAGGTCAACGTTCCCAATGAAGTCCTCGAGCTCCTTGATCGTGGTCTCGATCGAACGCCTATCCGGCTTTGGCGCTTCGGGCTTTTTCTCTATCGCCTGCACGGGCGTCGGCTGCTGCGACGGGCGCGTGCGGACCTTCCACGGCGCCTGCTTTATCCAGTGGGCAAAGTCCTCGGTACTCAGCGGCTGGCTTATGTACTCGCCCTGGGCAGCGTCGGACCCGAGCTTTTCGAGCTGCAGGTAGATCTCGTGGGATCGCGCGCCCTCGCCAATTACCTCAAGACCCAGGTTGTGCGCCAGGTCAATGGTGGCGCGCACGATCATCTCATGCTTGGGGTTTTCGTCCATATCCATGACAAAAGACTTGTCGATCTTTATCTCGCTCACGGGTAGCTTGCTCAGATAAGACAACGATGAGTAGCCGGTACCAAAGTCATCGATCGACAAGCCTACACCCATTTCAGCAAGCCGCGTCAGGATCTGCAGCGATCGCTCCTGGTCCACCATGATGCTGGTCTCGGTGATCTCCAGCTTCAATCGCTCGGGGGCGACACCATGGGATGCCAGCAAACCGGCTATCAAATCCGGGAGCTCCAGGTCGAGCAGTCCGTAGGCCGATACGTTGACGGCAATACCGATATCGAGACCGGTCTTTCTCCAATTGCTGTGTTGTTGCATGGCATGGTTCAACACCCACATGGTCAGCGGCTTGATCAGGCCGGTGCGCTCTGCCAGCGGAATAAACTCGTCGGGGCTCATCAAGTTGTGCTGCGGGTGCTGCCAGCGAACCAGCGCCTCTACATCGGTGAGCTGTGCCGACTTGATGTTGACCTTGGGCTGGTAGTGCAATATCAGCTCATCGGTTTCGATGGCGTGGCGCAGCTCTCCCATGAGAGTCAACCGGTGGGGGCTGTGCTTGTCGTGCTTGGGATCGTAGACGACAAAACCAGATTTCTCTTGCTTTGCCATGTACATAGCGACGTCCGCCCGTTGCAGCAAAGTGTCGGCATCCGGACCATGCTCGGGGAACACCGCGATGCCGATGCTGGCCTGTACGTCGAGCTTAAGGCCTTCTAGCGCGAAAGGCGTCTGCAGCGCCTTGCCGATCTTTTGGGCCATCTTCGTCGCTTCTCTAACCGAGTCCAACTTCGTCAACATGATGGCAAACTCGTCGCCACCCAGGCGCGCCACCGTAGCGGTGTCTTGGATCGTCCCTTCCAGCCGCGCGGCCACCTGCTTGAGCACGCGATCACCGTTGAAATGACCGAGTGTGTCGTTGATCTCCTTGAAGCGATCGAGGTTCATCGCCAACACGGCCAACCGCGTCCGGTCGTGCTGCGCGACGTTCAGCGCCTGCTCCAGGCGATCACGCAGCAGCACCCGGTTGGGCAGATCTGTCAGCCGATCGTGCGTGCTATCGTGGCTCGCCTGCTGCTCGAGCGCGCTCGTCTGCGCTCGCAGCTCGCTGGTCTGGTCGATGACCAGGGCGCTTGCCTCGTAGGCGATCACCGAGCCTACATACTGCCCCCACATGGCGAAGAAAAAGGGCATGCCATCGAGCAGCCACAGCGCCTTGTTGGACTGCTGTGCCTGGATCATCCCGGGGAGGCTGATACCGCCGGTTAGATAATAACTGACCATCGCAGTGGCCATGGCGATGGCGCCAATGGCGATAACTACGCCGTAAATGGCGTATTTGTTTGCCTTGCCCTTGAGGCGTTCAACGTTGCTGGTCAGGCTGTGGCTCGCGCTCAGCGCGGTCATGCGGTTACTCCGTTTGCAGCTTTACTCAAAAATCGTACAACCGTCCGGGCGCTGTGGTCAGTACCATGGCCTGACCGGCACCGCTAGACTCCCTAATGCTCCTCCGATTATTAACTCAGTGCGCCTGCTTTTCCAGGCTGTGTCGGCGTGCAGTAACCCCGATTTCCACCGTCCCGGACCCATGCGCAGGTGCCGCGAGGCCGCCACGGCGCGGGTCATCGTCGCGTTTATCAGTAAGCGTAGACCATGTGGCAAGGCGATGGAACAAAACACAGCCGGCCCGGCCTCGCGCTGGTGACATCGCCGGGTAGGAAAAGTTTTCCATGAGTTTCAACATGTTACGATCACTATGCAAAAATCGTCACACGCCTGATTCGCCTCCTCCCGGATCCGCACACGTTCCAGCTCACAAACCAAATAGTTTCACGACCCCCACCGTCAGGGCCGGCACAAAAGTAATAATAAGAACCCCGATCAGCGAGATCAGGAAAAACGGGATACAGGAATACCATATGTCCAACAGATCCCGCTTGAACCGGAACGAAGCGAGAAACAGGTTCATCCCCACCGGCGGTGTCAGGTAACCAAGTTGCATATTCGCCAGGAATATGATTCCGAGGTGTATCGGATCCACGCCGAAGGCGGCGGCGATCGGGAGGATCAAAGGCACGATCACGACGAGCGCCGAAAAAATGTCCAAAAGAGACCCCGCGACCAGCAGAAAGCCGTTAAGCGCAAGCAAAAATACCCATGGTGACTCAATTCCGGACCGTACCCAATCAGCAGCCAACGTCGGTACATCGGTGAAGATGAGATAGTTCGTAAGCCCCATAGCCGATGCGAGAATGATCATAATTCCGCCGATCATGATCGCGGCGTCGACTAGGATTCGCGGGAAATCGCGCCGCAGGCTGATGTCGCGATGTATGAAGAACTCGACGACGATCACGTAGATGGCAGCCAGACCGGCTACTTCTACCAGCGTCGCATAGCCCGAGAATATGCCGTACAGGATTGCTACCGGTAACACCACCTCCCACTTAGCCTCCCAAATCGCCGATAACGCCGCGCGCAGTTGAAATCGACCGCGGCCACCGACGATGACCCAGCCCTCGTGCACCGCGTAGATGGAAAACATCGCGATCAACAAAAACCCCGGCAGCAGACCGGCGAGAAAGAGCTTGTTGATGGGCACGTGTGCCGACACACCGTAGAGGATAATCAACAGGCTCGGCGGCAAGAGGATCCCGAGGCTGCCTGATGCTGTCAGTGCGCCGATAGAGAACCGCTCGGCATAGCCCTCGCGCAGCAGCACCGGCAACATGAGCCCTCCGAGTGCCAGAATCGTGACACCCGAGCCGCCGGTGAAGGTGGTAAAAAACGCACAAACGGCGATGGTCGCGACGGCCGTCCCACCCGGGATCCAGCCGAACAGCGCGTGGAACAGCCGCGCTAACCGAACCGACGCCTGCCCTTCGGCCAGGATCGTGCCGGCAAGCGTAAATAACGGAATGGTCGGCAGTATTGGATTAGACGCGATGCGATAGGCTTCGACCGGAATTGCCGCCAGCGGTACCACGTCGATATAGAACAACAGCAATGCGGCTGCCCCGAGCACGACAAAAATGGGGGCGCCGGCCAGTGCGGCGACAAGGATCACGCCTATGCCGGGAAGCAGCAGCAGCGGGCGGCTCGCCTCCGGCCAAAAGGTCAAGCCTACAATCAGCACGGTCACGGCGAGTGCGATCAATCGTCCCCCGTATCCACCCGGCGTACGCCAGAGGAAACGAGCGCCGATAATCGTGAACCCGATGGGCATGATGACCTCGGCCACCCACTGCGGGATCACGCCGCCCAAAGTGGAGGTCAGGATGCTGTCGGCGCGCACCATCTCAAGCGAGGCCCACGCCAGCAGAAACGCCACCGCCGTTGCCACCGACCCGGCGACGATACTCGCGGCCAGACGCCAGCGCCCGTGCAAAAAGGCTGCGAAACCGAGCGACAGGTGCATCCCGTGCCTGGCGGCGACACCAGCTCCCAGGAACGTCACCCATAGCGTCAGGTGACGCACGTAGTCGATCGAGCCGGGTATCCCCAGGCCAATCAAGGCCCGTGCGACGACCTCTATGAGGGGCAGCAGGACGATGGCTAGCAGCGCGAGAGCGGTGACCGCGTTCTCCGCTTTGGTTCCGGCCAACTGCAGCGCCGCGCCGAGTTTTAGTGCTCCCCTCACGCGATACGGTCTTATCCGGGGCTCGCCTTTCCTGCGCCGACTTTCGTCTCGCGGTACTCATCTCGCAGTTCCAGCACCCGGTCGAAGTACTTCGCCGGAATGAGCCTGCCGCGAATGCGCGAGTAAGAAGACAATGCTAGCTGCTCCCATTTCTTCATGGCGTCGGGCGGGACCTCAACCACCTGCAACCCGCGCTTGGTCATGGCTTTGATCGCATTCGCCTCGAGCTGGCGCACCTGGTCGCGCAGCCGGATCCCGGCCTCGCGCGCCAGCTGTGCCAGCGTGGGACGCAGCTCAGCGGGGATCTTCGACCAGGTCTTGGCACTGATAATGGTCGCGCCGGTCAGCGGCGCCCATCTCATATTTGTCATCCAGCCGGAAAAGGCGAACCATTGGTTTGCCAGCGCTACCAGCGGCGGAGCCTGGTAGGCGCTGATCATGCCGGTCTGCAGCGCGGGGAGGATGTCGACCGAGGACAGCGGCACGGGCTTGAACCCGAGGTCCTTCCACAGCTCCTCGGCAGCGGTGGACTGGCCGGCTGACCACACGAACAGCTTGAGCTTCCGCAGATCGTCCGGCGTTCGCACCGGCGACTTGGTGAAGAATTGCACCCACCCGGCGTCGCCCCAGTTAAGTACGACAATGCCTTTCTTTCGAAGCGCTTTCTCCAACGACTCGGCGATGCGTGTCTGCACATACTCGAGCTCCGCGTAGGAGGAAAAGGCCAAGGGTATGTGTAGCGCATTGGCAGCCTCATCGATGTGGCCGAGCCCCGCGGTGCTGACTGTGGCGGCGTTGAGCTGGCCGATGCGCATCCGGCGCAGGATATCGTTTTCATCACCCAGCGTGCCGGCATAGATCTTGAGCTTCACTTTGCCGTCGGATGCCTGCGCCCAGCTCTGCTTCAGCTCAACGAGATAGTGATACCACGTGGAATCCTTGGGCGCTACGGTGGCCAGCTTGACGACGACGGTCTGCGCGCTTGCCCCGTAGGAGAACAAGGCCGTGCAGACTGCCGCCAGAATGATCCTTCTGAGTTTCATGCATTACCCCTCAAATAAAAAAATCATCAATGCGTGACAGCAGCACCGCGGCCCGCCGTTGCGCGATCAGGTTAGCCAGGCGATGCTCGGGGGCCGTGTCGACATCGAATGCCAACGCTTGGCGCAGCAGCGCCACGAACTCCTGCCGATTTTGCAGAGGCACCGACACTGACTCCGCCAAGGAAACCAACGGGCCAACCTTGTTACCACTCGCCAGCTCTATGGCGCGTTCAAAGTGCTCCCGCGCCTTTTCCACGCTGCCGCCCTGGGCAGCAGAGCGGCTGCCGTAGAAAGTAATCAGAAAAGCATGAATGGCACCCTGATCAAAATCCTCGTCCAGCTCGAGGCAGCGGTCGATCATCGGCGATATCAAGTCAAGATCGGCAAGCAGATCCATGTCCTGCTTGTCGGTCGCGATCGCAGCGCTCCATGACACCGCCGTCCAGTAAAGCTCCGGGACGTTCTCCGCCTTGAACACTGCAAGCGCCGACTTCGGGTCTTGTCTGAGCTTGCCCGGAAAGCCGGGCTCGCGCAACTCCAATGCCCTTACCCCATAGTTGCGCCCCCGTAGATAAAGCTTCTTCGCGCGCAGGCGCAGCTCGCGTGAGCGCCGAGGCTGCGTTTCCTCCAGCGCGAACGCCGGCAAGTCGACGAACGCGTAGGCGAACTGCGTAAACCCGCTGGCCGTGGCGATAAGTAAACCGCGATGATTGGGTACCTCGACGAGCAGACCTTCCATGGTCTTCAGGCCGAACGGCAGCGCCGCACTCACCAGCGCCGGGTCATCGTCCGAAGCGTATACGCTACCCGACTCCGCCAAGACGTTGCCGACGCGCGTGGCCGCAAACTTTCTTACCGAGCACCCGGCAGCCAGAGACACGACCAGTATCACAAAGACCACGGTTGCGAACGAGGAGAGACGCGGCATCTGTCGCCCGGATTCTCTAAGGCTCAGAACTCGAGGGCAGGTCGGCGTCATTGTTGCGTTGATCGTCCTTATCGGTTTTATGTAGGGCCGCGGGCAGCATCGACAGTCGCACCACCTGCGAGCACCCGCATCGAACAACGGCCCGCACCAGCTCAGTGATCGAGCACCAGCACGGGCGGCCATTATAGCAAATTCAGGGCCGCGTTCGCGTCGCAGTCATCTCTACCGCAAACTACAGTGCGTATGTGGTTACCGGCAACCCTCCCGTGGTCACTTAGTTCGTCTGCGGTTCATAGCTCAAAAGTTGCCACAACGGTACTTGCATATGGGTTACAGATCGCTTACCGATGAGATGCAGATAATTGGGTCAATTTCGGATTTACACCGCCCCAGGGCTGCCCGGGTACGCCGCGGGAGGCCGGCATCGTGAACCGCCATAGGGTGTACCTGCGGCCCGCGCCAACGGAAGGGGGTGTGCGGTACACCCTTGCGCCTGCTCCAGCCGGCCGTTGAAAACAGTTTTCCGGCGCCTGCTAGAGCTGCTTCTTAACCAGTGGAGCAATCATCTGGAAAAAGCGCAGCTTGATAATCTTGCCGGTTGATACATTGGGGAAACGGCGGCTTTCTCCCGCGGCCATGCCGTCGCGTCCTATCAGCCAGGCGTTGGCGAGATGCGCGTCCATGGACAAACGCAACTCGCGCGCAACGGCGGCGTCGTGGGCGGCCACGGCCAGCTCCGTGTTCAAGAACTCCGAGCGCGGGTCGATGTTAAAGTTACCGATAATGGCTATCTCGTCATCGATGACGATGGATTTCGCATGCAGCATCTTCGGTCCCTTGTATTCCCAGATTTCTATACCCATCTGCACCAGCTGCGCTTTCTCGCCTTCGTAGCCGCCTTGCGCGAACAGATTCTGTGTGGATGCCAGTGAGTTCGTTAACACACGCACCCTGACGCCGCGCACGATCGCCTGAGCCAGGGCCTTGCTGGAGTTCTTCGACAGAATGAAGTAAGGCGACTCAATGGTGATGGACGCTTTGGCCGAATCGACGTAGTCAAGAAAGGCCTCGAAGGTCCCGGGGTCGATTCCCTTGCGCCCCACGGGATCATGGAAGAAGCGTACATCCGCGACCTCACGCTGGCCTACCGACCAGTCAATGTTCGGGTTTCGGTGTATGAGCCCCCCGCTGTCAAGCGCTGACCAGCGCCGGTCCAACACGGCCTCGGCCTTCCCGACCTGACACAGCGTTCGCGGGCGCAGTTCCATACAGCGCTCGTAGGGCATGCCGTCGATGGAGTCATCACAGTCTTGACGTGTGGTGCCCGGATCATATGCGCCAAGGGCCACGGGGGCGACCTCGTCGCTTTGCCAAAGCCGCATGAAGTAATCATACGCAGGCTCGAGTGTACGGCCCTCGACATAGACGTCGCGGTCCACATAGGCTTTTTTCACATAGCTTTTCTTGGTTGAACCAAAAAAAGGATACTCGAGATTCCTGCCACCAATCAACATCTTCTTCCGGTCGACAAGAATTACTTTGTCGTGATATCGCTGCGTGATCCCGCGCAGCTTAGTCAAACGGACGGGGTGATACTCCTTGATCTCGATGCCCTCGCACAGCAGGTGCGCCTGTATGGGTTTTGATAACTCGTTAAAGACCCCGTCGATGAGAATCCGCACTTTCACCCCCCGGCGTGCCGCACCTCGCAGCAGCGCAAGATAGCTCAACACGAGCTCGTCGTCGGAAGCCCGATGAACCGCGAGCAGGATCTCCTCGCGCGCCAGCTGAATCATGTCCACCCGTATCTGTGCGGCCTCCTGGTCCAAATCCATGATGCGGAACACGTCGGCCGCAACGGTGGTCGAAAACGACAGCACCGCAACGAGAGTCTGGACCACAAGCGAAAAACTGATCGTGGCTCGGCGGAGGGTTTTTCCCCACCGTATGCGGGTCATATTGCTTCCTTGTTGTTGATTCGACAGGCCGGTGAGAATCAATCGCATAGGAACATCAAAAAGGCAGCTACCATGCGCCTCTGCAGCGAAGATCTGTTAACGGCACAACTTAACACGGTTCGTCGATTCCTCTGGAGCACCGCGAGCGCCGCGCTCATCCCGCTTGCAGCGCGGGTGCGCGGTCCTCAGGATCACGGCAACGGGGGCGGTAATGATACCATTTTTCCCCACCGCCGGACCGCGCCCGCAGGCTGTACATGCTGGCGTCGAGCGTCTTGCACTACGGTTATTACTTCTTTCTCCTACGAGCCTATCGGTTCGGCGATCTGGGCCCCGCCAATGCGCGGATGTCCCCGGCGACGCCTAAATGATTAGCACCAGCCGGCCATCCATTTGGTGTGTTTTTTGCTGTTTTTTAGTTACTCGCAACTCATGGGCACCCATCGATCAATTGCTTGCGCGAACCCCATGCAACTGGCTGGATGCAAACGGCTGCTCCGCGGCTGCACAGAGAGCACCAGCTGGGGCGCTTGCTTGGAAGCGGGGATGGCGGCTTATGAGCGTCGGGATTACGCCGATGCCGAAGAGCGGTTACTCGTGGCGCTCAAGCTCGCCGAGGCCTTCGGGCTGGAAGACCGGCGCGTCGTCACCACGCGCAACAGCCTGGCAGAGACCTACCGTGCCCTGAGCAGCTACGACGACGCCAAAGACCAGGTTGAGAAAAAACTCCCTTTCGGTCGGCTTGAACGCCGGCTCGATGAGATGGGATTCCACCTGATCGAGGCGGAAGAGCTGATGAGCGAGTTGAGCATGGATAGCAAGTTCAACACCCATCTGTCCTTTCTTACCATGCTCCGCGATCAGGGCCGGGCCCGTGCCGATCGCTGGCTAGCGAGGAATTTCGATGGCACTGAATTTCGGTTGTCGGTAAATCTTGCGGAGTTGTTTTGTTGAATATTGCTTTCCTGCAAGCGATTATCGATCGCGCCCTCAGGTTTGTCGTTTAGACGACGACCCCGGGGCGCTGGACAGGGAATACAAGCGAACTTTTTAAGTCTAGCTTGCTCAAACTAATAATGGGTCGCACAGATGACCGATATCGAAAAGGCTATGCTCAATCCGACTACAGTCTTCCGAACGCCCGAAGAAGTACTTCTGAGAGAAGATATGTCGCGAATTAAACCCGAGTCATCCTCCAACAAGCATATTGACAGCTAGCCGCGTAGATTTGAAAGATGAAGAGATACCTAGTAGTACTGTTAGCTTTCGCGCTGGCGGGCTGCGCCACCTCGCCCAGAGAACCGGATCTGAAGCGGCTGTATGCCGTGAGCTCCACGGATCGTCCCCAAAATCCCGTTATTTTGATCCACGGCATATTCGGCGCCAAGCTCAGGACAACAGACGACAACAGGGAGATCTGGCCGGGTCGCTTAACAAACTTTTTATTCGGCAACCTCGATTCCCTCGCGCTTGAGATCGATGCCGAATCACTGCGACCCGTAGAAGGGGGCTCCGAGGCCTATGCCTTATTTAGCAAGTTCGCCGGCCGAGATTATTACGGTAAGATCCTCGACACCTTG
>VRUB01000386.1 GCA_019456345.1 Nitrospira sp. | reverse complement strand
CACCGCTGTCGGTAAGAACCGGCCATAGGCTGGCGATCGCGGCCGTCACCCGCGGATCAAAGATCATTTCGTTGTTTCGCTAGAACAGATCTTGCTCGACTTCAGCGGTAATAAAGACGTAGGCGCGCTCGTGCGGCGTATCCTTGCGGACCTCAGAGCCGTGGACCGCGAAGGGACTGTTCGGAAAGACAACGAGTGTGTTGGCCTGGTAGGGGATCGTTTTGATGCACTCGATTGCCTCGGGCGGCAGCTCGAAGGCGTCAAGCCTATCGGGAGGCGCGCCTTTATAACGGAAGAGCTCGAGGCCGCTGGCTGTCGAGTCGTCTTCGGCAGCCCGCAGATAAAAGAGCGCGGAAAAAAGCCGGTTTGACGTGTCAACGTGGCCACGACGGTGTGAGCCCGGCGAGCCATGCACGGGCGAGATGATCTCGAGCCTAGCATCGGTCAGAACGTCCACCTCGTCGAAGTCGTCTCGGCCGAGAACCCCGAAGCGTGTCGCTCCAGGAACCAGATGGGGCAGGTGTTGGGGCCAATGATCGGCGAAGAGCTCGGCCACGCAGTACGTGATCTCCGGGTCGGTGTGTGCCCGTGTGAAATCACGCCATACAGCATCATAGTGCTCGAGGGACATAAGCATCCAGCCCGAGATCGGCAGCCGAAGATTGCTCGGCGTAGGATCGCCCGGATAGGCCGGCCGTGTCCGCAGAAGGCGTTTGTAGTGAGCCCAGTCGAGCGCCTCCTCGATCACCAGATGTGGAAAGGGTTCGAGGCGGATGTCTTTTTTCCTTGCCGTGGCGAATACGGTGTCTTCGAGCATGACCTCAAAGGGGCGATGGATGATCGTGACGAAAGAGTCCTAATCCCAGATTTGCCGAATGAGCGCATCCGACTGCGCTCGCTACATCATCGTTGCTTCCAAAACAGAACTCTGAAGGAAGAGCCGCCATCACCGGGGGCTTGTGCCTCGCGCAATAATTCGTTCATCCCAGCTTCAACCGTGGATCCGAACTCCCGCCGTGCAGACGCCAACCGATCGCTATTCCCTTCCGAAGGGCCGGAACGTCAGGTTGATGCGCGGGTTCTTGTATTTGTCGTTCGTCGGCCTCG
>VRUB01000385.1 GCA_019456345.1 Nitrospira sp. | reverse complement strand
GTATGGATGGTATAATGAAGCTTCGCAAAGGGGTCACCACACTCGAGGAAGTTGTCAAGGAAACGGCGGAATAACTGAATGACTGAAGCAGCGGCGCCGGCGCAACAGGAGAAGCGGCTCAACCTCCGCGCCCTACTTGAGGAGATGATCCAGCGTGATGCGTCGGATCTGCACATCACGGCGGGCGAAAATCCCAAACTGCGGGTGGACGGCGACATCATCAGCTCGAATGTATGGGTGAAGCCGCTCTCACCGAAGGAGACGCTTCAGATAGCGTATTCGGTGCTGACCGAAGACCAGAAGAAGCGGTTCGAGAACGACGACGAGCTGGATTTTTCGTTCGGCATTCAGGATCTGTCCCGGTTTCGCGGCAATTGCTTCAAGCAGCGTGGCTGCACAGCAATTGTGATTCGGCAAATTCCCATTCAGATCAGGACATTCGAGGATCTGGGACTATCGCCTGTGCTGGCCGAGTTCTCGAAGAGGCCTCGGGGGCTGGTGCTGATCACCGGGCCTACCGGTTCGGGTAAATCGACCACTCTCGCCGCCATGATCGACCGCATCAACCGTGAGCGGCGCGGCCACATCATTACGGTAGAAGATCCTATAGAGTTCGTGCACCGGCACCAAGGGTGCATCATAAACCAACGTGAGATTGGGACGGATACAAAATCATTCGCCACCGCCTTGAAGTACGCGCTTCGCCAGGACCCGGACGTCGTGCTGATCGGTGAGATGCGCGATCAGGAAACGATCCAGGCTGCCCTGACGATCGCGGAGACCGGACACTTGGCCTTCGCCACCCTACACACCAACTCGGCGGCGGAGTCGATCAATCGAATCATCGACGTTTTTCCTGCGCACCAGCAGTCGCAAGTTCGTGGACAACTCGCGTTTGTATTGGAAGGCGTCGTTACACAAATCCTGCTCCAGAGGGCATCGGGCAGAGGGCGCGTGATGGCTGCGGAGATCATGGTCTGCACGCCGGCCATTCGAGCGCTCATTCGTGATGACAAAGTGCATCAAATTGTGTCGCAGATGCAGGCCGGGAAGAAATTCGGCATGCTGACATTGACGGATGCGCTGTACACTCTGTACATGCAACGCG
>VRUB01000384.1 GCA_019456345.1 Nitrospira sp. | reverse complement strand
ATCTTATCTGGATCGGCGGTCCAGGAGAAGGATTTGGGGTTTTCGTTGGTTTCGGCGACGAAGCGATTGATGGCGGCCTGGAGGTCGACGAGGGAATGGAAGACCCCCCTCTTGAGGCGCCGCTTTGTAAGTTTGGCGAAGAAACCTTCGACGGCGTTGAGCCACGAACTGGATGTTGGCGTAAAGTGGAAAACGAACCGCTTGTGGCGGCCGAGCCAGGCCCGGACCTTTGGATGCTTATGAGTGGCGTAGTTGTCGAGAATAATGTGGACGGCCTTGTCCGCCGGGACTTGAGCGTTGATCACGTTGAGGAAGCGGATGAACTCCTGGTGCCGGTGGCGCTGCATATTGCGCCCGATCACGGTCCCGTCGAGAACGTTCAGGGCGGCGAAGAGCGTCGTCGTTCCGTTGCGCTTGTAGTCGTGGGTCATGGTGCCGAGACGCCCCTTCTTCATGGGCAAGCCCGGCTGGGTGCGGTCGAGTGCCTGGATCTGGCTTTTCTCATCGACGGACAGAACGATGGCGTGGGCGGGTGGATCGACGTAAAGCCCAACGACATCGCGCAATTTGCCGGCGAAGTTAGGATCGTTCGAGAGCTTGAACTGCCGATAGCGGTGCGGCTGCAAGCCATGGCAACGCCAGATGCGCCGGACCGCGCTTTCACTGATGCCGGTCGCCGCAGCCATCATCAGGGCCGTCCAATGGGTCGCCTCGACAGGCGGGTCCGTCAGTGTCAGCGCCACCACGCGCTCGGCCACTTCGGAGCCCAGGGGCGGAATGCGCGACGGGCGCGTCTTGTCGCGGAGAAGGCCATCGACACCTTCCTCCATGAACCGCTCTTGCCAGCGCCAGACGCAGGTCTTCGACTTGCCCGTCCGGCGCATGATCTCGTGCGTTCCGACGCCGTCCGCGCTCAAAAGAATGATGTCCGCCCGCCACACATGTTTCTGGGCGGCGCTGCGGTCCCTGACCACTCCTTCAAGACGAAGGCGGTCGGAGGAGCCGACTGTGAGGGAAATTCCGGTGCGCATGCGCCAGACTCGCATAGGCGCTCGACGTTGGGAATCCCAAAACGGACTCTTCCGTTAGGCGGAGACCACTAGGTGAG
>VRUB01000383.1 GCA_019456345.1 Nitrospira sp. | reverse complement strand
TAATAAGGACAAAGCGCCCGTCAAGATCCCTGAGATACACCATGGCAGGGATGTGATCGAGCACCGTCTTGAAGCGCACCGCCTCAGACCGCCCGCGCTCTACCACGCGACCAAGCGTGGTGCCGACGGCGGCCATGACTTCTACCATCGCCTTGTCAGGTTCCGCCGCCTCGGTGGAAAAGAACTCAAGCACTGCGACAACCCCCTCGCCCACCAGCACCGGGAAGGCGAAGCCGGCTTTAACCCCGATATCCTTTGCCAGTTTCGCTCTACGAAAAGTCGGCTCCTGAGTCACATCCACAATCCACGTCGGTTTCCCCGTGGTCAAGGTGTGACCGGCTAGCCCGGGTCCCGGCGCGAGGCGGCGGCCCTCAGTGATTTCACGAAAGACCTTGAATCGCTCGGGGTCATCGAGATGCCAAATTTTCGTCGAAACCAGTTCACCCGTTGTCTCATCGACCATATAACAGTGTCCCACCGGCCATCCACCGAAAGAACAGATGTTCTCCAGGCAGGTCTGAATGGCTTGTTCGATGGTCGTCGCCTTATTGGCGGCAACGGCAGTCCTTCGCAGCAACCAAAGCGACGCGGTTCTTTGCGCCAGGGCTGCGGTCGCCGCTTCGCGCCTTTGTTGCTCAGCGTTGATGTCCGCGAGCACTCGGTTGTACTGCTGCGCGATCTGACCGATCTCCGTATGGGGCTCCACGCTGACCGGCTGTGAGAAATCACTGGTGCGACGTTGCGTATCCATCTCGGTCATAAGGTCGAGGATCTCGGTGCTGGCACCGTGCTCAGCCACGTTCAGCCCGATGCGCTCGCCCTCGGGGCCGATGCGCAGCGGGTACCAGCGGTTAAATAACCACAGCAGGATGAAGCCCACCCCGAAGGCCCAGACAAAGCCGGCACCCACGCCAGTAGCCTGCACCATAAGCTGCTCCCAGCGCCCCAAACCGGTACCCAAGGCTTCGGGATCGCCAAAGATGGCAACCGCCAGTGTTCCCCAGATGCCGGCGCCGAGATGCACCGGCACGGCACCGACGACGTCGTCGATTTCGAGTCTCTCCAACAACTCCGTAACGCCATACATGACCACGCCGGCGATGCAACCGA
>VRUB01000132.1 GCA_019456345.1 Nitrospira sp. | reverse complement strand
CTCGCCTCGGTACCCGGTTGTGTATCTGGTAGGCGCGAGTGGGATCGAACCACCGACCCCTACCGTGTCGAGGTAGTGCTCTACCACTGAGCTACGCGCCTGTAGACAGGCAGGAGAAAATACCACAACCCTGTGATGACCAACAAGCTGTCCGCCGGCTTTTCGGCCAGCTTCCGTAAGGATCTCCAAGGCGCCCTATCACTATGTATGAAGGATTACGGATTCGGTCGTCTGAAGGCATTCTGCATGGGAGCCTCTCCACCGCCTGGGCCTGGAACGACCCTGCGCCGGACTTAGGAGCCAGCGCCCGCCACGACGCGAAATTGCCGCTCGCGGATTGCCCGGATCTTGTCGCGCAGCTGCGCCGCTTCTTCGAACTCGAGGTTCCTGGCGTGCTCGTACATCTGCTTTTCAAGCTTGCCGAGTACGCGCCCGAGCGCGGCCGGTGGCATGGTTTCATACTTCGCCGCCTCTTCTGCCGCCACCGCTGTGACTGCTCCCCGCCGCCGTGAGCGCGATGCATACCTCCGCGGCTGCACTCCGTCGATGATCTCCTTGACGGCCTTCACAATGCCTCTTGGCCGAATGCCGTGAGCCTCATTGTACGCGATCTGCTTGCAACGGCGGCGCTCGGTTTCCTCGATTGCCGCACGCATGGAATCCGTGATCCGTTCGGCGTAAAGAATGGCCTTGCCGTGCAGGTTCCGCGCCGTGCGTCCGATGGTCTGAATCAACGAACGAGTCGAACGCAGGAAGCCTTCCTTGTCCGCATCAAGGATCGCCACCAGCGAGACCTCTGGCAGGTCGAGGCCTTCGCGCAACAGGTTGATCCCGACCAGTACATCGAACACCCCGGCCCGCAGATCCCGTATGATCTCCACACGCTCGACCGTGTCGATATCAGAATGCAGGTAGCGCACGCGCACGCCGTGCTCCGCCAAATAGTCGGTAAGATCCTCGGCCATACGCTTGGTTAACGTCGTCACCAGCACTCGGTCGGCGTGCTCCACGCGCTCGCGAATCTCGGACAGCAGGTCATCCACCTGTGTGGTAACCGGTCGCACCTCCACCTGCGGATCGACCAGACCGGTCGGCCGTACCACCAGGTCGACCACGCTGCCGGTGTGCTCCAGCTCGTACGGACCAGGTGTTGCCGACACAAAGACAGTCTGCCGCGTGAGGTGCTCGAACTCGTCGAAACGCAACGGTCGATTGTCCAACGCCGACGGCAGCCGGAAACCATACTCCACCAGGGTCTCCTTGCGCGAGCGATCACCGCGGTACATGCCGCCCAGCTGCGGTACCGTAACATGGCTCTCATCAATGACCAGCAATGCGTCGGCAGGCAAATAGTCCATCAATGTCGGTGGCGGTTCGCCTGCCGCTCGCCCGGAGAGATAGCGCGAGTAGTTTTCGATTCCCGCGCAATAACCTACTTCCTGAATCATCTCCAGATCGAAGCGTGTGCGCGTTTCGAGCCGCTGCGCTTCAACCAGCTTGTCCTGCCGACGGAGCTCGTCGAGCCTTTGTCTCAACTCGTCCTGGATCTGTCCAACCGCATTGAGCAACGTCTCGCGCGGGGTCACGTAATGGGTCTTCGGGTAGATCGTGGTGCGCGTGAGCGGCATCGTCACCTCGCCCGTGAGCGGATCAAACTCGGCCAAGCCCTCGATCTCGTCGCCGAACAGTTCCACGCGAATCGCCAGGCGCTCGGATTCGCCCGGGAATATGTCGATCACGTCGCCACGGACGCGAAAGGTGCCGCGGCGAAGCTCGAGGTCGTTGCGCGTGTACTGCAATTCCGCCAGCCGGCGCAGGATAGCGCGCTGGTCGGTGAGCGCGCCGCGACGCAGATGCAGAATCATGCCGTGGTAGGCTACCGGGTCACCCAGTCCGTAGATGGCTGAGACGGTGGCGACGATGATCGTATCCTTGCGCTCCAGCAGTGCCTTGGTTGCCGACAGACGCATCTGTTGAATGTGTTCGTTGATAGAGGCGTCTTTCTCTATGTACGTGTCGGTAGATGGCACATAGGCCTCGGGCTGATAGTAGTCGTAATAAGAGACGAAGTATTCCGTTGCGTTGCGCGGAAAAAAGTCGCGCATCTCGGAGTACAGCTGTGCCGCCAACGTTTTGTTGGGCGCCAATACCAGTGTGACGCGCTGCACACGCTGGATTACATTGGCGATGACATAAGTTTTGCCGGAACCCGTAACGCCCAGCAAAGTCTGGTAGGCCTCACCGTCACTCAATCCTGTAACGAGAGCATCGATCGCCTCGGGCTGATCTCCGGCCGGGTTGAACGGGCTTTCGAGTTCAAATTGGTGGGACATACGCTACCAGTAGAAAAGCAGTGCAGGTATATTATTGTACATTGAGTTCCATTCTACTAAAGGTAAAGTTTTGACAACAATCCATCTATCGCATCGCGTCCAACGTATCAAACCCTCCCCCACAATCGCGGTCAGCCAGCTTGCCGTCGAGTTGCAACGCGCGGGCAAGGATGTCATCGGACTGGGGGCCGGCGAGCCCGATTTCGACACCCCAGATCATATCAAGCAGGCGGCTATACGCGCCGTACAGCGAGGGTTTACCAAGTATACTGCCGTCGACGGCATCCCGAGCCTGAAGCAAGCCATTGTTGAGAAATTCAAACGCGAAAACAGCCTCGTGTTTGAAACCGATCAGATACTCGTGTCGGTCGGAGGCAAGCAAAGCCTCTTTAACCTGGCACAAGCGCTGCTAGCTGCCGGCGACGAGGTCATAGTCCCCTCCCCGTACTGGGTCTCTTATCCCGATATCGTGTTGCTCGCAGACGCCACGCCCGTGTTCGTACCCGCGGGAGGCGAGCAGTCGTTCAAGATCACACCCGAGCAGTTGGACCAGGCGATCACGCCCAACACGCGGCTGCTGATCATCAACAGTCCATCGAACCCAAGTGGTGCCGTATACAGCCGCGCAGAGCTGTGCGCATTAGGCGAAGTCCTGCGCAATCACCCCGACGTGCTCATCGCGACCGATGACATCTACGAACATATCCTGTGGTCGGATGAACCCTTTTGCAACATCGCCAATGCGTGCCCTGACCTCCTGGCGCGTACGATCGTCGTGAATGGCGTATCCAAGGCCTACGCCATGACCGGGTGGCGTATCGGCTATGCCGCCGGCCCGCAGACACTCATCGCCGCCATGTGCAAGATCCAGTCACAGAGCACGTCCAACCCGACATCGATTTCGCAGGTGGCGGCCGAGGCCGCGCTCAGCGCTAAACAGGACTGCATCAGGCCGATGCTGGAGGCGTTCGCACAAAGACACGAGCATGTGGTCGCACGTCTGAACGAGATACGCGGCATTAAATGTCTTCCGGCCCAGGGCGCATTCTATGCTTTTCTCGACGTGCGCGAGGCGATTGGGGCTCAAGCCGGCGTCAGCAACGACATCGAAATGGCCGAATACATCCTCAACGAAGGCGGGGTTGCCCTGGTCCCTGGTTCGGCCTTCGGGGCGGAAGGTTACCTGCGCCTCTCGTTTGCCACCGGTATGGATATTCTGGATAACGCCCTCGACCGCCTCCAGCGCTTACTCGGAAGGCGATAGCACCGGGCGAGGTGCCGGTGCGGGCCAGTCGCTTGAAAGTTTCGTTCATAAAACAGTGTCTTGCCGACCTACGCCAGCTCGGTTTGCCGGGTGTGCCCGCGATGGCATAATCATGGCGCTGCCCAGCCATGTGGCCGCTTAGAACCAAGACAAGATATCCATAAGTAACGAAATCAGACTCACGGCATCCCCTTCCCAACGATAACATCCGGCGGGCGAGAGTATTGAGCACTCCACTGGGATCGCGCTGCGAATGCGCGTTTTGTCATGCGGAAACGCTGACGTTGTCTGCTTTGCCGGGCCACGTCGGGCGCGAGCCTTTCCTCGGCGCCCAGCGCTTCGTGGCCGAGCGGGGTTTCACCCTGCCCGAGGTGCTCGTTACGCTTACCATCATCGGCATCATGGCCGTCAGCGCGGTGGGCTTTGCGCGGATCCTGCACAGCACGCAGATGACATCACAGGTCAACACACTGATCGCCGATCTCAGCCTGGCGCGCAGCGAAGCCATCAAGCGTGGCTACCCCGTTACATTGTGTCAAAGCAACTCCGGCGCTGACTGCACCGGCGCGTCGGATTGGCACCTGGGCTGGATCCTGTTCGCTGACATAGACTCCGATCGCTCGCTTGACGAGGATGAGGCGCTCATACGATCGCAGCAAGCACTGCCCGAAGGCACGCAAGTACAATTTGGTGGATCTGGCCGCAACCGGAACCACTATGTCACTTACTGGCCCGATGGTTCCGTCACGCCTAACGGCACTTTTACATTTTGTGATTCCGGCGGAAACACAAGTGCACGAGCCATCGTTCTCTATTGGACCGGGCGGGCACGAGTATCTGACAAGACCGGCTCGGGAGACGAGCCCACGTGCCCCTAGCCCTGCTCCCTTGACGCGACCCACAATTAACCGTGTTATAATCTTCGCTGATCCCAACGATTCCCCGGTAGCTCAGTTGCCTGTCACTAAGCGCATCATTTCGTAAGGCTCGCCCGATTTGATCGACATCAAGCGAGACATTATTTTTCCGGTGTGATGCTGAAGACAGCCGGCGCCGGTTAAAATGCCAGCACGGAGCAAAACGACATGAGTGCACGAGCGACGAGTGGTTCCCGCGCACGGCTTGCTGAAAGCACGGTTATGTGCTTCTCGCGTAGTGTCAGCCACGCCCTCGCCGCGACTTTCCTTACGCTACTCGTGGCAACTGGGTCGACCACAGTCGTGGCGCAGGACGGGCGCTTTCCGCTCGATCCGCCCGACACGGCGAGCCCTCGGGGCACCCTTTTTAACCTTATCGACAACGTCGCCGAGGCGTACCGCGTGCTTGCTGCGGCGAAACGCGACTACGCGGCGACGCCGAGTCTCTTCAAGGGCGACGCGGTGCTCGAGCAGGAGGCGCGCGCAGAAGGTCTCTTGAGGCGAGCAGCCGAGTCCCTCGATCTCAACCAGGTGTCCCCCGTGATTCGGAGACACGTCAGTTTGGAAGCCGCCCTACAACTCAAGGAGGTGCTCGACCGCATCCAGTTGCCGCCGGCCGAGACCATTCCGGATGCACAGACTGTCAAAACGCAAGCGCTCACCCGCTGGCGAATCCCGCACACCAGTATCGATATCGTGCAGGTGGCCGAAGGCCCCCGGGCTGGCGAGTTCCTTTTCGACCCTCGAACCGTGGCACAAGCGGCGCCGATGTACCAGAGCGTAAGGCACCTCCCTTATGTGACTCCCGGAACCGAACGATTCTACGAGGATTACGTTTCAAGCCCGGGCAGCCTGCTGCCGCCAAAGTGGCTCGCCTGGGTGGAGACCCTGCCTGCTTGGAGCAAAACCTTTTACTACGGCAAGACGCTTTGGCAGTGGAGCGCTCTTATGCTCACCCTGCTCATTGTCTTCTCCGTACCCTACGGGCTGTCCCGTTGGCTGCGACGTCGTAGTGAACCCGACTCGGAAGTCCTGCGTGTACTCCGGCGCTTGCTCGTGCCGAGCGCCATACTGCTCGGTCTTTTGTTCGCCCGCTACTTCCTCGTTCAGCAGATCAACTTCACCGGCCAGGGTCTTAATGTCGTTCTGAGGTCTCTGTTGGTCCCGATGGTGCTTATCGAAGCCTACATCGCCTATCTTCTTGCGACACTGGTCGCAGAAGGCATCATCAGCTCGCCCCGGATCGACAACGCCAGCCTGGACGCGGGCTTGCTGCGGATGGCCGCAGGCGTGTTGGGCCTTGGCTTCGGCATTGCGATTATTTTTTATGCGGCCAACCAACTCGGCGTGCCACTCTTGCCGCTGGTCGCGAGCCTTGGCGTCGGCGGCCTCGCCGTGGCCTTGGCGGCGCGGCCGACGCTCGAGAACCTGATCGGCGGCATCATCCTCTACACCGACCGACCGGTACGCGTCGGCGACTTCTGTAGTTTCGGCGACAAC
>VRUB01000382.1 GCA_019456345.1 Nitrospira sp. | reverse complement strand
CTCCTGAATCCTGCACAAAACCGGAATAGCTCGACAGATCTGGATTTTCCAGCAGTGCCATCGCCGTTAAGTCTAGGAGCCATGAGCTCACCACGCTGCCGCGACGCCACACCTCAGCGATGTCCGCCATGTCGAAATCATAACGGAGATCCTCCGGAAGAGATTCCAAGCTGGCGTTGCGGAAGATGTCGAAGCCTTCTGCATAGGCCTGCATCAGACCGTACTCGATCCCGTTATGAATCATTTTGACAAAATGACCGGCGCCTACTGGCCCACAGTGTAGATAACCGTCCTCGGCCGTGCCGCCTTTACTCTCGCGCCCTGGCGTGCGCGAGATGTCGCCGCGACCTGGGGCCAGGGTGTTTAAGATGGGGTCGATATGCGCAAACGCCTCCTTCGATCCGCCGATCATCATACAATAGCCTCGCTCCAATCCCCAGACGCCTCCGCTGGTGCCCACATCTACATAGTGGATCCCTTTCTGCTGCAACACCTTGGCGCGACGTACGTCGTCTTTGTAATAAGAGTTGCCTCCGTCGATCATGATATCGCCGGCAGCGAAGCATTCGCCCAGGGTCATCACCGTATTTTCGGTCGCCCCGCCCGCCGGCACCATTGCCCAGGCGACGCGCGGCTTTTCGAGCTTGCGGGCAAAATCGTCTAGTGATGTCGCTGCCGTTGCGCCCTCGCCTTCCAAGCTCTTGACGTTCTCGGGATTCAAGTCAAAGACGACACAGGTATGTCCACCGCGCATCAAGCGCCGCACCATGTTAGCGCCCATGCGACCCAAACCAATCATGCCCATTTGCATAGTTTCGACTCCTTTTCTCGTTCGTATACGTGTTTCGCTATTTTCCAGTTGTGCCGCGGAAACTTGCTCCTATGTCACGGCGTCTGTTTCAAGAGCGTGTAAACACTCACGTAGAACTGTGGGCAGCCTGTCCGGCTCGTCCACCACCCAACGGCGGTCCAGCAGGTCGCGTTCGCGAAAAGCCATGTACGTAAAAGGGGTAGTTACTGCAATCACCGCCATGCCGGCTGCCTGCGCGGCCTGGACACCCGCCGGCGAGTCTTCGATAACCAGACAATCCCCAGGCCGAATCTCTAGTTC
>VRUB01000381.1 GCA_019456345.1 Nitrospira sp. | reverse complement strand
CAATCTGCTGACTCGGTCGGCCATCAATAACGCCGGTTATGGCTGAACTGGGGTTTTCACACAGCCAAGACCCTGAGCGGAAGTCTCGCGTCCAAAGGAAGGCGGGTCTTTGCGCGGCGCGCCGACGGAGGCCGATCGTCACGTCGGCATTCCGGCCAGTCGGGCTCCGGTCACGAGAAATGTGCGGTAGTTCTCGGACGCCGATGAAAACGCCTCTTCAATATCGCTGGTATTCGACAAGACCTTCCAGCGCTTCAATGCCGTGGTCAGAATATTGGCAGCTTCACTCGGGTTGCCGCTGTGAGCAAGGACGATAGCTAATCCGTAGTGTGTCCAGTAGTTGTTCTCTTGAGAATGAAAGGCAGCTTTCAGTTCCTCGACAGCTTCGTCATGATGCCCGAGCTGTGACAAGGCGAAGCCCTTGTTCAAATGCATGAACCATTGGCGGGGATCACGCGGGCTGAGCCTGTAGGCCCGCTCCGCCGCGGGCAGAGCCAAGGCCGGATAGCCGCCATGATTGTAGGTGGAGGCTAGGAACAGGTGAGTGATCGACGAATTGGGATTGAGTTCTAGCGCGATCTTATGTTCGCGAACTGCATCTTCGAACTGGCCGCGGAAGTCGTAGACGCGGCCAAGGGCCGTGTGCGCCAACGCATCTTTGTTGTCGAGGCGCACAGCCTGCTGTGCCGCTTCAAAAGCCATTTCGATCTCCCTGGTGCGGTCGTCCGTATAGCCGAAGGTCACCGACGATGTGTGGGCTACCGCAAGCTCGGAATAGGCGCATGCCATCTCAGGGCTGATTGCAATGGCTTGCCGGCAAAGCCGAATGCATTCGAGCAAAATTTCTTTCGATTCGCCGTGCTGTGCGTGCCATCTCGCCCGGAGATAGCAGTCCCAAGCATCCAGGCTGTCGATTGACTTCGCCTGTGAGCGTATCAGCTCCGCCACGCCGAGCTCCGGCTCCAAGGTTCCGACAATTGTAGCGGTGATCTCGTCCTGCAATTCGAAAATGTCCTCGAGTTTGCGATCGTAGCGTTCGGCCCACAAGTGTTTACCGTCGGCTGCGTCGATCAACTGTGCAGTGATGCGTACCCTGTCCGCTGCCTTACGGACGCTG
>VRUB01000380.1 GCA_019456345.1 Nitrospira sp. | reverse complement strand
AGGGTAAGAGCTTTTGCCTAAACTGATTCATCGAGAGAAGGAGTAGAAAGGGGATGGCGAAGGAGAAATTCGATCGCGCAAAGCCGCACCTGAACGTCGGCACCATCGGGCACATCGACCACGGCAAGACCACGCTCACCAGCGCCATCACCAAGGTGCTGGCCAAGAACAACTCCAAGATCGAGGTGCGGGAGTTTGACTCGATTGACAACGCGCCCGAGGAGAAGGCGCGCGGCATCACGATTGCGGTGGCGCACGTGGAGTACGAGACCTCCAACCGCCACTACGCCCACATCGACTGTCCCGGCCACGCCGACTACATCAAGAACATGATCACCGGGGCGGCGCAGATGGACGGGGCGATCCTGGTGGTGGCGGCGACCGACGGGCCGATGCCGCAGACGCGCGAGCACGTCTTGCTGGCCCGGCAGGTGAACGTGCCCTCGGTGGTGGTGTTTCTGAACAAGTGCGACATGGTGGACGACGCCGAGCTGCTGGACTTGGTGGAGTTGGAGGTGCGCGACCTGCTGAAGAGCTACCAGTTTCCGGGCGACGACATTCCGGTCATCCGGGGCTCGGCGCTGAAGGCGATGGAAGGCGACGCCCAGTGGGAGAAAGGGATCGAGGAGTTGATGGCGGCGGTGGACTCCTACATTCCGCAGCCGGTGCGGGAGCTGGACAAGCCCTTCCTGATGCCGATTGAGGACATCTTCACCATCACCGGGCGGGGCACGGTGGTGACGGGAAGGGTAGAGCGCGGGAAGGTCAAGACCGGCGAGGAGATTGAGATTGTGGGCTTCCGCGACACCCGCAAGACGGTGGTGACCGGGGTGGAGATGTTCCGCAAGATCCTGGACGAAGGGATGGCGGGCGACAACGTCGGGTTGCTGCTGCGGGGAGTGGACAAGGAAGAGGTGGAGCGCGGGCAGGTGATTGCCAAGCCCAGCTCGATCACGCCCCACAAGAAGTTCAAGGCCGAGATTTACGTATTGAAGAAGGAAGAGGGCGGGCGGCACACGCCGTTTTTCAAGGGGTACCGGCCGCAGTTTTACTTTCGGACCACGGACGTGACCGGGTCGGTGGAGTTGCCGGAGGGGACGGAGATGGTGATGCCGGGCGACAATG
>VRUB01000131.1 GCA_019456345.1 Nitrospira sp. | reverse complement strand
TCGGATGCGATGAACATCAACGGACGCAACGGCCTGGCATGTATTCTTCCGCTAAAGGACTTGAAGCAACCGATCGATGTGCGACCGTTGCCGGGATTACCGGTGATCCGCGACCTGGTCGTTGATCTGACGCAGTTCTACAACCAATATCGATCGATCAAGCCATGGCTGATCAATCATGACCCGGAGCCTGAAATTGAACGACTGCAGAAACCTGAGGACCGCGATCGACTGGATGGGCTCTACGAGTGTATCTTGTGTGGGTGTTGCTCAACGGCGTGCCCTTCGTTCTGGTGGAATCCGGACCGATTTCTTGGGCCTGCCGCTTTGCTGCAGGCATGGCGGTTTCTGGCGGACAGCCGCGATCAGGCGACGGGCGAGCGACTGGATGATCTACAAGATCCCTACCGCCTGTTTCGGTGTCACACGATTATGAATTGCACAGAGGTCTGCCCTAAGGACCTCAATCCTACGCGTGCGATCGGCAAGATTAAGGAGTTGCTGGTACAGCGAAGCTTGTGAACGAGCCCGAGGAGCTAAGGCGCCTGCGTTGGCGCTGCCGGCGCGGCTTGCTCGAGCTGGATGTGATGCTGCAGGCGTTTGTCGATCGCGCCTATATAAGCTTGGTGCCATCGGAGCGGGCGGCATTCCAACGGTTGCTGTCGGAACCCGACGTTGTTTTGCTCGAGTACATCAACGGTGTTCAGCCGATCGCGGACAAGGAGTTAAGGCGTATTGTCAGAAAGATTCGACAATACCCTGATTTTTAATATAAACAACTCGAGATCTCTCGCGTGGACCTTGCTCGTTGTGCACGCGGGGGCGGCGGGCATTGTGCTGTCGATTCCGCTCGCCGCCTGGCTACAGCTCTTGGCGCTCGCCTCTCTGGCTGCGAGTTTTCATCGCGTCTTTACATTGCATGCGCGGCGCACGGCAGCACGAGCGGTGCACAGCGTGGAGCTGGAGAGCGATGGGGACTGGACCCTGCGATTGAAGAACATGCAGGATTGGGGGCCTTGTCGAGTGCGCGCGCGTTTCGTTCATCCCTGGCTGGTCGTTGTGCAACTGCGTTGCCCGCGTAGCCGGTTGCCCTTGAGCCTGGTGATCGCAGCGGATGCCGTGGAACGGGACACATTCAGGCGTTTGCGGGCGCGTCTAACTGTTCAAAGCTGGGAGGGCTAAGCACGGTGTCGCGTCCGGCAGTGTGCGGGTCCACCTGCGGGTAGTCCCGCGTAAAATGCAGTCCCCGGCTTTCGTGGCGTGCTAAGGCGCAGCGCACAATCAGCTCCGCGATCAGCACCAGGTTACGCAGCTCCAGCAAGTCGTTTGTCACCCTGAAGTGGCTGTAGTACTCACGGATCTCTTCGCGCAGCAGATCGATCCGTCGTTGCGCGCGTTGCAGTCACTTCGTGGTGCGCACGATGCCTACGTAGTTCCACATGAACCGACGCAACTCAGCCCAGTTGTGCGAGACTACGACCTGTTCGTCGGGATCGCCGACGCGGCTTTCGTCTCACGGCGGTAGCGTCGCCGGCGCCGCTACGGCGCGCTGGAGCTGGTTGGACAGGTCTTGCGCTGCCGAGTGGGCAACCACCATGCACTCCAAGAGTGAATTGCTTGCCAACCGATTGGCGCCATGTAGCCCGGTAAAAGCGCACTCGCCGATGGCATGCAGCCCGTCAAGATCGCTCCGAGCGTTGAGATCCGTAACGATCCTCCCGCAGGTATAGTGGGTGGCTGGCACGACGGGTATCGGCTCGCGTGCCATGTCGAAGCCGAACCGCAGGCAACGTTCGTAGATGTTAGGAAAATGAGAAGTGATAAAGGCCTTCGGTTTGTGGCTGATGTCAAGCACGACATGATCGAGGCCCCCGCGTTTCATCTCGAAATCGATGGCGCGCGTGCAACGATGTCGCGCGGGGCGAGCTCTGCGCGCGGATCATGGCGTGGCATGAAGCGCTCGCCGTTCGGTCGCCGGAGCACGCCGCCCTCACCGCGCACAGCTCCGGAGATCAGAAAGGACTTGGTCAGCGGATGATACAGGCAGGTCGGATGAAACTGGATGAACTCCATATTTGCTACACGACAGCCCGCGCGCCAGGCCATGGCAATGCCATCGCCGGTACTGGTATCGGGGTTACTGGTGTAAAGATAAACTTTGGCTGCTCCCCCGGTAGCCAGCACCATGTGCCGGGCCGCGAGCGTACGTACCGTGCCCGCAGTCTTGTCGAGCACGTACAGACCCACGCAGCGATCTGGGCCACCCTGTCCGAGCTTGGCTCGGCTGATCAGATCGACGGCGATACACTCCTCCAGCACCGTAATGTGCGATTGGCTGCGCACACGGTTTTGCAGGGCGCCAACAATTGCCCGGCCGGTGGCATCCTCGGCGTGGAAGACGCGCCGGTGGCTGTGGCCGCCCTCGCGCGTGAGGTGGTACCGGGCAGCGCCATCGGGGCCGTCTTCGCGACTGAACGGGACCCCTTGCGCGATCAGCCAACGCGTCGCGTCCGGACCGTGTCGAATTACGTGTTCTACCGCTTGGCGGTGACACAGCCCGGCCCCGGCGCGGAGGGTGTCCTCGATATGGGCTGCCAGCGAGTCTCGACCTTCATCCAGTACCGCGGCGATACTGCTCTGAGCGTAAAGACTGGCCCCCTCGTCGAGCGCGGCCTTGGCAATGAGCGTAATCCGGGCGTTGCCGGGGAGCTGCAGGGTGAGGCTTAACCCGGCGATGCCGCCACCCACGATCAGGACATCTGAGGGTTCGGAGTTTGCCATGGGATCCCTACAGACCCGGAAGACGAGATCTCGATTTTTGCGTTATGCTATTGCACGCGCCTGGGGATGCCATCGCGCCTGGATCCCAGGGAAACGGCCGGCGGGCTGCCGATAGACCAACAACCAGATCCCTCATCGGCTCCGCCGAACTTTATCTATTCGAAACGGTCAGTTAGAGGTGACGCGCTGCGTTGCCGAGAACAGGACATGGGAGTTCTCTAGTGGGCGAACGCAGTGTCGACCAAGCTTTAGTTGACCGGGTTCAACGGGGCGAGAAACCGGCATTCGACCTGTTGGTCCGGAAGTACCAGCACAAGGTAGCGAAGCTGGTAGGGCGATACGTATATGACCGGACGGAAGTGGAAGATATCAGCCAGGAGGTCTTCATCAAGGCTTACCGGGCGATCGCCGGCTTTCGTGGCGACAGTGCATTCTATACATGGTTGTACCGGATTGCGGTCAATACGGCCAAGAACTACCTGGAGTCCCAGGCACGTCGGCCGCCCAGCACCGATATCAACATGGAAGTCGTGGAGATGCTTGAGGGCGCAGAAAACCTTCGGGACATGGCAACGCCGGAACATAACCTGCTGACGGTTGAAATCGCCCATACTGTGCATCGCACCATATCGGCATTGCCCGTGGATCTGCGTACGGCCATCACTCTGCGCGATATCGACGGGCTGAGTTATGAAGACATTGCGCAGGTTATGGAGTGCCCGATTGGAACGGTGCGCTCTCGTATTTTCCGGGCGCGCGAGGCGATCGACAAGGAACTGAAACCATTACTTCAGAAGTGAATCTTAACATATTGATTAATTGAATTATTTGACTCATGGGTGATGCTGAAATGACAGAACATATCTCTGCCTTGATGGATTCCGAGCTCAGTGAGCTTGAGCGCGCGCGCGTGCTCAAGGCGCTGGCCCGCGATCGTGATTTGCGCGAGACGTGGGAGCGCTATCACATTATCCGCGCGGCCCTGAACGAGGACCTGGGTCCGGTGAGCTCTACTGACCTTGGTGCCCGCATCGCCGAGCGCATCGGTCAGTTTCCCTCCCCTGAACTTAAGGGCGGTGTTCATCGCTGGAAGCCGGCTATGCGATGGGCCGGCAATTTGGCGCTAGCCGCCTCGGTCGCCGCAGTGGCGATACTGAGTGTGCAGTGGTTTGTCTCGAGCGAACCGTCGTTGACGCCGCAACAGGTCGCATCGGCGCGCCTTCGGCAGGCCGACATCCAGCGCCGGGGCCTGCGCTGGGATACCAGGCAGCCCGAGGTGGCGAGGCAGCTGAACATGTATCTTGTTGAGCACAACGAGTTCATGCCCACCTCCGGCATGAATGGCGTGATGTCGTACGGGCGATTCGTAAGTTACGACAACGGCCCATGAGATATACCGGGTTCTCACTGTTCCCCATTCTGGTCGCCACCCTGCTGCTCAGCCCGGTGACCGGCCTGGCGGCCAGCACCGCGGCTACGGCTTATGACTGGCTGATGAAGATGAACCGTGCCACCCGGGAGCTCAATTACGATGGCACGTTCGTATTTCAGCAGGGCCAAAAACTGGAAGCGATGCGCATCATCCACTGGGCTGATAAGGGTTCGGTCAAGGAAAGGCTCGTGTCGTTGAACGGTACGGCGCGGGAGATCATCCGAGATGATCAGCAGGTGATGTGCTATTTACCCGATCGCAAGTCTGTGGTCGTGGAGCATCGTCTTGCGCGTGGCAAGAGCTTCCCCGTTATTCTGCCCAAGCGTCTCGAGCAACTGCAAAAGCACTACGAGATGCAGCTCGGCCGCATGCCGGCGCGAGTGACCGGGCGCGACACACAGGTTGTCGTTATTTTGCCCCGAGACAGCTATCGTTATGGCTACCGGCTGTGGGCGGACAAGGAGTCGGGTCTGTTATTGAAGGCCGATTTAATAGATCAGATGGGTAGCACACTTGAGCAGTTAATGTTCACCCAAGTTAACATCGGTGTAACCATCGAACCGCAAGAGCTCGAGCCGGACGTATCCACGGAAAATATGGTCTGGTACTGGGGTAAAAGAATCGAGCAAGGCACAGTAACGCTGTTCAAGCGCTGGTCGGTGGGCCAAGTCCCGAGTGGCTTCGTGCTTTCCAATAAGCTGATGCGGAAAAATCCGAGGCGCAACAAGCCGGTCGAGCATCTGGTGTACTCGGATGGTCTGGCAGCGGTGTCGATTTTTATCGAAAAGATCGACAAGGACGGCGGTACCACCATGAAGGGACCAAGCAGCATGGGCGCTGTGCATGCTTTCGGCGATGTGATTAACGACTACCAAATCACCGTTGTTGGCGAAGTCCCTGCAGCCACGGTCGAACTGATCGGTAAGTCGGTGAGGGCCAGGCCCTGAGCCGATCTCTTTGTCGAAGCACATCCTCGTTCTCGCCCCAAACTCGATTCGAGCACGGCCCGCTGTTTCGGTAAACGGCGCCTGCTGGCGCCTGTGATAGGGTGCGGGCTAGTCGCTGCCATCGAGTATTCAATCAGCGCCTGGAATAGGCTATGATTACCTCAGTTTCCCGCGCCTACCAGGCACACGGCCTGTGCCACGAGCACCAAGCGGACGCGGCGACATCAGTACCCAAGCAGCGGGTCGGCCGACCCCGGCAAGCTCGAGGCGAGCGGTCTATCTCAGGAGATGGCGGCCCGGGCAAAACGAACGAGCCGCGGAAGCGACTCCCATCGCGATATCATATCAGTGAATATTACGCACCTGGGTGCTGTAGGCGCCTTTTTTTTGTTGGCGAAGCCGCTGCACGGATGCCGCGGCACGCTCTGTACCCGCAGTAGCCGTCAGGGCGCCCGCGGTCGGCAAAAGTTATCGGGATGAGTGGTCGGGACCAGACATTAATCCGCAATTTCTCCATCATTGCACATATCGATCACGGAAAGTCCACGCTTGCTGATCGCTTTATCGAGCTCTGCGGCGGTCTCGCCGAACGCGAAATGGCAGATCAGGTGTTGGATTCCATGGAGCTGGAGCGCGAACGTGGAATCACGATCAAGGCGCAGAGCGTTGCCTTGGACTACAGCGCGCGGGATGGCAGGACCTATCGGCTGAATATGATCGACACGCCGGGCCATGTGGATTTTTCCTATGAGGTCTCGCGTTCACTTACGGCCTGCGAAGGAGCAGTGCTGGTGGTCGATGCTGCGCAAGGTGTGCAGGCGCAGACCGTCGCGAATTGTTACACTGCGACCGAACTCGACCTGGAAATCGTGCCTGTGCTGAACAAGATCGACCTGTCAACAGCGGATCCGGATCGTGCGATTACCGAGATCGAGGAGATTATCGGAATCGATGCG
>VRUB01000379.1 GCA_019456345.1 Nitrospira sp. | reverse complement strand
AAGCCGAGCTCGGCGAGAAGCGCCAGCTCCCAGCGCACGGTGACCTCGGCCCAGTGCTCCCCGGTCAGCGCATCCAAGAGCGCCAGGAAGCCCTCGAAGCAAGCCGCGTGGGGCTCGCGCTCGGGCAGGGCGGTCTCGGCCAGCGCCGCCGCCGCGCTCAAGGCGGCCAGGCGGTCCGGGTCGTCGAACACGCGCGCGGCGTGGGCGTCGACCAGCTCGCAGGTGTAGTTGCCCAGGTGCTCAGGCAACCGCGCGCTCCAGCGCGCCGCGACCAGGTTGCCCGGCTGGTAGATGCCGCGCGCGCGCTTGCCCTGGCCGCCGCGCACCAGCCCGGCATGGCGCCCATGGCCGCGCGTCAGCAGCTGCACGACCACCGAATTCTCGCCGTGCCGCCGCGCCGACAGCACGATGCCGTCGTCAGTCCAATGCATGGGGAAGGTTTAGCAGAACCGTGGAGAGCAATGTAGACGCGATTGGCCAAGCACCGAAAATGATAGGACGCGCAAACAACATCGCGTGACAAGCATATTCAAGCAGAATCGCCCAATCGGGCGACGGTTTCCGGTGTCATGTCACGCCGTGCGATGGTCCATTCGTCATTCTGCTCGATGAGAGGGTTCAGGTCTCATCCTTTAGGATAGCTTCCCCTTTAACTGACCATGAGACGCCGAAGGCGACGATTGCTATCGACTCGAGCCAGAAGACTGGATGGAGACTCTTGACCATGCGTATAGTGGCCTCTGGCAACAGATCGAGATATAGGATCAAACCTCCAAGTGCGATTAAAACTATAGCCACGAGAATGACGTAGCCGCAGGCCCTATACACGAAGTTCCGTTGGAGCTTTTTCCGGGTTTTTTCGCCTTCGGACTTGGTAAAGAGACACAGCGAGAAATACGCAAGCGTAAGAAAAAAGCCTGCCGCGAACACTGCATGGGCACCCGCGATGATTTTTTCTAATGTTTCGGCGGTCGCGGGAGAGAGTGTGAGGCCTATTCCCCGAGAGGGGTCTCCCATATCGGGAAAGGTGTAAAAGAGCGCGAGGCCTATTGCACAGAAACAAGCGAAATCACCGGCACGATCGTCTTTTGGCTCGTAACCCTTGTAGGCGAAAAGAAATATTCCGAT
>VRUB01000378.1 GCA_019456345.1 Nitrospira sp. | reverse complement strand
CCAAAGACCTCAAGCAGCGGCAGGAAGATCGGCACGAAGATGATGATGATCTCGCTCCACTCCAACGGCCAGCCGAGAAAAAAAATAATGAGCTGCGCGAGGATAAGGAACGATACAGTCGGATTCATCAAGCCGCCGAACGACAGATCCACGCCCGTCACGAATTCCCTGATGACTTCATGACCGCCGAGGTAGGAAAACACTGAGGAGAACGTCCAGGAACCGACAAACAGCCAGCACACCATGGCCGAAGTGCGCACCGTAAGATAGACAGATTCCGTGAGGGTCTCCTTTCGTAAGCCGCGCCAGGCAAGGCCTCCCAGCAAGCCGAGGAAGAAACCGATCTCGAGCGCGTATTTGGTTATCTCCTTTTGCTCGAGCAGGAGATACGCGATAATCAGATAGAGCGCGCCGAGTGCCAAGCCGGCAACGCCACCGAGCCCTGTAGAACGCATCAAGGCGCGACCGGCTGCCGTCTTTGGCTGCAGCCACGCAAGCATCGATGACCCCCCACCGAAAACGCGGAGGCCGGCGGCGGCGGCAAGGCTGATGATGATGCTAAGACCCGGCCCCCCCGGCAACGCCCGGTTCTGCGGCAGCCTCGAGCCGATGATGTCTATGTCTTCCATCATCCGCAATAAGAAATATGGGGAAACATACAGCACGAGCACGATCAGACCGCCGACCGCAATTGCCCCCAACCAGCCGATTTCCGGGCGACCGTATTTTTCGACCCAATCAGGGGTATCTTTTCCACTGAGAATGTCGCCGAGGCGATAACCCACGGCCAACACCAGGCCACCAAAGGCGCCCACCGCGGCCGCCTCCGTCGGCGAGGCGAAGCCGAACAGGATGGCGCCCAGGACGGACATGATCAAAAGGGCGAGCGGCAGGAAGGACGTCAATACCATCAAGAGCAGCACCCGCACGGGAATATCTGTCTCCTCCTTGGGCGGCTTAGGTGCCAAGCTGGGGTTGACCAAGGCCCGTGTTATCACGTAGATCATGTAAAGCCCCGCCAGCATCATGCCCGGAAACATGGCGGCGGCATACATCTGCACCACAGAGGTGGCGGTCGTCGCCGCATAGACGATCAGCATGATACTCGGCGGAATCAGAATCCCAAGGCAGCCACC
>VRUB01000377.1 GCA_019456345.1 Nitrospira sp. | reverse complement strand
TGGCTGACGCGGTTGAGGGTGGCGTCGAGGCTCAGGCCGGCCTCGGCGCAAATGACCATGAGATCGAGCACGTCCGGCAGGGACTTGCGGATCTTGTCCTTGCGCTTCTGGGTCGTGTTCTTGATCACGATGTCCGGCAGATAGGCGCCCAGGATGACGGCGCCCAAAGCGGCCCCGAGCTTGATCGCGGGATCCAGGCCGTATAGATTGAGACCATAGAGCAGGACGACCACGAGGACGCCGAAACCCAGTGGCAGAAACAGCTTCATGAAAAGGTAACGGATGATCGCGTCCTTCGACCGCCATCCGGCACGCATCAGCTTTTGCGAGATTCGCTCGGCCTGACCGCTCTTGAGGAGGTTGAGTCGGTCGACGACCTGGCGCATCAGGCTCATCGTCGGCAGCCGCTCCTTTCTGCGCCGCGGGCCCATCACGGTGCTGCGCATGGCCGTGCGCTGGGCGGCGAGCAACTTGGCCCGGCGCGCCGTGGGGTCCTTGTAGAGCAGCGTGAACCACACCGAGATCGCGACCGAACCCGCCGAAAGTGCCGACATGATTATCAGCATGTCCTCGATCGACATGCCTGCCGGAAGATAAGCCTCGATATTCATATCTCGAATTTGATCATTTTGCGCATGACGAGGGCTCCGATGCCGATCATCGCGAGGGCGCCGCCAATCAAGAACTGGCCGCGCGGGTCCATGAACAGGCCCATGATGTACTCGTTGTTCACCAGGTAGATCAGCAGGCACATGATGAACGGCAGGGAGCCGATGATGTAGGCGCTCGCCTTGGCTTCCGACGACATCGCCTTGATCTTGCGCTTGAGTTGGCGACGCCCACGGAGCACCTCGGAGAGGTTGTTCAAGGTCTCGGCGAGGTTGCCGCCGGTTTCCGCCTGGATCGATAGCGCGATCGCGAAGAAATTGAACTCCGGCAGGTCGAGGCGCTTACAGGTCTCGTCCAAGAGTTCGTTCATCTTACGGCCTACGCGAATGCCGTCGACGATCCGTTTCAATTCGAGGCCGACCGGATCGGGGATCTCCTCGCTCGCGGCCTTGATCGATTCGGAGATCGGCAGCCCGGACTTGACGCCGCGCACCATCAAGTCAATGGCATCCGGGAAATGGCTGATGAAGC
>VRUB01000376.1 GCA_019456345.1 Nitrospira sp. | reverse complement strand
GATTTCGTCTGCTTCACCCCCAGGTGCGGACCTCCCGGGCGATGCCCCCGTTCGTCTGGTTTTGACCCTTAGCGGACGTCAGGGCTCGCTTAACAAACAGGGGTGTACCCGAATCCAGTGATTGCCGTACCCCGAAGCTCAAACCTCAACGATTACGCCACCATCAACCCAAAAACACGCCCGGCAACGACAAACAAAAGTTGATAGAATAGTTCCAAGCACGTCCGCACACTTTCCTATCGGCTCGGGCTTGTGCCGACGCAGCCGACGACGGGAGCGACGAATAATGGCACACAAGACGAGATGGCTGCTGGGGGGTCTGCTGTGCCTGGCATTGTTGCCCGCGTTCGCCCATGCCCAGTCTTCAGAGCGCATGGAAGAGTTCAGGAAAGCCCTTCAGAAGGAAATAGAGCGTGAGTTCGGCCCCGACAGTCTGGCCACTGCCTTCATCCTCAACCGCCAGGCTGGACACTACCAAGCCCAAGGCCGCTACGCCGAGGCCGAGCCCTTATACCTACGAGCGCTGGCGATAGTGGAAAAAGCCCTGGGGCCCGACCATCCCAGCGTGGCCGAAAACGTCAACGGCCTGGCGGAACTCTACCACGACCAGGGTCGGTACGCCGAGGCCGAGCCCTTATACGAACGTGCACTGGCGATCAGGGAGAATGCCCTAGAACCCGATCATCCTGACGTGGCTGTGAGTCTCAATAACCTGGGAGAACTCTACCGGGTCCAAGGCCGCTACGCCGAGGCTGAGTCGTTCCACAAACGCGCCCTGGCGATCCGGGAAAAAGAGTTTTTGCCCGACAACCCCCGCACGGCCCATAGCCTCCATAATCTGGCGGTCGTCTACTACGACCAGGGCCGCCATGCCGAGGCCGAGCCCCTATACCTACGGGCGCTGGCAATCTGGAAGAAGAGCCTGGGAGACGACCTTTTATACGAGGCCTTGAGCCTGGAAAACTACGCTAACCTGCTCCGGAAGACAGGAAGGGGCCCGGAAGCTCTCAAGATGGAGGCCCGCGCCAAGGCCATCCGTGCCAAGCACACCGAGAAGAACCCGGCGAACTAGCGAATGTCCGCTTATGGCTATTAGCGGACTCGAACGCCACTGGGGACTAGCGACCGCTCCTGGCCAGGAAG
>VRUB01000130.1 GCA_019456345.1 Nitrospira sp. | reverse complement strand
CTACCCGAGGCCTCCCACACGAGCTCCTTGTCGCGCGCTTGGAACACCGCGATGACCAGCGTGCCGACGGTGTAGTTCCACTGCGTTGTCGTACTGATACCCACGGTTCCGCCCCAATGGGAGCGGCGGCGGCCGAACCCAGCGGACCCCCAGCCGCTATGCACGGTCTGATAGGACGTGCGCTCATCGGTCGTGACCTGAAATCCAATCGCCAGGTCGGCCGCATCGGGCGTGTCGACATGCCGGAAACCCTTGGAACTCAGATCCGCGACAATGGCGGCCCTGACCCGTTGATCGGTCAATCGATTGCGCGCTTGCCCTCCCTCGTCAAGAATGGCGAACGTTTGGAATTGCGAGAAGTCGACCGCGGGATCCCAGTCGCTCGTGACCCTAATCCCGCTGCACGCGGTAAGCACGGCAATGGTTACAAACAGTGTAGCTTTTTTCACAATGGCGTCTCTCTTTTATCGCGCTCTCGTTGTAGCAGTGGCACAGGTCCTTCGGTTCGATGAGTCTACAAGCGCCGGCGGCGCATGACCAGAACGACCGGCCTGCAGTACAACAACGCAGTCATCTCGACGCGTCTAAGACATGCGAAAGGTTGCCGCGCTTGGTTGGAGCGTGTCGAGAAATTCATTACTGCGTGCCCGTCTCCAAAAGATAAGTCGGTAGCAATGGGAAACCAAAAAACCACCCGATCGCGTCCACCACTAATACAACACCTAGGCCGAGCAAGCCGAAGAACAGCAGTCGTTTACCCCATCGCTTGAGGAACCGAGCCACGGCCGCGAAGATCGGATCACTTCGCCTCCCGAATATACGACGCATCAGGACAATCAACATCAGTGGGAGCAGATACATCAGGTTATAATAGAGCAGGGCCTTCGCCATCCCCGGTACCGTGAGGTCAGCCCGCAAAATCTGATCGATTGCCGCGAAGTACAGCAGGCCGACAGGTAACCCAATGATGGTCAAGCCGGCCGCTAGGGAGAACGCTCCAACCGGGCTCATCGACGTCGACGACGCCTGCTCTGGCCGCTGCTGGCTGGCACTGGCCAGCCGGTAACCGAACACGGCCATCGCCGTGCCGATGACGAGTTGCAGCACGACATCTAACGTGTCCGGGTCTCGCCACTTATCTTGCATCCATACATTGACTTGATCGAAGGCGGCGTCGAGTCCGATCACCAGCAGCAAACCAAAGGCGAAATGCGGCAGGAACGTTCCGGCGATGAATGCGCTCGCAGTCAGGTAAGGTTTTCTGGTCCCCAGCGACGCAACGACTCCGGCGATACCGCTGGGCAACATCGACGCGCTGCTGATGAGCGCGATAGGCGTCAGCACCGCGAGCAACGCGTTCATCGCAGGAGACTGGACCGAGATCGGTGTCCACCGACTTTCGACGAATTTAACATGGCTGCCCAAATAGCTTCGTACTGACTTTCATCCGCCCGATGCACCGCAACCTGATATGCGTGGTACCGGTGTCGGTGATCTGCAGGGCATCGACTGGCCCAGAGTCTTGCGTTTGAAACGACATGGTTCCCGCGGTGTGTTGACGCACCTGGTGAGTAGACCACGCGTTCGCTCGTGTGTCACTTCTCCGCTTGCGGCCGTATTAGGTTGACAGCATAATGCCAAAAATTCACCGTGCGAGGTTTCTATGAAGGAACTCTTCGAGACGACGGCCTTCGTCGTCGAGGCAGCCGCCGTGTTGCTATTGTTGGTTGGATTGACCCTCTCGACGGGTCGCTTTCTCTACCGGACCGTGCGGGAAAGGGGGCTGTTGCCTGCGTACCGCGTCTTTCGCCAAGAGCTGGGCCGAGCCCTGCTGCTTGCCCTCGAGTTGCTGATCGCCGCCGATATCATCGACACCGTCGCCGTCGAGCAGACCTTGGCGAAGCTTGGTATGCTCGGCTTGCTCGTGTTGATTCGGACCTTCCTGAGCTTCGCCCTCGAATTGGAGATCACGGGCCGCTGGCCCTGGCAGGGCCGCGAGGAAGCGCCCGTCGGCGAGTGACACGGCCTTCCACCCAGTGCGTCCGGGAAGTGGAACGCCCCCAGCTCGCCACGCAGTAAAGCATAACCCTCTCAAATTGAGCGCTTACATGACTAGACTCGTTGCCTGACAGTTTGGTAGGATATTTATTAGGATATTTATAAGAACAAGACGGATACCTAGCGATTACATGAGCTGTGCTGCTCGGGCTTCTCGCTTTGTTTCCTCTTTTGGCAACGCACCGCAGGATTCGCGGGCACACCGATGCCGGCGGCCGAGCATGGGGGGAAATGACGATGAGCAACGCATCGTCCGGTAATCAGGCCAACACCACCACTCAGCTCGCGGAGCAGCGTACCGACATGGCGGGCGATCGCACCCGCTGGGCGGCGGATCGGACGTTCTGGGCAGCCGACCGCACGCTGATTGCGTGGGTCCGCACGTCGATCTCCATGATCGGCTTCGGCATCGGTATCGGCAAGGCAGGCGACTACCTAGCGACGCACGATCTCGCGCTCGACTCCTACCACGGCCTGCAGATCGTTGGCTCGGCCTTTATCGCACTCGCTGTGCTGGGGATCGTCGGCGCCATCATCCAGAATGCCCGAATCGAGAGGCGGCTCGTAGCGCAGGGCTATGGTCGCGTCGAGCGCGTACCGCTGGGCCTTGGCATGGCGATCCTGGTGCTGGTGGTCGGGATCTTCGGCGGCATTCTCATCTTCCTATGAGGGAAGGCGGGACGCAATGAAGCCTGCCCCGGTGGCAGGTCGGAAGTTCGAAAAGTGTCACGATGTCTGGGTGGGAGCGCGGCAAACTGTCGCCCCCGCCCGCTGATTGGTTCTCGATCAATAACCATAAGGAGGAAATAAGCTATGGCTAAAAAGAAACCCAACATACTGGTGATGTGGGGAGACGACATCGGCCAGTCCAACTTAAGTTGCTACACCCACGGGCTGATGGGCTACAAGACCCCCAACATCGACCGCGTCGCCAAAGAAGGCATGCTGTTCACCGACTACTATGCGGAGCAGAGCTGCACGGCAGGGCGCTCGGCGTTCATCACCGGTCAGAGCGTGTTTCGCACCGGGCTCTCCAAGGTGGGGATGCCGGGCGCCGCCTTAGGCATGCGCCCCGAGGACCCGACCATCGCCCGGTTGCTGAAAGAGCAGGGCTACACCACCGGTCAGTTCGGCAAGAACCATCTCGGCGACAAGGACGAGATGCTGCCCTCAAACCACGGCTTCGACGAATTCTTCGGCAATCTGTATCACTTAAATGCCGAGGAAGAACCGGAGCTGCGTGACTACCCGCCGGCAAAAGACTTCCCCGACTTCAAGAAGAACTTCGGTCCTCGCGGTGTGATTCACAGCTACGCGGATGGCCGCATCGACGACACCGGGCCGCTGACGAAGAAGCGCATGGAAACTTGCGACGATGAATTTCTAGCTGCGGCCATAGCCTTCATCGAGCGCGCCCAAAAGGCGGGCACGCCGTTCTTCGTGTGGTTCAACGCCACCCACATGCACTTCCGGACCCATGCGAAGCCCGAGAGCATAGGGCAATCCGGCCGCTGGCAGTCGGAATATCATGACGTGATGATCGATCACGACAAGCACATCGGCGCCTTGCTGGATCTTCTCGACAAGCTTGGCATCGCCGACGACACGATCGTGATGTATGGCACCGACAACGGTCCGCACATGAACTCCTGGCCCGATGCCGGCATGACACCGTTTAGAAACGAGAAGAACTCCAATTGGGAGGGCGCCTATCGGGTGCCGTACCTGATGCGCTGGCCCGGCGTGATCAAGCCCGGCAGCGTCTGCAACGAGATCATGTCTCACATGGATTGGCTGCCCACGCTGCTAGCGGCAGCGGGCGAGCCGGACATCAAGGAGAAGCTCAAGGCCGGCCACACCGCCGACGGTCATAAATACAAGGTGCACCTCGACGGCTACAACTTCCTGCCCTTTTTCAAAGGCGAGGAGAAGAAAGGGCCACGCGTCGAATTTTTCTATTTCTCCGACGACGGCGATCTCACCGGCTTACGCTACGACCACTGGAAGTGCGTCTTCATGGAGCAGCGGGTGGTCGGTACCTGCGCGATCTGGTCGGATCCGTTTATCGCGTTGCGGGTGCCGAAACTGTTTAATCTGAAGACCGATCCCTACGAGCAAGCGGATATCACCTCGAACACCTACTGGGACTGGATGTTCGATCATATCTTTCTGCTGTTGGCGGCACAGAAGATCGTCGCGGAGTTCCTGGCCACCTTCCAGGCGTACCCGCCGCGTCAGAAGGCGGCGACCTTCGGTGTCGACCAGGTGATAGAGAAGCTGACGGCGGGCATCACGAGCGCTTGAGTGGCGTGAGCCGCTGAGCGGGGAAATTCGGTGAGCGGACCGATCCGCCTGCACGGCGGATCGGTCTGGCGCATGTCAACCATGGGAGCCTCGCACGGTGGATTTCTGGCATGATGCGGTTAGCCCGAGGCGGCCGCAATCGGGCGGCGGAGGGCAATTCCGGTGAGCTCGGAAGAGGCGCAACGAACAGATCCCACTGACTTCTCCGAGGAGGTCCGCGCCTTCTACGAGCGGCACCCCTATCCGGCGCCGGTCACCGATCTGAACCGCTACCGCGAGCGGTGGGCAAACGCGGAGCGGCGCCGGAGCGCGTTCCATCTGCTGTGGCCCGCCGAGCGGTATCGGGACGACCTGGAAGTCCTCGTGGCTGGCTGTGGGACCTCGCAGGTCGCGAAACACGCGATGCGCCAGCCCGCCGCCCGGGTCACCGGGATCGACGTCAGCGAGTCGAGTCTGCGACACACGCGCGAGCTCCAACGGAAGTATGGGATCGACAATCTCGACCTCCACCAGCTACCGCTGGAGCGCATCGAAACGCTAGGGCGGCGCTTCGACAAGATTGTCTGCACCGGCGTGTTGCACCACCTGCCGGATCCCGATGCCGGCCTCCGCGCCCTGCGCGCCGTGCTCGCGCCCGGGGGCGCGATGCACTTGATGGTCTACGCCGCCTACGGCCGGAGCGGTGTCTACATGCTCCAGGCGTACTGCCGACTCCTGGGTGTCCGGGCGTTGGATAATGAGCTCGACGACCTCGGTGCGACGCTCGATCAGTTGCCCCACAGGCACCCCCTCGCCCACCTGCTCCACCAGGCGAAGGACTTCCGGAGTGCCGCAGCGTTGGCCGACGCGCTACTCCATCCGCGGGACCGCGCGTACACGGTGCCGCAGCTCTACGCCTGGCTCGAGCGATGTGGCCTTTCGTTCGGGCGTTGGTTTCTGCAGGCCCCCTACCTCGCGCAATGTGGCATGGTGGCACGCACTCCACACGCAGGACGTCTCGCATCGCTCGCGGCCCCGCAGCAGCACGCCGCCCTCGAACTCTTCCGTGGCACGATGGTCAAGCACGAGTTTATCGCCTACCGTGACGATCGGTCTGGGGAGGCTCAGCCGATCCGTTTCGACGGTGATCGTTGGCTCGACTACGTCCCGGTTCGCATGCCCGCGACGATGAGCGTGCGGGAGCGGCTGCCCGTCGGCGCCGTGGCGGTTTTGCTCAACTCGGCCCATACTCACACCGATATTTTCCTCCCAATCGATGCGGTCGAGGAACGGCTTTTCGGCGCGATCGACGGCACTCATTGCATCAATGAAATTTTGCGGGTCGCTTCGGATAATCCCGACGATCCAGACAACCGAGATGGCGCTCGCCGATTCTTCGAGCGCCTCTGGCGCTATGACCAGATCGTCTTCGACGCAACGAGATGACTATGCTACTTTACTGCCGACCTGGCCATGGGCAACAAAGAGCTGATACGGGAGGCTTTTCCGCCGCAGAACGAGCAACACATCAACGTTGCGGTCCAGTAAAACGTAGGACTTTCCATTAGGCACATCAACACACCGCAAGCAACCATGTCGTCTCGAACACAGTACTCTGGGTCAGTCGGCATCTGGCTTCCGATGCATCATGCGGATAGACCACTCGTACTTGATATGAGCAGGTTATCGGTGCTCGGAGACGGAAGGGAGGGTTATCCTTAATATACTGCGTGACAAGATCCTTACGCCTAGAATTCCACCCATATGAGACGCATCGCCCTTATCGTCAAGCGCCTGGGCCTGTATCTGGCAGTAGCTGTCTTGGGCTTCGTCGTGGGTGT
>VRUB01000375.1 GCA_019456345.1 Nitrospira sp. | reverse complement strand
CTCCGCCTTCAACAACCCATGAGCGTTGCTCGTATCGATTGACTTGAAGGAGTTGGTGCAGACCAATTCGGCGAGACTATCGGTCTGATGAGCGGGAGTCTTGACCTTCGGTCGCATCTCGTACAACGTGACCTTGACGCCCAACTCGGCGAGCACCCATGCTGCCTCACACCCTGCGAGGCCGCCACCCACTACCGCGGCATTCACGATTCTGCGCCGGCTGCTGCTGGCTCCTCCACGTCGAATTCGTATTCACAGTGCATGCATCGGCGATAGTCACCGCGCGCTTTCGTTGAGCGCCTCTCGACACCCACTTTCTCGCACTTCTGACACATTTCCGGCAGGGGCTCGTACCAAGTCGAATACTCGCAATCCGGATAGCGCGCGCAACCGTAGAACACCCTTCCCCGTCTCGTGCGACGTTGCGTAAGGTCACCCACCACACAGACCGGGCATTTTACTCCCAGCGGCACGGGCCGCGTGTGCTTGCAATCCGGGTACGTCGTGCACGCCAGGAACTCGCCGTAACGACCTGTTTTGATGACCATCGCCGACCCACATTCCTGGCACTTCTCGTCCGTCGGGCGATCCGGCGGACGGTCCTTCTTGATGGGGCGCGTGTACTTGCAGTCGGGGTAGTTGGTGCACGCTATGAACGGGCCGAAGCGACCGCTCTTCACGGTCAGCTTGCTACCGCACTTTTCGCAGCGCTCATCCTCCAAGCCCTCCAGGTCGTGCGCCTCTCGGATCATCGCCTCCACGTCGATGTTCTCGAGATCTTTGGAGAACGGTTCGTAGAAATCCCTCAGCACCTCCTGCCAGCCAAGCTTCCCTTCCTCGATCTTGTCCAGTTCCTCCTCCATTCCGGAGGTGAACTGGACGTTGAATATGTCCGGAAACCGGCTCACCATCACCTTCGCGACCGTCTTGCCGAGTGCGGTTGGAGTAAAGCGGCGGTCGGTGACGTCGACATAGGCACGGTTGCGCAACGTCGAGATGATGGTGCTGTACGTACTCGGCCTCCCGATCCCCAGGCGCTCGAGTTCCTTGACCAGGCTCGCCTCGCTGAAACGCGGCGGAGGTTCGGTGAAATGCTGGTGCGGCGTTACGCCAAGCAGGTCCACACTTTCGCCCTTCTCGAGAGCGGG
>VRUB01000374.1 GCA_019456345.1 Nitrospira sp. | reverse complement strand
CTCGGAACATCGCCGCGAGCGTCGGGCCGTCGATATCATCGCTGGCTGCCTCGCTGCGGGTCGAGTGGGACTCGATTAGAATGCGCATTCCCTGCTTCTCCGCCACGCTGATCCAGGGCTCCATTAGGCTTACCGCTTCGACCTTGCCCCGGCGCAAGGCCTCGAGCCGCTGCGGCATCGACCCTGCGTTGGTCGTCTTGATGTGCTCGGGCGTTAGAAAGCCTTCCATCATCTTCAACGCGGTGAAGTTGGAGCCGTTGTTCGGCGTCACCGCGATCGCTTTGTCCTTCAGTTGCTCCGGTTCGTAGATATCAGAATCGGGCGCAACGGCAATGGCGAACGACGACATAGAAGCGCCCAGCGCCACGATCTTCCGCCTGCGGAGTCCTTCGCTGTCGGCCTCAACGGCGCGCTTCATGATCCCCCATTCGCACATGCGATACTGATCGATGCCGCCGTCGTTGTATATTGAGTCGAGTGGGCGGTCAAAGACCGAATTCCACTTAACGCTGTGCGAGGTCGTGACGTGGGCCATTCCCGGAGTAGTCACAAACCGGATATCCAGACCCTCGTCCTCAAAGAACCCTTCGTCGCGAGCCACCAGTACGGGCAGGTCGTGTACCGCGTTCATGATCGCTACCTGGGGTCTGTCGATTGTCTCCTGATGAGTCATAGTGCTTACTCGTGTGATTCATGCTGCTACACGCGCTAGAGTCTGATTCGATCTTCCCCCGCGTCGGCATGGCTGTCAACGGCGGTGTGAAATATCCAGGCTAGTGTTCATTGCAGATTGCCATCAGGACCCCCATTGGCGCTTGATTGATAGCATAATAGGGGCAGTGCTACACTGATGATGGACGAAATACCGGAGGAACCCTGTGGCTAAACAAGTACTTGCGGCGGTTCGTACGGGAGTTCATCAAACAGAGTTTCGCGAATACCCCATGCCCCAGGTGTCCGAAGACAGCGCCCTCCTGAAAATGGAGGTCGCCGGTATCTGCGGCACGGACGTAAAGTTTTATGCCAAGCCGCCGACCGATGCGCCGGTGATCATGGGTCACGAGAACATCGGCTATATCGCCGAGGCCGGGCGCCAGTTCGTCGAACGCAAGGGCGTCAAGGAAGGCGATCTCGTCTTCGTCGAACACTATGT
>VRUB01000373.1 GCA_019456345.1 Nitrospira sp. | reverse complement strand
TCTCGCTCAAGATCGTCGAAAAGCAAGAGCTGCTGGAGTGCGAGACGGTCAGCGAGCGGCTGGAAAAGGTCTTCGGCTTCATGGAAGGCGAGATCGGCGTGCTGCAGGTGGAAAAGCGCATCCGCAGCCGGGTCAAGCGGCAGGTGGGGAAGGGCCAGCGCGAGTACTATCTGAACGAGCAGCTGAAGGCGATCCAGAAGGAGCTGGGCGAGGGCGAGGACGGCCGTGACGAGTTGCAGGAGCTCGAGGACAAGATCAAGAAGACCAAGTTCAGCAAGGAGGCGCGCGAAAAGGCCCAGCACGAGCTGAAGAAGCTGCGCAACATGAGCCCCATGTCGGCCGAGGCCACGGTCGTGCGCAACTACCTCGACTGGCTCTTGTCAATTCCGTGGAAGAAGCGCACCCGCATCAAGAAGGACATCAAGGGCGCGGAAAAGGTCCTCAATGACGACCATTACGGGCTCGAGAAGGTCAAGGAGCGCATCCTCGAGTACCTGGCCGTGCAGCAGCGCATGAGCAAGCTCAAGGGCCCATCCTGTGCCTGATCGGCCCCCCGGGCGTCGGCAAGACATCCCTCGGCAAGTCGATCGCGCGCGCGACGGGACGCAACTTCGTGCGCATGAGCCTCGGCGGCGTGCGCGACGAGGCCGAAATCCGCGGCCACCGGCGCACCTACATCGGCTCCCTGCCGGGCAAGATCATCCAGGGCATGAAGAAGGCGAAATCCTCGAACGCGCTATTCCTGCTCGACGAGGTCGACAAGCTGGGCGCCGACTGGCGCGGCGATCCGTCTTCCGCCCTGCTCGAGGTGCTGGACCCGGAGCAGAACCATACCTTCCAGGATCACTATCTGGAGGTCGACTACGATCTCTCGGACGTCATGTTCGTGTGCACCGGCAATACGCTGCGCATGCCGCAGCCGTTGATGGACCGGATGGAGGTCATCCGCATTCCCGGCTACACCGAATACGAGAAGGTCGAAATCGCCAAGCGCCACTTGATCCCCAAGCAGATCAAGGAAAATGGGCTCAAGCCGCACGAATGGTCGATCTCTGACGCCGCGCTGCGCGATGTGATCCGCTATTACACGCGCGAGGCCGGCGTGCGCAACCTGGAGCGCGAGATTGCCAGTCTGGCGCGCAAGTCGGTGAAGGAGATCATC
>VRUB01000372.1:399-1166 GCA_019456345.1 Nitrospira sp. | reverse complement strand
CGTGAATGCGCTCGTCTCGCTGTGGTACGTGGATCACCGGCTCGATCTTACGCAGCTCTTCGAGCGGGATGTGGCAGGCGATGGCATGCCCATCCGCTGCCATCTGCACTGGCGGCCGTTCGTCGTCGCAGATCTTGCCGATTCTGCGCGGACAACGAGTGCAGAAGGGACAGCCCCTGGGAGGATCCAATACGCTCGGCAGATTGCCTTCGAGTACGATTTCACGCTTCGTGACCTCTGGATCGGCGATCGGTACCGCCGACAACAACGCTTCGGTATAGGGGTGATACGGCGGGGCGAATATCTCGTCAGTCGTACCACGCTCCATAATCTGTCCCAGGTACATGACCACGACGCGATCCGACAGGTAACGCACTATGCTCAGATCGTGGCTGATGAATAGCAGCGTGGTCTTGTGCTCGCGTTGGATTTCCATGAGCAGTTCGGTGACAGCAGCGGCCACCGACACGTCGAGCGCCGACACCGGCTCATCGGCAATCACCATCGATGGATTACCGGCGAAGGCACGGGCTATGCCGACACGTTGCTTCTGGCCGCCGGAGAGTTGGCGCGGTCTACGGAAGTAGAAATCGCGCGGTAGTTTGACCACATCTAGTAACTTAAGCACGCGCTCGCGAATCTTCGCTTTATCGCTCTCGACACCGAACTTACTGATCACGCGACCAATTTGGCTGCCGATGGTATGACTGGGGTTGAGCGTGTCGCTCGGGTTCTGGAATATCATCTGCAGCGAGCCGATCTGTTTG
>VRUB01000372.1:0-389 GCA_019456345.1 Nitrospira sp. | reverse complement strand
AGTTACAACCGCGCGGGCGTTCGTGGGGAAGCGGCAACTGACCGCGAATCGGCTTTAGTGGCGCCGCGTTCTTGTCGGCGGTCGGCAATGGAATGCAACCAAACAGTCCGTGGGTATAGGGATGCTTAGGCCAGGTGAAAAGCGAATTGATGGTGCCTTCCTCCACCACTTCACCGGAGTACATCACGAACACACGATCACAGGTCTCTAGGATCAGCCCAAGGTTATGTGAGATATAGATTTGCGCGGTACCGAACTTTCTACTGATATCGGCGATCAACTTGACGATACCCGCCTCAACCGTCACGTCCAACGCCGTCGTCGGTTCGTCAAGCAACAGCAGCGAAGGCTTCGACAATAGCGCCATGGCGATCACCGCGCGCTGCTGC
>VRUB01000371.1 GCA_019456345.1 Nitrospira sp. | reverse complement strand
GTGTGTCGAGAAACGGCCTCGAAAAAGCGATCGATGAAATCCGTGGCGGGCAGAAAGTAGAAGATGCGAATGCCGAGGATCAACGCCAAGCGTTGGAGAAATACACGATCGATCTGACCGAGCGCGCCGAACAAGGCAAGCTCGACCCGGTGATCGGGCGCGACGATGAGATCCGTCGTGTCACGCAGGTGTTACAACGACGTACTAAGAACAACCCAGTGCTAATTGGCGAATCCGGTGTAGGCAAGACTGCGATCGTAGAAGGTCTTGCGAGCCGCATCGTTAATGGCGAAGTACCTGAGGGTATGAAGGACAAGCGCCTACTCGCTCTGGATCTGGCGGCGCTTATCGCGGGTGCCAAGTATCGCGGTGAGTTTGAAGAGCGCCTCAAAGCCGTGCTCAAGGATCTCGCGCATCAGGAGGGGAGAATCATTCTATTCATCGACGAACTGCACACCATGGTGGGTGCGGGTAAGGCCGAGGGCGCGATGGATGCCGGCAATATGCTTAAGCCCGCCCTTGCGCGTGGCGAACTCCATTGCATTGGTGCCACCACCTTGGATGAGTACCGTAAGTATGTCGAGAAGGATGCGGCGCTGGAGCGGCGCTTCCAGAAAGTATTGGTTGATGAACCAACCGTGGAAGATACGATTGCTATCGTGCGCGGACTAAAAGAGAAATATGAGGTCCACCATGGGGTGGACATTACCGATCCGGCTATCGTCAGTGCCGCCACGCTTTCCCATCGTTACATCACCGACCGCAATCTGCCGGATAAGGCCATCGATCTCATCGATGAAGCGGCGTCCCGTATCCGTATGGAAATCGATTCCAAGCCCGAAGAGATGGATAAGCTCGACCGCCGGTTGATACAACTCAAGATCGAACGCGAAGCGCTCAAGAAAGAGACCGATGAAGCATCAAAGAAGCGACTTGATACGCTGCACTCAGAGATCGACAAACTCGCACGCGAATATGCAGATTTAGAAGAGATCTGGAAGGCAGAAAAGGCGGTCGTTCACGGGATACAGCACGTGAAAGAAGAGCTCGATCGCGCGCGTATGGAGATGGAGACGGCGCGCCGAGCCGGTGATCTCGCGCGCATGTCGGAGTTGCAATACGGCCGTATCCCCGAGCTTGAAAAACGCCTGGGGAGTGCCGACGATAG
>VRUB01000370.1 GCA_019456345.1 Nitrospira sp. | reverse complement strand
GCGCTGATCGCCAACGGCACCATCGACATGGAGTGCGGATCCACCACCAACAACCTGACCCGGCAAAAGCAGGTCGACTACCTGCCGGTCACCTTCATCACCGGCACCAAGCTGGCCAGCAAGATGGGCTCCGGGATCACCGAAATCGAAGACATGGAGGGCAAGGTCATCGCCCTGTCGCAGGGAACCACCAATGAGAAAGCCATCAAGCGGATCATGAAGGCAAAGGGCATCAAGATCAAAATCGTCAACGTCAAGGACCACCCGCAAGCCTGGCTGGCGCTGACTAGTGGTCGTGTGGATGCCTATGCGACGGACGACGTACTGCTCTACGGCCTCATCAGCAAATCCAAGAACCCGGGCCAGTACCAGGTCACCGGGCGGTTCCTGTCCTATGATCCGTACGGCCTCATGGTGCCGCGGAACGATTCCACCTACCGGCGGATCGGCACCGTGTTGCTGGCCGACCTGATGCGCTCGGGCGAGATGCTCAAGATTTACAACAAGTGGTTCAACCCGGGCCCGACGAAGATCAATATGCCGATCAGTCCGACGCTGAAGACGGCGTTCGAAGTCCAGGCTTTGCCGCACTAATGCATCGGTAGAGCCTGTCCCTGGCGGGGGTCGGGGGGATGCCGACGCGCATCTCCCCGATCCTTTGCCACGGGTCAACGCCGAAATAATCACGGGGACGGGGGAGGCATCCGTGGAATTTACCTACAACTGGGACTGGGGAATCCTCCTCTGCACGTCCGTAAACGAGGATGCGGGGTGTATCGGACCCTATTTCTATTGGATCCTTGAGGGGCTCTCGTGGACCATCGCCGTCGCCTCCGCGGCCTGGGTGATTGCGTTCCCCCTGGGCTCGGTCTTCGGCATCCTGCGCACCTTCGACAAACCCATCTTGGTGGTCGTCCCCTTCGTCAAGTCGCCAATCTACTTCAGAACACGTGCAATCGGGACAAGTAAAGGAATCATCTGGGTTAATGTAGCTTGGTTCCTGCACGGATTCGCCAACGTCTATGTCACCATATTCCGCAACGTACCGCTCCTGGTGCAGCTGTTCCTCTGGTACTTCGTTTTTCCCGAGCTCCTTCCCCATGACGCAGGGATGTGGCTAAAGCGGGACTTACCGTTTCCGGAGGTGTCCACGGCAATCTTCTGTCTCGGC
>VRUB01000014.1 GCA_019456345.1 Nitrospira sp. | reverse complement strand
CGAATAGCATGCCAAGTCACATTGACCAATTCAAGCGAAGAATGGCGGTATATTGTTTTTGTTGCGCCCTTGCGCCCCGCCTGCGGCCCCTTCTCATTCACGGGGACAGAGCTCGCAGGGTGAGCACTAAAGTTAGGTTGAGTGGGTCGCCGGTTAGGCGAAACTATCGTACCCTACCCCACTGACTCGTAGGCCCGCGCTATTAGCGGGAATTCATGCGTCGTGCCGGGCGTGAGCTCGTGCATCTCACCTTCTATGTTAACGGCCACCGGACCCGAGCCGTCTGCATCGACCGTCAAACTGAACTTCTGATCATCGATGTCGAGCTCGTACCACCGGTCACGGTGACGCAGCCGCAGATGCAAGCCGTGCAACGCGGCCGGCAGCCGTGGGTAAAAGGCGATGGTCTCGCCCGTCGTATCGATCCCACCGTAATGGCGCAGCACGATATCAAGCGTCCCGGCCATGGCGCCGAGGTGTATCCCCTCGGGCGTGGTCCCGCCCTGCACGTCCGTGACATCGCTCGCCAGCGCCGCGCGGAACATTTCCCAGGCCGCGGTGCGGTCGACGCGGTCCAGCACGGAGGCGTGCACGACCTTGCTGAGCGTGGAGCCATGAGAGGTGCGTGCCATGTAATACTCGATGTTTCGTCGCACCAGATTATCGTCAAACTCGTAGCCGAGCTGCTTGAAGATGCGCCTGAGCTCCTTTGGCGGCAGCAGGTAGAACAGCATCAGCACGTCAGCTTGCTTGGACACCTTGTAGCGATCGGCGGAGTCGCCCTCGGCCTTGAGAATGCGGTCCAGTCGCTCGATGTTGCCGTACTTCTTTCGGTAAACTTCCCAGTCAAATTCCTGCAGTTTTTCGTAACCCTCGAACTGGCTGATGATACCGCGCCCGTGGAATGGGATGGTCATCTTGCGCGTGACGTCCCGCCAACGCTCGACCTCGTCGTTGTGCAGGGCAAGCTTCTCTTTCATCTCGCGCAGATTCTCTCGCGGCAGCCAATCAAGCAGCTCCAGTGCACGCTCGAGCACCCATACCGCCATTACGTTGGTGTAGGCATTGTTGCGCAGACCCGGTGTATCCGAGTCGGGATATTTCTCGTGATACTCATCGGGCCCCATGGCCTTCGTAATCTCGTAGCGTTTGGTGCGCCTGTTGTACTGCGTCATGCTCGACCAGAAGCGCGCGATCTCCAGGATCATCTCCGTTCCGTACGAGACCATGAATTCCTTGTCCCCGGTCAACATGAAATACTGCCAGGTGTTGTAGACAATGGCGGTGTTGACATGTCGCTGATAACGGCTGTAGTCAGGTCCCCAGGTGCCGGAGCGCGGGTTGAGGTGCACGGTCTGTGTCTCCTCGCGCCCATTGCTGCCGCTTTGCCACGGGAACATGGCGCCTTCGTATCCTTCCGCCGCTGCCAGACAACGCGCCGTGTTTAACCGCCGGTAGCGGTACAGCAACAGACTGCGTGTAATCTGCGGCAAGCGAAACGTGTAGAACGGGAATATGAAAAGCTCGTCCCAGAAGATGTGCCCACGATAAGCCTCGCCATGAAGCCCTCGAGCCGGCACGCCGGTGTCCAGGCCTACCGTGTTCGGCGAAACGGACTGCAGCAGATGGAAGATGTGCAGACGCGCCACCATCTGATCCGAGTTGTCCGACTTCATCACCACATCGCACTTGCGCCAGAGAAACTTCCACGCGCGCTCGTGCGAGGCCAGTAGATCGCGAAAGCGGCCGCAGCGCTGGAACGCCAGCTTGGCTTCGAACGATGGCTCGCTGATGGCGCGGCCACGTGAGCTGTAAAGCGCTACGATCTTTTCAACCGTAACGGTCTCTCCCTGCTCCAGCTCGAACGCGAGCTCCTGGCCGATGACCGACTCATCGCGGAACGACTCTCGTTCCGGCTCGATCAGCTCTGCGCCGCGATAGACTTGGGTGCGCGCAGCCTCGGCGACGTGGATATGAGACCGGTTGGTCTGCACCAGCAAGCACACGGCATCCGGCTCGAACTCGTGCATGCCTAGGGTCTCCAGGTGCTTGGAGTTGAGCTCGCGGTAACGCGCCACCCCCGCGTTGACCACCGACCCGTCGAGTGCCGATTGCACGACTGCGCGCCCCGACCAGTTCTCGGGCGTGATCGAATACTCGATCGCCGCCACGTGCGGGTCGGCCATGTGCACCAGCCGCCGGCTCGCAATCGTTGATTCCCTGCCGTCGTGGTCGCGAAATCGCACCGTGCGTTTCAGGATGCCGTTCTTGAGGTCCAGCTCCTGGCGATAGGAAATAATATCCACCGCCATGAGGTTAAACCAGTCGCCATCCTCGGGACGAAATTTCAGTAGCAGCCAGTTGGGGAAATTCACCAGGTCTTCGTTGGTGACGGTGCGACCGGCGATGGAGCTATCCAGGCGATTGTAGCCGCCCGCCAGATAGGTGCCCGGGTAATGAATCTCGTCGGCCGGTGCTTCCTCCGCCGCCCCGCGAGTGGCGAAGCAACCGTTACCCAGCGTACACAGCGCTTCGCGCAGGGATTCTTGTTTGGGGTCGAAGCTCTCGTAGACAAGCGACCAGTGTGTCATGAGCGCGCCTCTTGCAAAATCGTCGTCAACATCTCGAGAAACTGCTTGGTCTGCCCGGTATCACGCAACGAGTAATCCGCCGCCGACTCCCGCACGGTGTCGCTCACGAGGACACCAAGGCCGCGGCCCTTGAGTGCGCGAAAGGCGTCCTCGTCGGTACTGTCATCGCCGACGTAGATAGGCAATACCTCGGGGCCATCCAAATGCAGGACCTGCAACAACCATAGCACTGCTTTGCCCTTATCCCAATCCATTTTGGGTCTCACCTCGAACACCTTCTTGCCGTCGCGTTTCTGCAAGTTCGGAAAATCCTTGAGTACTTCGTCCACGACGCGCTCGATCTCCGCTACGCGCGCTGCTGCCGCCAAGCGGTAATGGACTGACAGCGAGTAGGTCTTGTTCTCCACGAACGCGCCGTCGATGCCTGTTATACCCTGCTCGATCCGCTGACAGGCGTTTTTCACCGCCGCGAGGAACTCCTTGCCCTTTTCGTACAGGATCGTGGAGTCGTCCGGGCTGGCGATCTCAAAACCATGATTGCCGGCATAGTAAAGCTCGTCGAGCTGCACCAACGCCATCACGTTCGACAACGCCCGACCGCTCACGATCGCCGTCGGGCACACAGCGGCGAGACCTCGCACAGTGGCACGCATGTCATCCGACATCACCGCCAGCTCCGGGCGAGCGACGATCGGCGTGAGCGTGCCATCATAATCGAGAAACACCACGGCCCGCTGCCCGCACAAACGGGCGGCAATCTCCTCCCTGCGATCGAGCGCCGAGGGCAGTGCCCTGGCGCGGAAGTAGGCATCGATGTCTGACACACCGATCTCCGCCAGATCCCTCAGGACGATATCGGCGCCGTTGGCCTCGAGGGCGACGCGATTGTGGCCGCGGTCGACGCCGATCACCAGGCCGAAACCGCCATTGCGGCCCGCTTGCACCCCCGAGATCGCATCCTCGACGACGACGCTGTCGCGATTGGCCGTACCGAGTAGTTCCGCCGCCTTGCTGAAGATGTCCGGTTCGGGCTTCCCCTTGAGACCCAGGGTTTCTGATGTCACACCGTCTACGCGTGCCTCGAACAGCGCCTCGATACCGGCCATGCGCAGGACATCCTGGCAATGCTTGCTCGAGGAGACGATCGCAACGGCCACGCCACGCTCCTTGAGCGCCTTGATGAGTGCGATCGTGGATTCGAACACCTCCGGTCCTTTTTCGTGCAACAGGCGCTCGAATAGCTCGTCCTTGGTGTTTCCGAAGGCGCATACGGTCTCAGCATCGGCGCCATCAGAGGGAGTGCCGTAGGGGAGCTCGATTCCCCGGGACTCGAGGAAGCTGCGCACGCCATCGTAGCGTGGCTTTCCGTCCACGTAGGACAAGTAATCGGTTCGCGCATCGAAAGCAACAAAGGGTTCCTTATCACGCTGCGCGCGCTTTCGCAGGTAGCTATCGAACAGCTCCTTCCAGGCAACCGCGTGAAGCTTTGCCGTATTAGTAACAACGCCGTCCATATCAAAGATAACGGCGCGGAAGCGCAATGGGGCCGGCTCGGCATTCTTGCTCATAACTACACTACTCGCTGGGGATTCTCAAAGTTACCGCTCTCCGAAACCGCGGCCGGGTCAGCAGTTGCGCTTGCTGTTGACGCGAGGCCGGCCGGTGAGCCGTAGGAGCTGTCAGTGCGTCAACGCCGGCTGCGTGTCGGGAAGGTAATCCTCTGCCAGCGGAAAATGGCTCAGATCCTTCTCGATGGCCGCGCGCAGATATGAGTCCACCCACCAGAATATGTCGGTTTCCCTGACTGCGCGGCGCAGCCGTCGCATACGCGCGCGCCTTTCGTCCGCACTCATGCAAAAGGCTTTATAGATACTATCAGCAACGCCTTCCACATCATGCGGATTGACAATCACCGCGCCGCGCTGCAGCTGCGCCGCAGCCCCCGCGAACTCGCTCAAAATCAGCACACCGTCATCCTCGACCCTGGCACCACAGTACTCCTTGGCCACCAGATTCATCCCATCCTTTAACGGGGTCACCAGGGCAATGTCGGCGGCGCGATAATAGGCAAGGACCTCGGTCGGCTGCAAGCTTCGGAACAGGTAATGGATCGGCACCCAACCCGACTGGGTGAACTCCCCGTTGATCTCGCTCACGAGGTGCTCGATCTCCAGGCGCAGATTGTGGTACTCGGGAATATCCTCGCGGCTCGGCACGACCTGCTGGATGAGCGTGATCCGTTGATGCAACTCAGGATACCGGTTCAGCGCGTTGCGGAACGCAACGAGCTTGTTGGGTACGCCCTTGGTGTAATCCAGGCGATCGATACCGAGGATCATCTGCCGGCCACGCAGGTTCTCGCGGAAGTAATGGGCAAGCTTGCTGACCGCGCTCGAGGCGGCGCGATCGGCGAAACCCTTGAAATCGATGCTGATCGGGAACGCCCCGACCCTGATCTCTCGAGATGCCGCTGTCGCGCCCGCGCCTTCGCGGCCGGAGCCCTCGATCCGCATACTTACCACCTGCCCCTTACCTTGCACCGAGATGCCCTTTATCAAGGTACGCGCGCACTGGAGGAAGTTACGCCGATCACGCAAGGTCTGAAAACCGATCAAATCGAACTCGAGCAAACCCCGCAAGATCTCGAAGCGCCACGGCAGCTTAAGGAAAATGTCCAGCGATGGGAACGGGATGTGGAGGAAGAAACCGAATCGGCACTGCGTACCCATGTTGCGCAGCTCGCGCGCCACCTCCATCAGGTGATAGTCATGCACCCAGATGAAGTCACCGGGCTTGGTGCTTTCCGCGAGCACCGCTGAGAACTTGCGATTCACCTGCGCGTACACGCGCCAGAACTCGGGGTCGAAGTTGCAATTCGTCTGCAGGTCATGAAACAGCGGCCAGATGACCTCGTTGGAAAAACCGTAGTAAAACTTGTCGCGCTCCTCGGCGGTGAGCTGAACGGGCTTGAGGCGATAACCAGCGTCCTTGGTCAGCCGCGCCAGCGCGCCCTCGAGCTCGCCGATATCCTCGCCGATGGCGCCGGTCCACCCCACCCACAGCCCGCCGCGATTGCGCAGCACCGGCAACAGCGCGTTGACCAGGCCACCGGAGCCGGGTTGCACATTCCACTCGCCGTCCGCCATGCGCGCGAGCACGAACGGCAGGCGGTTGGAGACACAAACAAGACGGCTTCCGCCGGTACTCACTGGCACCGGCGCGGCGGGCCCGCTGCCGTTTGCGGGAGACATGGGATTATCCCTTCTCTAGGTACAGCGTCTGCGTCGGATAAGCGAACTCAATCCCTTCTTGCTCGAAGCGCTTAAAGATGGCGAGATTGATTGCCTGCTGGATGTCCATATAAATATTGTACTCCGGAACCTTGACATAGTAGACAACCTCGAAATTCAGGGAAAAATCCCCATAGCTCTTGAAGTGGCCGCGGTCAAAGCGGGCCTGATCCTGGGACTCGACGATCTCACGCAACATCGACGGGATCGCGGCGACCTTCTCGTACGGCGTCTGGTAGACCACGCCAAAGGAAAACCCGATCCGGCGTTCGAACATACGCTTGTAATTGCGGATCCGGCTGTTGAGCAGGTCGTTATTGGAAAAGACCAGCTGCTCGCCGGAGAGGCTGCGCACCAGCGTGCTCTTCATACCGATGTGCTCAACCGTGCCCAGGTACTCATCGACGATTATGAAATCGCCGACCGCGAATGGCTTATCCAGAACGATAGAAAGCGAGGCAAACACGTCACTCAGCACATTTTGCGCCGCCAGTGCCACGGCGATGCCACCGATCCCCAGGCCGGCAACCAGCGCGGTGATGTTGAAGTCGAGATTGTCCAGCGCCAGCAGCACCAATCCGGACCACACGATCACGCGCGCGATAAAGCCCAGCATGCTCACCGTGGCCACGGCAGCAGCGTCCTCGCGCGCCTTTTTCTGCACCAACCTTTTGATCAGGTGTGCGATCAGGGCATCGCCCCATATGGCCGCCTGCGCCAGGAACGCGATTACGAAGGCCTTGGTCACCACGACCGCTGCCTTTTCGGGGAGGGTCAGTACAAGCATACCGAGATAAAGCGCCGCGACGAGGACGAAGAAAAATTTCGTCCGCCGGAGCAGATCGACGGCGATGTCATCGACCTGCATCGTGGTCTTTTCAGCCAACGCGCTCAACCGCGAAACCAGCACGGCCTTGCTAATCATCAATGCAAAGAACACCGATACCGCGATCGCCGCAGCAATCGCCCATACCGAAACGGTGTTGCCATAAAAAGTCGACTCTAGGATTGCCATTTTTTTTCCTCGCAACCTGTATCGTGCCCGCCGCAGAAAGCGGGTTGACCCCGGTGCGCCAGCGCGTCGCGCGTCCTGGGTTATGGTGAGCCCAGATATGTATCACACCCGCGTGGCGAAACGAAGACTCGACGCATCACGCCGCTGGCGGCGGGCGCGCCTTGGGTGCCGGCGTCTTCGACCAGAATAGGGATTTCTGCGACAATCGGCGCGCCGCGCGGTAGCACGCACCGGTAACTTACTTACTCAGAGGTTTAAGCACTTCCCACTCGAGGCTAGCCGGCGTCAGCGCCCGCCGAGCAGTGACGCCCCGCCGCGGCCCCGGGCGGAGCCCCGCCAGGGGCGCGGACACACGGAAAGCGTCGTCGCCAGGCTCCGCGGCGCGGCGGAGACAGGCGGCACTCCGGAGCCGGGTGCTGACAGTGGCAAGACGTAACACGTGATCTATGTTGTACTCGGCGTCGTAACAACTTGGCACGCACCGCTCGAGCGGATAGAGCAAGCTTGATGGGACGACTATGTCAACATTAATCTGCGGCTCCTTTGCCTACGACACGATTATGGTATTCCATGATCGTTTTAAGAATCACATCCTTCCGGACAAGGTGCACATCTTGAACGTGTCCTTCCTGGTCCCGGAAATGCGCCGCGAGTTTGGCGGTTGCGCCGGCAACATCGCCTATAACCTGAAGTTGCTGGGTGGAGACCCGTTACCGATGGGCACAGTGGGATACGATTTCGGGCCATACGCGGCATGGATGGACCAATGCGGGATCAGCCGTCGTTACATCAAGGTTATCGACAACGCCTACACGGGGCAGGCCTTCATTACCACGGACATGGACGATAACCAGATCACCGCCTTTCATCCCGGGGCGATGAACCTGTCTCACGAAAACCGTGTTACCGATGCCAGCAAGGTCACCATCGGCATTGTCGCGCCTGACGGCCGCGATGGCATGATCCAGCACGCAGCCCAGTTCGCCGAGGCGGGCGTGCCGTTCATATTCGATCCGGGCCAAGGGTTACCGATGTTTGACGGCGCCGAGCTCATGACGTTCATCGAGCAAGCTACTTGGGTCACGCTCAACGATTACGAAGGGCAATTGCTGCGCGAGCGCACCGGCCACTCGCTCGAGCAACTGGCCCGGCGGGTGGAGGCACTGATCGTCACCCTGGGCAGCCAGGGATCACGAATCTATACGGACGGCGGCTGCATCGAAATTCCGACCGCGCTCGCGCGCGCCGTCAGCGACCCCACCGGCTGCGGCGATGCCTACCGCGCGGGGCTGCTCTTCGGCCTGGCACAGGGCATGGAGTGGAAAACGACCGCGCGGGTCGCCGCGCTCATGGGCGCTATCAAGATCGAGCATTACGGCACCCAAAACCACAAGTTTACGCGCCCCGACTTCGACGCGCGTTTCGAGCGCGCCTTCGGCTTCAGCCTCCAGCCCGGCCACTGACCCCTTCCCGCGCCAGCGCTACCCGCCAGCCGGTCCCGGATAGGGGGCCAAGATACCCAGGGTTCTCACCGCCACAGCGCGTGGTCGGGCGTCTCTACATATATATAGTTGCCGGGCGCCGTCCGCGCGCCCGTTTGCGCCGCTCGTCTGGACCAGCAGGATTTTCTTGACACCCCTATAACATGGGTCTAGTCTTCGCCTAAACTACAATATGTAGTGGTTCAGCAAATCCAGCGCAAATCCCTTAAGAGGCATATGAACCTATGAAGGTCGCCCCACTAATAACAACAGAACAATCGGCTGCTGGCGACATCCCCCTGCAGACCGCATCCCTGGACATCTGGGACAAGAAGTACCGTCTCAAGACCAAGACCGGCGAGCCGGTCGATCAGGACATCGACGGTACCTACAAGCGGGTGGCGCGCGCGCTGGCGGCGGTGGAGATCACCGACGAGAAGCGCGAAGAGTGGTTTGAGAAGTTCCTGTGGGCCCAGCAAAACGGGGCGATCGCGGCCGGACGCATCATCTCCAATGCCGGCGCCCTGGACCACAAGCCGGCGACCAGCACGATCAACTGCACGGTATCGGGGATTATCCCCGATTCCATGGACGGGATCCTGCGAGCCGTGCATGAGGCAGGCCTGACACTCAAGGCTGGTTGTGGCATCGGATACGAATTCTCTACCCTCCGCCCCAAAGGGGCCTTTGTCAGTGGGGCCGGAGCTTATACCTCCGGCCCCCTGTCTTTTATGGATATCTTCGACGCCATGTGTTTTACCGTATCCTCCGCCGGCGGCCGGCGCGGCGCGCAGATGGGTACCTTTGATATTTCCCATCCCGATGGGATCAGTTTTATTCGCGCCAAACGCGAGGCGGGGCGTTTGCGCCAGTTCAATCTCTCTTGTCTCATTACCGACGAGTTCATGCAAGCGGTCAAGGCCGACACATCATGGGACCTCGTATTTCCAGCCACCGAACAGGCTTACGAGGATCCCGATACCCCTATCGTGTGGCGCCACTGGCCTACCACCGAGGGCTACATTACTAACAATATCGGCCAGGTGGCCTGCAAGGTGTACAAGTCGATACCTGCCCGCCGGCTGTGGGACGTAATCATGGCATCGACATACGACTATGCCGAGCCGGGTTTTATCCTGATCGACCGCATTAACGAGATGAACAATAACTGGTTCTGCGAGAACATCCGCGCGACCAACCCCTGCGGCGAGCAGCCGCTTCCGGCCTACGGCTCCTGCCTACTGGGCTCGGTGAACCTGACCAAGTTTGTGGAGCACCCGTTTAGCGAGCAGGCGCGGTTCAATTGGGAGCGCTACCGCGAAGTCGTAGCCGTGTTTACCCGCATGCTGGACAACGTGGTCGAGATCAACGGCCTGCCGCTCGAGCACCAGGAGAACGAGATTCGCGCCAAGCGTCGCCATGGCATGGGATTCCTGGGGCTCGGCTCGACCCTGACTATGCTGAAGATGCGCTACGGGGCACCAGACTCGTTGACCTTTACCGAACGCGTCGCGCGCGAAATGGCCGAGGTCGGCTGGGACACCGGGATCGAGCTCGCGCAAGAAAAAGGCCCGGCGCCCATCATGGTGGAGGATTTCGTCGTCACCGAAGAGATGCTGGCACGGCGCCCGGAGATGCGTGGCGATGGCTTCAAAGTCGGCGACGTCGTGCCCGGCAGAGTCCTGTTGGCACGTTACAGCCGTTACATGCAACAACTCGACCCCGCACTGACGGCCAAGATAGCGGAAACCGGCGCGCGGTTTACCCATCACACGTCCATCGCCCCAACCGGCACTATCAGCCTGTCGCTCGGGAACAACGCCAGTAACGGTATCGAGCCCTCATTCGCGCATCACTACAGCCGCAACGTCATCCGTGAAGGGCGCAAAACCAAGGAGAAGATTGAAGTGTTCTCCTACGAACTACTGGCATACCGCATCCTGATCGATTCCGAGGCCACGCCTGAAACCGGCGACTCGCACTCCAGCCTGCCGGAGTATTTCATTGCCGCCGACGCTGTCACGCCGCGCGAGCATGTCGATATCCAGGCGGCCGCCCAGAAGTGGGTCGATTCTTCGATCTCCAAGACCGCCAACGTTCCCACCGATTTCGCGTTCGAGGACTTCAAGGATATCTATCTCTACGCCTACGAGCGTGGCTTGAAGGGCTGCACGACCTTCCGCTTCAACCCGGAGGCGTTCCAGGGGGTGCTGGTGAAGGAGCAGGATCTCGAAAACACCACTTACCGCTTCAAGTTGGACGATGGCGATATGATCGAGGTCAAGGGAAACGAGGAGATCGAGTATGACGGCGAAGTGCATTCCGCCGCCAATTTATTTGATGCCCTGAAAGAGGGCTATTACGGCAAATTTTGACCACCATGCGGGTAGAGAACCAACGGGGAATACCATGACTATAAAGATCGACAAGAAAATCACCGGTTATGAAGTCGTCAAGGACGACGGCGGCGAGACGGCAGAAAGCAACGTCATCCAGATGCACGAGAAGCTTGAGCGGCCCGACATGCTGCTCGGCAGCACCTACAAGATCAAGACCCCGCTCACCGAGCATGCGCTTTATGTCACCATTAACGACCTCGTGCTCAATCCCGACACGGAGCATGAGAAACGGCGTCCTTTCGAGGTATTCATCAATTCCAAGAGCATGGACCATTTCCAGTGGATCGTCGCCTTGACCCGGATCATTTCGGCGGTGTTTCGCAAGGGTGGTGATGTGACATTCCTGGTCGAGGAGCTTCATAGCGTCTTTGACCCGCGGGGGGGATACTTCAAGAAAGGCAAATATACGCCCTCGTTGGTGGCCGAGATTGGCGATGTCATCGAACGCCACTTAAAGATGATCGGCCTGATAGCCGTAGAGGAGCCCGACCCACAGCGCGAGAAATATCTCGCTGAAAAGCGCGCCGAGCTACAGTCAGACGCCGCAGAAGCGCCGGCTAATGACGATAGCCACGGCAAGTACCCGCGTGAGGCGCGGCTGTGCAACAAATGTCTGACCAAGGCGGTTGTGAAGATGGATGGGTGCGTAACATGTCTCAACTGCGGTGACTCGAAGTGTGGTTGAACAATTGACAGATGTACGATGCATCTCAGATCCATGTCGCAGTCGAGGACAAGAATTTTCTTGAAAAAAAGTTTGCTTTTTTGTCAAATCATATTTACATTTACATCTTGACACGTTACTAATGTGTGCTAGACAAGGTTTGAGAGTTGAATAACGACGTTATAAACGTGACATGCAGTTTGGGTATGATGAAATACGATGGGAGTGTGGTGGATATCGCGCGACGTCGCGACCGCCGATGCATGTACGCTAAGCGACTCAACGGAGCTTGAATAAAGGTATACGATAGTTTTGGATCGATTGCGGATTTCGCCAACAACAGATAATAACAAGAAGCATCGGTACGAAATGGCTGCCAGGCAAGCAGTTTCCCTGTCCGTCGCCGGGTTGCTATTCGCTGGAAATCACGAAAGACAGCCATGTGGCTGTCTTTTCTCGTTGCAACGTGTAGTACCTACGGGGCGGGTGCCCCTTATTTAAACCAAGCCTCTAACCACAACCTAAAAGGAGTGCATCATGGCAAAGAAGAGAAAGAAAGCAGCGAAGAAGACCGGTACTAAGAAGAAAGCGAAGAAGAAGGCAGCGAAGAAGAAGTAGCTCGACAAGCGGGGAGCTCCGGTTCTCGGCGCGCTTGCATAAGCACCATCGCGCGAGCGCGCCGGAACGGGGTGTGGTGACCCGCTACGGTCTATGTATTAAGCCGGTAGGGTGCGTCTCGAGTTGTGAGGCGCATCGCTACCGGTTTCACATTGGTGGCATGCGGCCGTCCGCGGCGCGCCAGCCTGTGCTTTTAATGAACAACCCATCGCCCCCTCATGGCAAACCACCCTGCGTTATCCGTGCGCAAAGCTGCCTATCCAATGCGCGCCAGCGCTCCTGCGTGCCGACATCGACCCACTGACCGCGATAATGTTCGCCCGTAACCAGGCCGCGCTCCATGGCCGCCGTCAATACCGGCGCGAGCGCAAACCGCCCTGCCTTGCATCCGTGGAACAGGGCATGCGCGTAGACAGCGATTCCGCTGAATGTCAGCATGGGCTCGCCTGTGACTGCTACCTGCTTATTGTGCAGCGCAAAATCGCCGTTTTTAAGGTGCGGCGGGTTGTCTACCAGCACCAGGTGCGCGTGGCCGCTAAGCTGGCGCGGCAGTCGGGCAAAAGAATAATCGGTCCAGACATCACCATTGACGACCACGAAAGGATCACTGTCCAGCAGCGCCAGGGCATTAAAAATGCCTCCTCCCGTTTCCAGCGCGCCCGCACTCTCGGGGGAATACCGGATCTTGACTCCGAGCGTGTGTCCGTCGCCAAGCCGATCCACTATTTTCTCTCCCAGGTGGGCATAGTTTATGACGAGCTCGCGTACACCAGCGCCGGCCAATGCCTCAATCGTGTGGACAATAAGCGGCTTGCCGCCGACCTCGAGCAGCAGTTTCGGTATGTCATCAGTTAGTGGGCGCATGCGCTCGCCACGGCCGGCGGCCAGGATCATCGCCTTCATGCGTCCCCCGAATTGCTCGCAGCCTGCGACAACCCCAAATCGCACAGCAATGCGTGCAGCGGGCGCAAATCCCGATAGCGCGCGCTGACATCAAGCACGTAATTCAGTGTACGTGGGATATCGGCCAGATAGCCGGGTTTGCCGTCGCGATGGTGCAGGCGCGCGAAAATGCCGATGGCCTTCAGATGCCGCTGCACTCCCATGCAATCAAACCAGGCAAGAAATCGGACCTCATCACCGCCAACGGGGATGCCCGAACGCCGTGCTGATTTATAGTAGCCCCGCACCCAATCCTCCACGCGCTCGCGCGGCCACGCAATGTAGCAGTCGCGCAGCAGCGACACCAGATCGTAAGTCACCGCACCGCGAACGGCGTCTTGAAAATCCAGAATGCCGGGATTATCGCACGCGGTAACCACGAGATTGCGCGAATGGTAGTCACGATGTACCCATACCTTGGGTTGCTCCAAGGCGCAGCGGCTCAGCCACGCGTACGTCCGCGCCAGCACCTTGCGCTGCCCCGCCGAAAGCCCAATACCGAGATGACGGCCGAGGTACCACTCCTGGAACAGCGCCATCTCGCCCAGCAGCAGCGCCTCGTCATAATCGGGGAGAAAGTCGCTGTCGGTGTCTGCTCCGCGCTGCAGCACCCTAAGGGCATTGCAGGCATCGCCATACAGCCGCTCGACTGTCGCTTCACTCAGATTGGACAGATAGAGATCTTCACCGAGATCGGTCACGAGTAGGAATCCCTGTTTCAGGTCCTGCCGCCACACCCGCGGCACATTGAGACCGAGCTCGAGGAAGCGCTGCGCGATACGGACATAGGCCTGTGAGTCCTGCCTGTGCGGTGGCGCGTCCATTGCGATATAACTTTGCGCACCCACACGAATACGATAATAGCGGCGAAAGCTCGCGTCCACCGACGCCGGTTGCAACCTGAGCTCGCCCGCACCGAGGACTCCCCCCAGCCAGGTTCGCAATGCCTCAAGTCTGTGATCCAATGAGCCCGTCCGTAGTCGTGCCAGTGCTGCTTGATGGTGTCTCGATTCTATGCAATTTTACGCGCTAGACAAGAAACACAGGAAATCTATGCCCCAACGGAGCTTTGTGCGGTGGTGGGTCCTTCTGGCCGCAGTGGCGGCAGTAAGTCCGTTACCAACCGCCGCCCAGCTGGTTGGAGGCTGCCCCGCGCCGCCGCCGCTACCCGACTTCGAGCCCATACCGGCTGACGCGCCTATGATGGCGCGCGTGCGCGCCGACGAAATGCAGAGCGAAGGTGAGATCGTCGAACTGACCGGAAACGTCGAGCTCTACGAGGCAGACAAGCGCCTGACCGCCGATCGTATCAAGTACAACCGAGCCACGGCGGAAGTAGAGGCGCAGGGCAATGTCACGCTCGAGGACCTGCGGGGCGACCAGCTGCGCTCGCCGGAGGTGTACCTACAACTGGACACGCTCACCGGTTATACGGCGCCCGGCACCTACAGAATCGGGCCCGCCAAGGGGCGAGGCGACGCGCAGCGCATCACGCTGGAGGGCCGGCAACGCCTCGGTGTGCGCAACGGCCGCTACACCACCTGCCCGCAGGGGAACGATGACTGGTATTTAAGCGTGCGCGACCTGCAGCTCGACCGCGAGCACAACGTCGGCACCGCGCGCCATGCGGTTATTAAGTTCAAGCGTGTGCCGCTCTTCTATTGGCCCTGGATTCGCTTTCCGCTGGCGGACCAGCGCGAAACCGGCTTCCTTTTTCCGCACGTGGGCACGTCGGACAAACGTGGGACCGAGTTCGGCTGGCCATTCTACTGGAACATCGCCCCCAACTTCGATGACACCATTACCCCCACCTACATGAGCAAGCGCGGCTTACAGCTCACAAACAAGTTCCGTTACCTGGGGCACACACTAAGCGGTGAGCTCGGGCTGCAGGGGCTGGCAGATGATAAGGAGACCGGGACCAACCGCGGCGCCATCAACTACCTACACCGGCAAAGCATCGGCCGATTCTGGCGCGGCAATGTCCGCTTTAACAGGGTGTCGGACGACAACTATCTGGATGACTTCGGCAACTCGCTCGAGCTCGCGAGCCTGACCAACCTGCCGCAGGAAGCGGACTTCGAGTACCGTGGACGGGCGTGGGACTTCCGCGCGCGCTTGCTGGCGTTCCAGACGATCGATCCCACAATCGCGCTAGACGACCGGCCGTACGACCGGTTGCCGCAATTGTTGCTAACGGCCCACCCCGGCACCCTGCGCGGCGGGTTGCTGCCTCACTTTTACGGCGAGTTTGACTATTTCCAGCGCGAACAAAGTCTCGAGGGCACGCGGGTGGATCTGTGGCCCGGCCTGAGCTGGCCATTGCGCCGCAGCTACGGCTTCTTCATCCCCAAGATCAGCGTCAAGTACATCGGCTACGACCTCGACGTGCCGCCGTCGCAGGACGATCAGCCTAACGCCACCGTGCCGCTGTTCAGTCTGGACAACGGGCTTATCTTCGAGCGCAGCGGGCGGCGCTTCAACCAGACGCTGGAACCACGGCTGTTCTACCTGTTCGTGCCCTTCAAGGAGCAGGATAATCTGCCTAACTTCGACACCAGTATCCCGGAAATCACCTTCGACAATCTTTTCCGCGAAAACCGCTTTGTCGGTGGCGACCGCGTGGGCGATACCAATCAGGCTACCCTGGCGCTCACCACGCGCACGATCGGGGCACAGGACGGGATCGAGCACTTTCGGTTCAGCATCGGCCAAACTTTTTTCTTCGCCGACCGCAAGGTCAACCTACCGGCGGAGATCGACACCGACAACACCTCGGATGTCGTCGCCGAGGTGAGCGCGACGCTCGCCCGACGCTGGTACACCCGCGCGACCATAAACTGGGATCCGGACCTGCGGCGGACGCAGCGCTCGAGCGTGCTCCTGCAGTACCAGCCCGCCCGCGACCGCATCATCAATGCCGGCTATCGCTTGCGCCGCGACGACAACGTCGAACAGGTGGAACTTTCTACCCAGTGGCCCATTAAGAGCCGTTGGACCGTGGCGGCGAGCACCAAGTATGACCTCGTGAACGAGCGCAACCTCGAGACCTTCATGGGATTTGGCTACCGCTCGTGCTGCTGGGCGATACGATTGTTTGCCCAGCGCCGTCTCGACACCGAGCAGAGACAGGTCAGTGATGTAAAGTTCGAGTTCGAGCTGAGCGGGCTCAGTAAATTGGGCGATGTGCCCAAGAGCCCGCTGAATCAAAGCATCTTCTTCCCGAGCCAGGAGTTCGCCACCCAGGGCCCAGGTTTCCGCTGATTCATGCTATGCTTTTGTGCGGCCGCTCGCCGCCCGGGCGAGGCTGATCTGATGTTCAGACGAATGACGCTGCGCGACATGACCACGAATTTTACCTGCGACCGCTCCCGTTGCGCCGGCGTGGCGTGCGTATGGCTGCTCGCCATCGTGGCGGCTTGGCCCGCGTTGGCGCTCGCCGCACCGATCACACCGATGGGCCAGTTTGCGGGCGTCAAGCCGGTACGCGATGTCGACCGCATTCTGGTAGTGGTCAATGACGACGTCATTACGCACACCGAGCTGATAGCGCGCGTGAAGGCCATCAAACGCGATTTGGCAGCACAAAAAATCAAGCTACCGCCCGATGCGGTGCTGACGAGGCAGGTGCTGGAACGTCTGGTGCTTGAGCGCATCCAGCTGCAATTTGCCAGGAATACCGGCATCCGGGCGAGTGACCGCGCGGTCGACCGGGCTGTGGAGCAGGTCGCCAAGCGCAACGGCGTCACCCCGGAGGCGGTGTACCGGGGCGTGCGACTCGAGGGCGTCGATGTCGACACCTATCGCAAGGAGATTCGCGACCAGGTAACCCTCGGTCAGCTGGTGGAACGCGAGGTGCAAAATCGCGTAAACGTTTCTGAGACCGAGGTCGACAACTTCCTGGCGACCCGCCGCGAGCAACCGGGCGCAGAGAACTCCTATAACATCTCGCTCATTCTGATCGGCGTGCCCGAGGCCGCCACTCCCGACGAGCGCGCGGCCGCCGAACGCAGGGCCAAAAAGCTTCGCCAGTCTTTAATGGAGGGATTCAGCTTCGAGGAAGCCGCGATCTCCTACTCGCAAGGGCAAAACGCACTGAAGGGGGGCGCGCTCGGGTGGAAGAAACCGGGGCAGCTGCCCGGGTTGTTCCTCGGGGCACTAAAAGAACTGCAGCCGGGCGACATCAGTGAGGTCATAAACAGTCCGGTCGGCTTTCATATCTTGAAGCTGAACGGTCGGCGTCAGAGCGGGGGCGCCGGTATGGTTACCGAAACGCACGTGCGTCACATCCTGCTGCGACCGAGCGAGAACCGCTCGATCGCCGATGTGCGCTCGACCCTGCTGCAACTCAGGGAACGCATTGTGAACGGCGACAGCTTTGCCGACCTGGCGCGATCCCACTCGGAGGACGCCACCTCCGCCGCCAAGGGCGGTGACCTGGGCTGGGTCAGGCCGGGACAAACGGTGCCGGAGTTCGAGAATCAGATGGACCGGCTTGCGTCCAACCAGATCAGTGAGCCGGTCGAAACACCCTTCGGTACGCACCTCATTCAGGTCATAGCGAGACGCGAGCAAGACGTAAGCGGCGAGCGTAACCGCGCCGCGGCGCGCCAGCAGATCCGCGCACGCAAGGCCGACGAACTTTACGACCAGTGGTTGCGGCGACTGCGTGACGAGGCCTATGTGCAGTATCGGCTGGAGGATGAGTACTGACGACGTTGCCGTTGGTGCCGCCACGACGTTAACAACGGGCCTGCAGCGCTTATGCAATCGGGGTCGGCGTCACTCGCAGCGGCACCGGCCGACGGTAGCGACCTACTTTAACCTCGCCTAATGCCTGATAGCGCCGTGGCTCGCAAATCCGCCATCATCGCTCTGACCCCCGGAGAACCCGCCGGCATTGGGCCCGACGTATGCATCATGCTGGCGCAGCAGCCGCCATGTCGGATGGTGTTCATTGCCGATCCCGATATGCTGAGCGAGCGCGCGAGCGCGCTGAAATTGCCATTCCGTGCGCCGCCATGGCAGGGGCGTGAGACCACGACTTCGGCGATCGCCATACTTCCCGTAAAAGCACCCTGCACGGTGTCCGTCGGCAAACTCGATCGTGGCAATGTGCCCTACGTCATCGAGACATTGGAGATCGCCGCGGATGGATGCCTGCGGGGTGAGTTCGATGCACTGGTAACCGCGCCCGTGCACAAAGGGGTAATCAACCAGGCCGGGGTCGCGTTCACCGGTCATACCGAGTTCCTGGCCACCCAGAGCGACACGCGCCAGGTAGTCATGATGCTGGTTGCCGAGCGGCTGCGCGTCGCGCTCGCGACCACCCATATCCCGTTGCGCGAGGTCAGCCGGCATATTACCGCGACACACTTGGAAGCTGTGCTGCGCGTCCTGCATCATGACCTGCAGCATAGATTCGCCATTGTGCAGCCGCGCATCGCGGTGTGCGGCCTGAACCCACATGCGGGCGAGTCGGGCTACCTCGGTCGTGAAGAGATCGAGGTCATCGCGCCGGTACTCGAGCGCCTGCGCCGCGAAGGCATGCAGCTGCGTGGGCCAGTGCCGGCTGATACGGCTTTTACGCCGCCGCAGCTCGCCGACGTCGATGCGATTTTGGCGATGTATCATGATCAGGGACTGCCGGTGCTCAAGCATCGTGGCTTCGGCCACGCGGTCAACGTTACCCTCGGGTTGCCCTTTATCCGCACGTCGGTCGACCACGGAACCGCACTGGCGCTCGCGGGGAGCGCTCGTGCGGATCCGGGCAGCCTGTGCGTAGCCGTCGATCTAGCGCTGTCGTTGGTACGCAGATGAGCTCTCATCACAAACGCAAGGAGCTCGGCCAACACTTTCTGCACGATCCGGCCATCGTGCGGCGGATCGTGGCCGCCATTGATCCACGGCCGGGCGATATTATGGCCGAGATCGGGCCGGGCGAAGGCGTGCTCACGCGCAAGCTCGCCACGCGCGTTGACAGTCTGCACGCGGTGGAGCTCGACCCCCAGCTGGCGGCACGATTGCAGGAGGAGTTCCGTTCCGACCCGAAGGTGTTCGTCTATCATGCCGACGCGCTCGGGTTCGATTTTTGCCGTCTGCGCCGGCGCGGACACAAGCTGCGCGTGGTCGGCAACCTCCCCTATCAGGTATCCACACCGCTGCTGTTTCATTTGCTGCAACACGCGCCCTGTATCGAGGATATGTGCTTCATGCTGCAGAAGGAGGTGGTCGAGCGGTTGTGCGCCGCACCCGGCACCAAGGCCTACGGCCGGCTTGGCGTTATGATCCAGTGGCGCTGTCACACCGAACGTCTTTTCGTCGTCGGCCCCGGGGCCTTCCAGCCGCCGCCCAAGGTCGATTCGGGGCTCGTGCGCCTGATACCTTACACCACGGCGCCCGTTGCGGTGACTGATGAATCGGTGTTTGCCGGCATAGTCGCGGCAGTATTCAATCAGCGCCGCAAGACCTTGCGTAATGCGCTGAAAGGCATACTGGATGCGCACCAGATCAGTGCGCTGGACATCGACTCCGGCCGCCGCGGCGAGACATTAACGCTGGAGGAGTTTGCGGCGTTGGGCAACGCCGCAGCTCACAGATAGGGCAAGGCCGACCACATCGCTGGCTTTCTTGGACCGCTGCGCGGGCAGTTGGCCCGCCTCGACCTGGATGCGACCAACGCATATTATTGTCCGCTGGCCAACCGGGCCCACAGGTTCCCCGCACAAATGGTTCATTCGTCCAGGAGATCATTGTGTTTGACGGCTCGTCGTTAGCACTATTCTTGCTGGCGGCCTGGGTGTTGCTGATCACGCCCGGCCCGGCGGTGCTGTATATCGTGGCGCGAAGCGTCGACCAGGGACGGCTGGCGGGCATCGTGTCCACACTGGGCGTGGGCGCGGGCACCTTTGTGCACGTGGCGGCGGCAACCCTCGGCATATCAGCCTTGCTGGTCTCATCTGCGCTCGCGTTCAGCGTCGTAAAGTATGTTGGCGCCGCCTACCTGGTTTATCTGGGGGTACGCATGCTGCGCACGCGGGACGTGCAGCGCCAGCCCAGCGCCCCACAGAGCCAGACCCTCGTGCGCATCTTCTGTGACGGTGTAATCGTGAACGCGCTGAATCCGAAGACAGCGTTGTTCTTCTTCGCCTTCTTGCCGCAGTTTGTAGATGCCTCCCGCGGACTCGTCGCATTGCAAGTGTTTGCGTTGGGGGCCACATTCGTGATCATGGGTATTTTCAGCGACGGGCTGTGGGCGCTGCTCGCCGGGTCCGTGGGATATTGGCTGAAGCGCAATGCGCGTTACCTGCGGGCCCAGCGCTACTTTGCGGGCAGCGTGCTCATCGCCCTGGGGGTGGCTACCGCCGTGTCCGGCACCAGCGAGAACAAGTGAGCGCCGATGGGCCGGCGGCGCAGCGCAATCAGTACGAGCTTATGCAACTGCACGAAAACTTCCTCCGCGTAGCCCGCAACCGGGGCAAGAAGCTCGCCTTTGTCGATCGTTCCACTGGCAGGCGCGTGAGTTACGCGCGCGCGCTGGTGGGATCGTTGATACTGGCGCGGCGTTTTCGCCGGTACCACGACGGCTACATCGGCATCATGATCCCCAACTCGGCGGGCAGTGCACTGTCCACAATCGCCGCCCTGATGGCCGGCAGGGTACCGGTGATGATCAACTATTCCACCGGCGCCGCGCGCAACGCACGCTATGCCCAGAGAAAATGCGGCTTCAAAACCATTATCACCTCGAGTGCATTGCTGGCGAAGCTCGGCTGCGAGGCGATTGATGGCATGATCTTCATCGAGGATCTGATGCGCCAGATTCATCCGCTGGAGAAGCTCGCCGCGCTGGCAAAAGCGCGGCTGCCAGCAGGCCTGCTATTGAAGACGGCCCATCACGGTGACAATGACGACACGGCGGTAATCCTGTTTACCAGCGGCAGCGAACGCGAACCCAAAGTGGTGGAGCTCACGCATCGTAATATCGGCTTCAATGTTGATGCAGCACACAAGATTTTCGATTTTCACGAGACCGATATTTCATTATCGGTGTTACCGCTGTTTCACGTGTTCGGGCAAACGACGGGCTTATGGTTGCCGCTGAGCCTCGGCCTCACGATCGTTACATACGCCAACCCGCTCGAGTTCAAGACTGTAAGCCGCATCATTCGCGAGGAGAAACCGACCATTATGCTGGCCACCCCGTATTTCCTGGCGGGCTACCTCAAACAATCCGAACCCGGTGACTTCGCCTCCCTGCGCGTGGTGGTGGCGGGTGCGGATAAGACACCGGATTGGCTGCGACATGCCTATCGCGACAAGCATGGCGTCGAGGTCTATGAGGGCTACGGTGCAACCGAAACGAGCCCGGTCATTTCCGTCAATGTCCCGCGGGCCAACAGGCCGGGTAGCGTCGGCAGACCGTTACCCGGCGTGCGCGTCAAGATTACGGATATCGGCACCGGTGCGGAGCTCGGTAGGGGGCGCGAAGGCAAGATCCTGGTCAAAGGCGACTTAGTCATGAAGGGCTATCTCGGCGATGTGGAAGAGACAGCGCTGCGGATCGAGGACGGCTGGTATGAGACCGGCGACATGGGCGTCCTCGATGAGGACGGCTACCTGTGGCATCGCGGCCGACTGAAACGGTTCATCAAAGTCGGCGGCGAGATGGTGTCGCTGGTAGCGGTGGAAAACGAACTGCAGCGGCTTGTGCCCAACGATATCGAGTGTTGTGTGGTCGAGATCCCCAATTCCAAGAAGGGCGCGAGCGTCGCGGTCGCACTGAACCGGCAGATTGATGAAAAGGCCGTCCTAGAGGCGCTCAAGCTGCGCCTGCCGGCGCTCGCCTTGCCGCGCCACTTCATCGTATTCGAGGAGCTGCCCAAGATGGGCAGCGGTAAGATCGATTTCCGGCGCACGGCAGCACTGGTGCGAGAACGAATCGAAGCCGGAAAACATAAGCGCGCCAAATAAAATAAATAAGGCGCGACTCACTGCTCGACCTCGTCCTCCAGCACCGGTATAAACTCGTAATCAACACACTCCGGCGGCAGCACCACTATCTGCGCCTTGGGAAATACCGCGGCGCCGAGCCCATGATTCCGGCCGAGCAGCTCGCGACACCCGGGGAAGCCCACCGCGCCTGGCCCAAGTTGCAAAAGGAAACCGACCACCCTGTCGGATTGTGCAGCCGACACCCAGCGTGCCTCCTCATACGCCCGTTTGATTTCCCTGCGCACAGTCGCGTCATCGCTCGCATGCCGCTGATCCCTGAGCGACGCCAGCACGCTTCGCGCCACGCGCTCTTGCATCGGGTCGGTGACCGACTGCCCCGGAATCTGGATACCACCGCTCGCAATAAACGCTTGCGCGAACACTATGGCCTCATAGCGCCGGGCATGCCGCATAGCTTCGCGCGCCTGCGCCACCGCGTGCTTGATGCGCTCTAGCTGATCTGAAGTGTAGCCTGACATGTGGAACCCGTGCACAGGGCACAAGATAGGGTACCCGCTCGAGCCTGTCCGCGTAAAACGCGATGCGAGCGGTCGCACGCTGGTGGCCAGCGCGAGCGCAATCGCCGCCTGTGGCGCAACGCATCCAGATACGCGAATATCCCATGTTACGTCATGCGGTACCATGCACGCAGATGGGCAAGCACACTGCACCTTACGGTTCCTGGAGATCCCCTATCACATCCGCGGCCATCGTGTCGGAGGGCGTCGCCCTGGGTATGATCCAGCTCGATGGCACCGACATTTACTGGGTCGAAGCGCGCCCGAGTGAAGCTGGGCGCCAGGTCATCGTGCGCGCGACATCGGCGGGCGACATCACGGACGTGACGCCGCCGCCCTTCAGTGCCCGCACGCGGGTGCATGAGTACGGGGGCGGGGCATTCGTGGTCACGCGCGGCACCGTGTTTTTCTCGAACGACGCCGACCAGCGTATCTATCGGCAACAGCGCGGGGCGCAACCGCGCCCGATCACGCCGCCCGGTCCGATGCGCTACGCCGATGCCGTATTCGATAAGGCGCGTGCACGCTTGATCTGTGTGCGTGAGGACTACTCGGCGCACGCTGAGCCTGAAAACAGTATCGTAGGCGTGGACCTGGCCGGTGCCGCCGAAGTGCGTGTGCTCACCGCAGGCAACGATTTTTATTCGTCGCCGCGGCTGAGCCGCAACGGGCATCATCTCGCCTGGCTCGACTGGAGCCACCCGAACATGCCGTGGGATGAAACCAGGCTGTGGGTGGCACCGTTACAGGGCGACGGCCGCCTGGGCCACGCACAATGCGTGGCCGGAGGCGCGTGCGAATCGGTATTTCAGCCGGAGTGGTCACCGGATGGCACGCTCTACTTCGTCTCAGATCGCCATGGCTGGTGGAATCTCTACCGCTGGCGCGACGGTCGCGTCGAGCCGGTAGTCGAGATGGACGCCGAGTTCGGTCTGCCGCAATGGGCGTTCGGCATGTCGACCTACGCCTTCGAGTCGGCGCGGCGCATCGTCTGCAGCTTCAACCGGCGAGGCAGCTCGCGGCTGGCGGTAATCGATACCGAAAAATGTACCTTAAAACGCATAGCCGTACCCTACACCGACGTCTACGGACTGCGTGCGGCACCCGGCAATGCCGTTTTTGTGGCCGGGTCGCCGACGGTGCTTGCGGCAATCGTTCGACTCGACCTCGGTGATGGCCGCATAGACGTGCTGCGACGCTCGAGCAACTTCACAGTCGACACCGGCTACCTGTCGCCGGCGCGGGAGGTCAGCTTTCCTACGCAGCACGGCCGCACGGCCCATGCGTTTTTTTATCCACCGCACAATCGCGACTACGCGCCCCCGCAGGGTACCCGTGCCCCTGCGATCGTCACCTGCCACGGGGGACCCACGGGTACGGCAACGAGCACGCTCAACCTGAAGACCCAATTCTGGACCAGCCGCGGATTCGGCGTGCTTGGCGTCAACTACGGCGGCAGTACCGGTTATGGCCGCGCCTATCGCGAGCGCCTCAACGGACAATGGGGGATCGTCGATGTCGAGGACTGTGTGAATGCCGCACGCCATCTGATCGCGCAAGGACAGGTAGACGCAAAGCGCATTGCCATCGCTGGCGGCAGCGCGGGTGGCTACACCGTGCTGTGCGCGCTGACATTTCACGATCTGTTCAAGGCAGGTGTCAGCTATTATGGCGTCAGTGACCTCGAGAGCCTGGCCAAGGAAACCCACAAGTTTGAATCACATTATCTCGATCGGCTGGTCGGGCCCTACCCGGAGCACGGTGAAATTTACCGTGCGCGTTCACCCGTGCATTTCGCCGATCGACTCTCGTGCCCGATGATCTTCTTCCAGGGATTACAGGACCGTGTGGTGCCACCAAGCCAAACCGAGCAGATGGTCAGCGCGTTGCGCTCCAAGGGTGTCCCCGTAGCATATATAGCATTCGCCGATGAGCAACATGGCTTTCGACGGGCAGAAAGCATCAAGGCGGCGCTGGATGCCGAGCTTTATTTCTACTCGCGAGTGTTCGGCTTCGAGCTCAGCGAGCCCGTGGAACCTATTGCCATAGAAAATCTCTAGGTAATTCAGTAACTGGTTGCTAGTGACGAGTAGCGAGTAAAAAAATCAACCAAAGCCTTGGGCTGGGCGGTTTGATTGCCACTACCCGAGCTAGCCCGCATTTCTCACCGGGTATCGTCGCGAGGGCGCGGAGGCGTAGCCTGTACTACGTTGAGCACACAACCGAGCGCACTGTGGGCAGATACGCGATCGCACGACCACATGGATGGAGGACGACTGCAGGGAGGCAGGACGACTGCAGGGAAGCAGGACGACTGCAGGGAAGCAGGAGCTAGAGCAACGCAGGAGCGGTTGCCGAGCTAGAGCAACGCAGGAGCGGTTGCCGAGCTAGAGCAACGCAGGAGCGGTTGCCGAGCTAGAGCAACGCAGGACGCAGTTGCCGAGGTAGGATCGCGTCGGGAACAGCAATCGAGTAGATAGCTGGTGAGAAATACGGGCTAGTTACTAACTACTCGCAACTCGCTACTAGTCGATCCAGCGACTAGCCCGTTATGTACTCGATCGTGGCGACTAATGTTCGCTTTCCAGTTGCTTCATTGTATCTTCAATCCACGCCTCGGCGAGCTTGATTATCTCTTCCGGTTTTCGCCCGCGGGTCTCGATAGCCGGTCCGATCACCACCCGGATTACACCCGGTTGCTTTATGAACCCGCGCCGCGGCCAGTACGTGCCGGCGTTGTGTGCGACCGGCACCACCGGGTGGCCGCTGGCGCTGGCGAGCACAGCACCGCCGATGCGGTACCTGCCGCGCTGTCGCGGTGCGATGCGCGTACCTTCAGGAAAAATCAGTACCCATACCCCGGCAGCCAGCCTGCTCGTGCCCTGCTTGATTACCTGCTCCATTGCGCGCCGGCCGGTACCGCGCTCGATCGCGATCGGCTGCTGCAACGCCAGCGCCCAGCCGAATAATGGGATCCATATCAACTCGCGCTTCAAGACCCACGAGAATCGCGGGAAGACAAGCTGATAGGCCAGCGTCTCCCATGCCGACTGATGCTTGGAAAGAATGACGGCCGCTTCGTCTGGCAGGTTTTCGCGGCCCTCCACGCGGTAGTCGAGCCGGCACAGATGACGAAGCAACCAGATATGAAAACGCGCCCACTGTTTGATGAAGCGGTAACGCGCGGGCGGCGGGAACGCGAAGGTGAGCAACGACAACGGCGCGTACAGCGGGATCGATGTCCACATAATGACGTTGAACAACGCCGAGCGCAGGGCGAGCATGCTAATGCATCTCCAGCTCACTGGACAACAGCGCGCTGGTGAAGGCCGCCAGGTCATCAAACACGGGAACTCCCTTGAGCTCGGCGCTGGTCTTCAGGGTCTGTTGTCCTTTACCGCTGCGCACCAGCACCGGTGAGGCAAGTACACGGTGCGCGGCGATGATATCGCGCTCGGAGTCGCCCACGGCGTAAACCCCGCTCAGATTCATCTTCAAACGGTCGGCAATCTCGTAAAACATGCCCGGCCGCGGCTTGCGGCACTCGCAGCCGTCGTCGGGCCTGTGCGGACAGAAAAAGATACCCTCGATGTCGCCACCCTTCTTGCGCACGGCGTCCAGCATGCGGGCATGAATGCGCCCGAGCATGTCCATATTCAAAAGACCGCGACCAACGCCGGACTGATTGGTCGCCACCACAACACTGTACCCCGCCCGGTACAGCCGCGCGATCGCTTCGAGACTACCGGGGATAGGAATCCATTCCTCTGGCGATTTGATAAATTCGTCGGCGTCGTAATTGATGACACCGTCACGATCAAGAATGACTAGTCGCATCTTGCATCTGCCGTGGTTCGCGACCTGGAAGGCCTCCGTGAGGTGTGAGGAGTAAGGCGTGAGGTACGAAACAGGTATGCAACGGCTGATAATGCGTGCTCCGTCACCTCACTCCTCATGCTTCACACCTCACGGTTCACGAAATTCCGAGACGCGTACCCGGCCATTGACCAGCCTACTGCCGCGCGTGTCCAGGCGCTCCATCTTTTGCCAGAACGCCTGGTTTAGATCAAAATCCGCCGAAATCGCCGTGCCAATCAAAAGGATCAGTAAATCGGCGCATTCCTCGGCAAGGGCCGCCGGCCCTTTGCCCTTGGTAACGCAGGCTGCGATCTCGCCGAGCTCCTCTGCCATCAAGGCCACCCGGTGATTCAACTCTTCGCCCCCCGATGTCTTGAGGTCATGTTTTTCGTGGAACGCCTGCACTGCAGCAAGCATGCCCTGATAGGAATCCGCACCCATGAGTAACCTCCCTTCCGACGCCCTGCGTCGACACGAACAGTGGCGTTGCTACTTCACTGTCGGTGACGCGCGAATCAATGGCAATGGAGCGAGCCAGAGCCAATTCACGCGGAACCGGCACCGAGCGGCGAGATCAAGCCATGCGAGCATACCTGCCCCGCAGCTTCGGGTTAACCTTGCAGCTTAGAAAGATCGGCGACACGCAAGAATAGCGCACTCAAGCTATTCAACAGCGCCAGACGGTTATCTCTTATCGCCTCCTCGTCCACCATCACCATTACCTTGTCAAAGAACTGATCGACCTGCGGGCGCAGCGCCGCCAGTCGTTTCATCGCCTGCGTGTAGTCGCCGGCGTCGAACAACGGCTTGAGCTCCTGGCGGAGCAAGTCCAGCTGCTGTGCCAGGTCTTTCTCAGCCGCCTCTTTCAGCAGTACGGTCGAGACATGATCCCAGTCGGCACTACCACCCTGTCGCAGGATGTTGCGAATGCGCTTGTTGGCAATCGTCAGACTCTGCGCCTCGGGTAACTGACGGAATGCCATCACGGCGCGCACGCGCCGGTCGAAATCGGCCGGGCGACGCGGGCGACAAGCAAGCACCGCCTCGTACACGTCCTGGCTGACGCCGGCGTCGACGTAATACGCGCGTAGCCGGTCCATCATGAAATCATAAACCTGGGCAACCAAGCCGGCGCTGCGTACCGAATCGGGCAGACTCCGCCAGGCGACTTCGAGCAAGGTGTTAAGATCCAGTGCAAGCTTGCACTCGATGACGATGCGCAACACCCCCAGCGCCGCGCGGCGCAAGCCGAACGGGTCCTTGTCTCCGGTCGGGCCCTCACCAACTGCGAAGATCCCGATCAATGTGTCGATCCGATCGGCAATCGCCAGCGCTTGTCCCGCAGGCGCCGGTGGCAGCCGGTCACCGGCGTGGCGCGGCAGATAGTGCTCCTCGATCGCCGCTGCCACTACCGAAGGCTCACCATCATGCTCGGCGTAGTAACGCCCCATAACCCCTTGCAGCTCCGGAAATTCACCGACCATACCGGTCATGAGATCCGCCTTGCACAGCCACGCCGCGCGCTCGGCCAAGCTCCGGTCGTGGTGCACCTGCTCGGCAATCACGCCGGCCAACTGTCGCACGCGCACCACCCTGTCGTACATGCTGCCGAGCTTGTCTTGGAACACGACGTCCTTGAGCGCCGGCACCCGACTCCCGAGACTGCTTTTGCGATCGGCCTCCCAGAAAAATCGGGCATCGGCGAAACGCGCGTGTATGACGCGCTCGTTGCCCTCGCGCACCTTACTCACGTTCTTGCTGCGTATGTTGGATACGGTAATAAAATAAGGCAGTAACGCGCCCTTACTACTTATGACGTGAAAGCATTTCTGGTGATCTCTCATAGTCGAGACGAGCGGCTCCGGCGGGATGTCCAGAAACGCCCTATCGAACATCCCGAGCAGGGGTACCGGCCACTCCACGAGCCCCGTTACCTCATCTAACAACGCTTCGTCGATTACGGCGATGCCGTTCTTTCGTTTGGCAAGTGCATGCGCCTTTGTGCGGATCATGGACTTGCGCAAATCGAAGTCGGCCACCACGTAGCCACGCGTCGCCAGCGGGCCCGGGTAGGCTGCCGCCGAGCGAAGCGCGATCGCCTTAGGATAGTGGAAGCGATGCCCGCGCGTGTAGCGATCCGCTTTCACGCGCAACAGCGTGCATGGAATGACTTTGTCACCATGCAGCACTACTACCCAGTGCACCGGGCGCACGAACTCGGCATCGCCATCTCCCCAGCGCATGCGTTTGGCGATAGGCAGTCTTCTCAGCGCCTCATCGATGATGCCCGCTATGAGCGTTCTCGCGAGCGCGCCCTTCTCCTTGCGGCGGAATGCTAGCCACGCGCCTTTGTCATTTTCCAAGCGTTGGAGCTTTTGCGGTGACACACCGCACGAGCGCGCAAACCCGATCGCCGCCTGGCTCGGTTGACCCCGTTCGTCGAATGCCGCTTGCCACGAAGGCCCACGGCGCTCGATGACCCTGTCGGGCTGGCGCTGCAGTACGTCCGCCACACTGACCGCTAATCGCCGGGGGGTGGCATACACGTGATAACGTTGCTCGCTGTCATCCACCAGCTCGGCCGCGCGCAACCCCTCGTACAATCGTGCAGCCAGCGCTACGCTCAGATTCTTGAGGGATTTCGGCGGAAGCTCTTCGGTACCGATTTCGAGCAGCAGCTCACACGCCTCGCTATGGGCTTTCGTATGGCGAGCTGTGCCTGATTTACCTTTGGCGCGCCCCTGTGGCCGGGCCGTTCGCTTAGCCATGGGCGCGTTTGGCTGCGTGCCGGCCGCGCGGGAAGCCTAGCTCCTTGCGGCTGTCGTAATAGCTCTCTGCCACGCCGCGTACGAGCACACGGACCCGGCCGATAAAGCGCGCGCGCTCCGTGACGCTGATGGCCCGCCGCGCGTCCAGCAGATTGAAAATATGGGAAGCCTTGAGCGCTATGTCGTAGGCAGGCAACGGCAGGCGCAGGTCGAGCAGTCGTTGGCTCTCGCGTTCGTAGTCGTCAAAATGGCGGAATAGCGTCGCCACATGGGCCTGTTCGAAGTTATACATGGAGAACTCCCTTTCGTTCTCGCGATAGATATCCCCGTAGCGGAATCCCGGCGTCCAGATCAGATCGAACACATCGTCGACGCCCTGTATGTTCATCGCGATACGCTCCAAGCCATAGGTAATTTCGCCTGTAACGGGTCGACAATCGAGACCGCCGACTTGCTGGAAGTACGTGAACTGGGTGACCTCCATGCCATCGAGCCAGACCTCCCAGCCAAGCCCCCAGGCACCCAGGGTTGGCGACTCCCAGTCGTCCTCGACAAAACGGATATCGTGCACCAAGGGATCAAATCCCAGCATGCGCAGCGAATCAAGATAGAGCTGCTGAATATCCAGCGGGGAGGGCTTCAGAATCACCTGGAACTGATAGTAGTGCTGCAGTCGGTTCGGATTCTCGCCGTAGCGACCATCGGTAGGTCGGCGCGATGGCTGTACATATGCCGCGCGTATCGGCTCGGGACCGATGGCACCGAGCGTGGTCGCGGGATGAAAGGTACCGGCGCCCATCTCCATGTCATAGGGCTGCATCAGGATGCAGCCCTCACGGGCCCAGTACTCCTGTAAGCTCAGTATCAGTTCCTGAAAGGTCAAACGCGTCTTTTTTTCTGCTCTAGGGCATGGTCGGGGAGCGCCGATTATAACCCGCCCACTGCCATCGGCGCACGACCGCGGGCAGCGACGCGTGCACCGCTAGTGCGGGGCCTCGCACCAGAGTGTGAAGTGCATAACGCCATAGTTGTGTCGCCTACCGGCGACAATATATTAGCCGGGTCTGGTCCCGGCAGACGAGGAACTTTGGTTTCGGCCAAAGTTCCCAAAGCCATCTGCGCCTGCGCCAGCGCCCGCAAAAGCCAGCGGGTGCCCTGCACGCCTCAGTCGTCTCAGGGGGTCCGGGCAAGGGCCTTTCTTCGCTCCCGCTTTCCCTGCTTCGCTCGAAAGACCGGTGCGCACCGTCCGTGGTGCGCCCGCTCGC
>VRUB01000129.1 GCA_019456345.1 Nitrospira sp. | reverse complement strand
CCTAAACCTGCCCTACGACCGGCTGATCGACGCCGATAGCGGCGCAATGTTGTCCCCGGACGCGCTCGCCGCGGCGTTTGACGCGGCCGCGCTCGACCGTTCGCGGCTGGTCGTCACGACCTGCGGGTCGGGCGTCAGCGCCGGTGTCCTCGCCTTGGCGCTGGCCGTGATCGGGCACCGCGACAGCGCCGTCTACGACGGCTCGTGGACCGAATGGGGCGGTCGCGATGACACGCCGATCGAGCCCTGAAGCGGCGGCATTGACCGGCGCCGGACCACGCATCCGCGCCTATCGCGACGACGACGAGGCCCGGGTCGTCGCACTCTGGCATGCCTGCGGCCTGACCAAGGACTACAACCCGCCGGCGGGCGACATCGCGTTCTGCCGCGCGACGCCGACGTCCGAGCTGTTCGTCGCCGAGGACGGCGAGCGGGTCGTCGCGACGGCGATGGCCGGCCACGACGGCCACCGCGGCTGGCTGTACTACGTCGCCGTCGAGCCGGCGCTGCGCGGCACCGGCCTCGGCCGCCGCATGGTCGCGCGCGCCGAGGATTGGCTCGCCGGGCTCGGCGTGCGCAAGGTCAACCTGATCATCCGCGAGACCAACGCCGCGGTACGCGGGTTCTACGAGCATCTCGGCTACGACGTCGAGCCGCGCACCCAGATGGCGCGCTGGCTGGTCGAGAGACCGGCGGTCGAGGGCGACGGATAGACCGGACGATGACGCGCGGCAAGAAGACAACGGGCCGGATCGAGACGACGGTCACCTATCTCGAGATGACCGAGCGACCGACGCGGCCGTCGACGCCGGTGCCGGCCGGCAAGCTCGCCATCTTCCGCGCCGAGCAGCCGACCGTCTCGTTTTACCGCTACATGTACGACACGGTCGGCGAGCCGTGGAACTGGACCGACCGGCGCCGACTGACCGACGACGAGTTGACGGGGATCATTCACGATCCCGACGTGGCGATCTACATTCTGTACGTCGCCGGCGTGCCGGCCGGCTTCGTCGAGCTCGACGGGCGTATCGCGGGCGCGGTCGAGCTTAGCTATGTCGGGTTGATGCCGGAATTCGTCGGACGCGGCTTGGGCAGCTATCTGCTGGATTGGGCGGTCTCGGCCGCTTGGCTTATGGAACCGAAACGCGTCTGGCTACACACCTGTTCGCTCGACCACCCGAGCGCGCTGCCGATGTATCGGCGCGCCGGCTTCGTGCCCTACGATCAGCAGATCGAAACCGTGGCGGCCCTCGACTAGCCGCCTGATCCTTCCTAGTTGTGGAGGATCTGGCTGAGGAACAGCTTGGTGCGGTCGGACTGCGGGTTGTTGAAGAACTGGTGCGGCTCGTTCATCTCGATGATCTCGCCGAAGTCCATGAAGATCACCCGGTCGGCGACGGTCTTGGCGAAACCCATCTCGTGGGTCACGACGATCATCGTCATGCCGGTCGAGGCGAGCTCGACCATGACCTCGAGCACCTCCTTGATCATCTCCGGGTCGAGCGCGGATGTCGGCTCGTCGAACAGCATGATCTTGGGGTTCATGCACAGCGAGCGCGCGATCGCCACGCGCTGCTGCTGACCGCCCGAGAGCTGGCCGGGATACTTGTCGGCCTGCTCGGGGATCTTGACGCGCTCGAGATAAGCCATGGCGGCTTCATTCGCCTCGGATTTGGGTATCTTGCGCACCCAGATCGGCGCCAGCGTCAGATTCTCGAGCACGGTGAGATGCGGGAACAGGTTGAAGCTCTGAAACACCATGCCGACTTCACTGCGGATCTGGTCGAGGTTCTTCAGGTCGCTGCCCAGCGTCAACCCGTCGACGATGATGTCGCCTTCCTGATGCTCCTCGAGCCGGTTGATGCAACGGATCAGCGTCGATTTTCCCGAACCGGAAGGCCCGCAGACGACGATGCGCTCGCCCTGCGTGATCGAGAGGTTGATGTCGCGCAGGACGTGGAACTCACCGAACCACTTGTTGACGTGGTTGAGGAGGATGATGACATCGGACGAGGCCGCAGACGCCAGTTGGCCGGGGGTCTCCGCTTCGGTCGTCTCGGTGGTGGTCTCAACCATGGCTTATCCCCTTTTGAGGTCGACCCCGATCAGCGTTGCGTTCCGCCGCCGAGGGTTTCTTCGAGATGGCGGCTGTACTTCGACATGGCGAAGCAAATGATGAAGAACAGGGCCGCGCCGACCACCAGCGGCTCCTTGTGCAAGCCGCGCCAAGGCACGTCCTGACTGACCGCCTTGAGCATGTTCAGGATATCGAACAAGCCGATGATCGAGACCAGCGTGGTGTCCTTCAACAGGCCGATGAAGTTGCCGACGATATTCGGGATCATGAACTTCAGCGCCTGCGGCATGATGATCAGGCCCATCATCTTCCAATAGCCGAGACCCATCGCCATGGCCGCTTCGTACTGGCCCCTGGGAATCGCCTGCAGGCCGGCGCGCACGACCTCGGCCATGTAGCAGGCGTTGAACAGGCACACCGCAACGATCACCTGCACCAGCTTGTTCAAGGTGAACCCTTCGGGCAGGAACAGCGGGAACATGGTCGTCGCCATGAACAGGATGGTGATCAACGGCACCGACCGGAAGACCTCGATGAATCCGGTACAGAGTATCCGGATGACGGGCAGCTGCGATCGACGGCCCATCGCGAGAACGATGCCGCCAGGCAGGGCGAAGGCGATGCCGATGCCGGAAATCACCAAAGTCAGGAACAGCCCGCCCCAAAGGTTCCATTCGACGGACACGAGGGCCCAGTCCATCTGCGCCCAAAAGGCCAGCGCGAAGGCAGCGGCGAAGATGGCCAGCAAGGTGTTGCGCTGCTTCTTGTCCGACGACGCCTTCATGCCGAGGCCGGCGATCACGACCGCGGGCAGCGAACGCCCCGTGCGGACCCCGTGATAGCCATTGAGGGTGTTGCCGATCAGGACGACGATCGCGAGCGACATCATGACTTGAAGGAACAGCCCCTTCTCGCCGCCGGCGAAAAGATAGAAGCCGAGGAAGGGATACAGGAACACGGTGCTGAAACCGACGTAGATCTTGTCCCTCACCCCGGGCAGCCAGATCGGCACCATCCAAACGACGAGCAAGAGGCCGCCGAGATTGATACGCCACATCTCGCCCCGGGGATAGCGGCCAACGATGAAGCTGTCGAACCAGCTGATGACGCCCGCCCAACACGCGCCCGTGAGTTCATCGACACCTTGTTCTTGCGCGCGCTCGGCCAGGATGTCGAAGCAGACGCGCCGGTTCTCGGCCTCCCACACGGCGTTGGTAATGCCCCACGCCCAAACGCCCGACACCGCGAAGTAGACGATGTAGAGCGCGCCGAAGGTCAGGAGCGTGTTGATCCAGGTGCTGAACAGGTTGTCGCGCAGCCACGCGAACCACGTGCCCTGCACCGTCGGCGGTGGCCTGTATCCTTCTGCAAGAACTACGTCGGCCATGTCTAGCGCTCCCTCAGCTGCACGCGTTTATTGTAGATGTTCATAAAGAACGAGATCGTCAGACTGATCGTCATGTAGAACAACATGGTGATGGCGACGATCTCGATCGCGTAGCCGGACTGATTGAGCGACGTCTGCATGAACAGCGCGACGACATCGGAATAGCCGATGGCGACGGCCAGCGACGAATTCTTCACGACGTTCATCCAGGTCGAGATCATCGGCGGCACGATGGCCAGCATCGCCTGCGGGATGATGACCAGCCGCATGACCCTGCCGGGCCGCAGGCCGAGCGCGTTCGCCGCCTCGGTCTGGCCCTTGCTGACCGACAGGATGCCCGCGCGCACCGCTTCGGCCATATGCGCCGAATGATAGATCGTCAACGAGACCAGCAGCGCGAGGAACGCCGGCGGCAGGGCGAAGCCGCCCTGGTAGTTGAATCCCTCGAGCGCGGCAATGTCCCATGAGAGCGGCATACCCGTGGCCAGGTAGACCACCCCGGGCAAGGCCACGATAACGCCGAGTCCGGCCCAGAACGACGGGAACTGCTGGCCCGTCTGCTCTTGGCGACGGCGCGCCCATCGTCTGATCATGAAGGCCGCGACGACGGCGATGACAAACGCCGTCATCGTCATCCAGAACAAGTCGCCGGGCACCGCCGACGGCACGTAAAGGCCGCGGTTGTTGAGGAACGCGATGCCGAGGAAGTCCGCGCTCTGCTTGACTTTTGGCAGGAGCGCGAAGACGCCGAGATACCAGAATATGATTTGAATCAGGAGCGGCACGTTTCGCAGGATCTCAACGTAGGTCAGCGCAAGACGCGAGATCAGCCAGTTTGTCGACAACCGCATAACGCCCATGAAGAAACCGATCACGGTGCTGGCGACGATCGCGAAGACCGAGACGAAAAGCGTGTTCAAGACCCCGACGAAGAAGATACGGCCATAGGTTCCCGTGCCGACGGTGTATTCGATCAGCTTGAAGTCGGTATCGAAACCGGCGGTCTGGAACAGGAACCCGAAACCCGAGTTCATGCCCCGGACCTCGAGGTTGTGCGCGGTGTTCGTGAACAGATACCAGACCAGCCAGGCAAAGGTGCCGGCGGTCAGCGTCTGATAGAAAAAGTTCCGAACCCGCTCGTCGTAGAGGAAGCTGACCGAACTCTTAGGCTGGCTCTTGACCAGCGAACTATCCGACGTGGCCATAATTCTAGGTCCCGCTCGTTAGATGGCGCCTAAAAGTATGGCGCCCAACCCAGGCTGGGTTGGGCGCCATTTAGGATCCTAGCGGAACGGCGGCGAGTATTGCAGCCCGCCACGTGTCCACAAGTCGTTCTGAGAGCCGGCGCGCCCGATGCCGATCGCACGGGGACCGTCACCCATTGAGCGCTCGTACATCTCGTCGTAGTTGCCGACTTGCTTGACGATTTGATAGGCCCAGTCGGCCGGCAGGCCGAGACCCTCGCCGAGGTTGCCCTCGGTGCCGAGCAGACGATTCACCGAGGCGTTCCCCATATTGGCCTTGGCTTCGTCGACGTTGGCCGAATTCAGGCCAAGCTCCTCGGCGGCGACCATGGCGAAGACCGTCCACTTGACGATGTCCATCCACTGCGAGTCGTTCTGACGCACGACCGGTCCCAAGGGCTCCTTGGAGATGGTCTCGGGCAGAATGATGTGGTCGCCCGGGTTCGGGAACGCGGCCTTGTTCGAGGCGAGACCCGACTTGTCGTTGGTCAGCGCGTCACAGCCACCTTGCAGATAGGTGTCGTTGCGCACGTTGCCGTCCTCGAAGGTTATCGGCTGGATGTCGAGACTGTTGTTCCGGCTGAAATCCGCCAGGTTGAGCTCGGTCGTCGTGCCGGTCAGCACGCACACCGATGCGCCCTTGAGGTCCATCGCGCTCGTGATGCCGCTGTCCTTGGGCACCATGAAGCCCTGGCCGTCGTAGAAGTTGATGGCCGTGAAGTCGAGACCCAGCTGCGTGTCGCGAAACAGTGTCCAGGTCGTCGTCCGCGACAGCACGTCCGACTCGCCGTTCGCCATGGCGGTGAACCGCGCCTGCGTGCTGACCGATTGGAACTGCACGGCATTTGCGTCGGCGAAGATGGCGGCGGCAAGCGCGCGGCACGTGTCGACGTCACTGCCATACCAGTTGCCTTCGGCGTCCAGATTATAGAAACCCGGCGAAGGCGGACCGACCTGGCAACGCAGGTGACCGCGCTTCTTGACGATCTCCAGCGTGCTTTCGGCCGAAGCACCGACAGCGCCCCCGATGAGGAGCGCGACGCCGGCGACGACCGCGGTAAGATATTTGATAACATTCATAATCAGTGTTCTCCCAGTTGACTCCCTGTCTCGATACGCACGTTTACGGGCTGTACGAGCCAGCTATGGACCTAACGTTAGCCGTAAGCATCCGGCACCGCAATAGCCTTTGCTGGGTACATTCGACAAGACTTTTTTTATTGATTAACCGTCCGAGGCACCCTCACGCGGCTCGCAGTCAAACCGCTTGTCGATTGCTCTCGGGTCCGACCGTATGAGATCGGCGTGGATTTCCTCGGCACGCGCCTTGCGTTTGAGACACTCCTCGAGTGTCGCGACGGGCAGCGACGCCCAGCCATCGATGTCGTCGCCGCGAACCCAGGCGCCGTTGATCATGAGATAGACGACGAAGAGGTATTCCATTGCTCGACCGGACGGACCAAGGCCCGACGCCCGGAACCCGTTTTCCAGTTAAGCGCGCGAATGACCGCGGCGGGCCCGGCGTCAGCTGCCGGTCTCGATCGACTGCCAGTAGTTGACGTTGAGTTCGCTGATGAACTTGTCGTGCACCGAGCCAAGGCATTGGCGCAGGCTCGACATGCCGATTAAGGTCGCGTCGTAGCAACGATCGAAGCCCTGACGCGCCAGCTCGTAGCCAGGCGTGTCGGTGTCAGGCGAAAC
>VRUB01000128.1 GCA_019456345.1 Nitrospira sp. | reverse complement strand
CGGTACCGACCGCCGATCCTCCTACCGATCGTTCAAGCTCGCGAGCTAGACTAGCTCGTAGATGAACAGCTCCATTCGCCGATGCGAATCCGCGCCGCACCGCACGTTTTGCAGGTTGTTTGCAAGCTAGAATTCCCCGACGGCGTGTTAGAGGCTATTTCTTGGTTCGACTGAGACACGCTGGCTGGCGGTAACGTAGCCTCCGAACGTCCGCTCTTGGCCGCAAGCAGACGTTCGTGAATGTCCGGAAACGACCCAAACCTGCCCTACGAGGCACGACGCTCGGGTATCCGCTTTAGGGTAAGCAAGCGCCCCAACCTACTTTGCAGAATCTCGTTAACAATATATAACTAATCGACAGACCAGACGACGATCACGGAACCAATTCGCATACTGGGCTCTGACCTCTAATGGAGCGAGGAGGTTACGGAATGGCCACCTTAGTCGGGGCCTGTTCAACGCTCATCTGTAGCGTTTTGCCCGCCACCGCCTCATGGCGCGGCCCGTGCACGGCCGCGGCCGGATTCACGACGACGACGTGTCGTGTGGTCAATACATCGAAGAAATGCCGCCGCGCTGCGAGATGGAGCTTGACCGGCGCCGGGGCGAACCGGTTCATGAGCCCATCGTGGTAGGCGCCCATATCCCGCAGCACTAAAAGTTGTTGTAATGTACGTTACGTTCATGTAACGCACGCTACATGAACGACGATAGGTGGTGTATTCTCATCATCAGCCTGCCCGGGCAAAGTGGCACTCCGCGGATGCGAGTCTGGCGAGCGTTGAAGGCGCGTGGGGCCGGAATACTCCGAGACGGGGTCTATGTCTTGCCCGAATCCGAGGAAACTCGCGCGGTATTGCAAGAGCAGGTGGGCAACGTACAGGGGGCGGGCGGCACAGCTTACCTGTTGACGTATTCCTCAGATGACTCAGGTCTCGGGACAAAGTTTCGCAGCCTCTTCGACCGCAGTGCGGAATACGACGAGTGGCTTGCCAAGGTCGCCGAGCTGATCGACGCCCTGGCCGGTCTGGACGAGCCCGAGGCGCGGCGAAAGGAGGCGCAGTTGCGGCGGGACTTCGAAGCGCTCGCGGGCACCGACTACTTTCCCGGTAAGCCGAAGGTGCGGGCGGCGCAGGCGTTGCTGCACATGGCAGCCGCCGCTAATACGCGCTTTTCGCCGGATGAACCCACCGCAAGGCTGGGTAGCATTAAACCCCGCGCCACCTCCGAGTTCCGCGGGCGACGTTGGGCAACGCGACACAATCTTTGGGTGGACCGCGTGGCATCCGCATGGCTGATACGACGCTTCATCGACCCCGAAGCGTCTTTCGTGTGGCTCGCGCACCCCCGCAATTGTCCGTCGGATGCGATCGGGTTTGATTTCGACGGGGCAACCTTTAGCCATGTCGAGAATCTCGTCACTTTCGAAGTACTGCTGCGGACTTTCGAGCTGACTGAAAATCCCGCCCTGGCTAAGCTCGGCGCGCTGGTGCACTACCTGGATGTGGGTGGCATGCCGGTCGCGGAAGCAGCCGGCTTCGTCACGATGCTTGCGGGCGTCAAGCATCAATGTAGCGACGACGATGCGTTGCTGGACGCGGCCGGCACGCTGCTCAATCACCTCTACGCCGCTTACGCCCAGGCGGCGTCCACAGGGGGCGCCCAATGTTAGGAGAGTCTTCCGGGGGTGGCATTCGCACCGCTTCCCCTCAACGCGCGGGGGTTGGGCTAGGTGAGGCGTTTCGGTTTTGGCTCAAGTTGGGCTTCATCAGTTTCGGAGGCCCGGCCGGGCAAATCAGCGTCATGCACCAGGAGCTCGTCGAGCGACGGCGTTGGCTCTCCGAGCACCGGTTCCTGCACGCGCTCAACTATACGATGCTCCTCCCCGGCCCGGAGGCTCAGCAGTTGGCTACCTACATTGGCTGGCTTATGCATGGGACGCTCGGAGGGATCATTGCCGGCGCGCTGTTTATTTTACCCTCGTTGTTCATCTTGATCGCATTGGCCTGGATCTACCTCGCCTTTGGACAGGTTCCCGTGGTCGCAGGGATTCTGTATGGCATCAAGCCCGCGGTAACCGCTATTGTCCTGTTCGCGGCCTATCGCATCGGCTCCAGAGCGCTCAAAAGCTCCCTGTTATGGGCTATCTCGGCCGCCGCCTTTGTCGCCATCTTTGCGTTCCAGGTCCCGTTTCCCTACATCGTGCTGGGCGCGGGTTTAATCGGCCTCGTCGGTGGGCGGCTTGCACCGGAAAAGTTTGCGAGTGGCGGTGCTAACCACGGCGCATCGAGCTCCTCGTCCTTCGGATCCGCGCTCATCGACGATGACACGCCGTTGCCGGCCCACGCGCGCTTTAGTAGGTCACGATTCGCGCTTTACATTGTCGCGGGACTGTTCATTTGGCTTACCGCGATGGCGGGGCTCGCCGGCTACTTCGGATTGGCCGCGACGCTCACGCAGATGGGCTGGTTCTTCACCAAAGCGGCGTTGGTCACCTTCGGCGGTGCTTATGCGGTGTTGCCGTACGTTTATCAGGGGGGTGTCGAGCACTATGAGTGGTTGACGGCCACCCAGATGATCGATGGCCTCGCATTGGGTGAGACCACACCCGGCCCCCTCATCATGGTGGTCACCTTCATCGGATTCGTCGGGGGATGGACCAAGGCATTTTTCGGAACGGACTCATTGCTGCTCGCGGGATTTGCCGGCGCCATCGTCGCCACATTCTTTACGTTTCTGCCGTCGTTCCTCTTCATTCTGGCCGGTGGCCCGCTCGTGGAGGCGACGCGACACGACATCAAGTTCACTGCCCCACTCACCGGTATCACGGCAGCCGTAGTCGGGGTTATCCTCAACCTCGCACTGTTCTTCGCCTATCACGTCCTGTGGCCTGACGGTCTCGCGGGTCGATTCGAATGGCTGTCGGCCTTGCTGGGAGTGGGTGCCATTATCGCCCTGGTGGGACTCAAGTGGGGGATCATTCCCGTCATCGGCGCATCCGCGGCGGCGGGGCTAGCGCTCCAGCTATTTGTCTTTCCTGCCGGCGGCTAGGGGCCGCAGAGGACGCTTAAGAACCACTCATCTCCCATTCACGTCGTCATACCTATCGGAGGGATCATTCCCAGGAGGTTTCAATATGAAAGACTCGATTTTGCCCGCCGACCTCGATCGGCTTCTCGACGGCGGCGCGAATGTGCGAGTGTTCGACGTTCGCCGGGAAATAGACCGGGTGGACGTCGAGTATCCGATTCCAAGCGCGGAGTGGCGAGACCCCGAGCAGGTCGCTGAGTGGAGCCGGGACATCGGCGACATAGATGAAGTGATCGTGTATTGCGTTCATGGTCATCACGTCAGCCAGTCGACGCGGGATGCCTTGTGTGAACGGGGTATAAAGGCGCGGATCGTCGAGGGTGGGATTGAAGCGTGGTGCGACTTCGGTAAGGGAAAGAGCCGAACGGCAGCAACCCGACAGTGAGCCGCCGGTCGCACCCGCCCGCCGCGGCGAGCTTCCGCAATTGGCCGTTAGCGGGTGTTCATTCGGTCGGATGGACGATTTCAGCCTGAATGTCCGCTTACGACACGAAGCGGCCATTCAGTAAGAGCGTGCGCCGATCATTGTAATCGCAGATCTTTTTTTGAGAGCCCGGAGCAGTTATAGTCCGCCGACGTCCCCGCGGGGCATTCGTCCGGCGGATTCACAAAGAACTAAGAAACGAGGGAGGCATGAAAATGGGCTTTCACAGAATGGCGACCTTGGGGTTGGCGATGACCCTTATCGGGGCAATCCTGGCCATTCCAGCATTTGGAGCGGAGATCGTCCACGATGCCGAGTACTACATCCTCAAGGCCCAGAACGGCGAACGCTGGGCCGCCGAGGATAAAGAGCTCGACAAAAAGCTGGCAGAACTGAAGAAGAAGCACGGCCAGCCCCCCAACATCGTCTACATCCTATGGGATGACACCGCGTTCGGTGCAGTCGGCTTTCCGGCGCTCCAGAAGAATTTCGGCTACGAGACGCCCAACCTGAACCAAATGGCGGCGGAGGGCATCATTTTCACCCGGATGTACTCGGAACCGTCCTGCACGCCCACCCGCGCTGCTGTCCTCACTGGCCGTCATCCTGTCCGCCATGGCATGGGCGTGGTAGGAATGCCCCACGAGTTTTCGGGATTGCGTGCCGAGGAGGTGACCATTGCTGAAGTATTGTCCGAGGCGGGCTATGCCACCGCCTTCTACGGTAAGGGACATCTGGGTGATATTGAGGAGAGTTATCTTCATAACCAGGGTTTCGACGAGGCCCTGTTCACGCCGATGAACCAAATCACATCCCTCTATAGCCCGCAGGGCAATGCGGTCAATGCGGTGCTGGGCCTGCATCCGGAGATTTACCCTCCGGATCCCTACAGGCTGGACAGTCCCGGACTGGTTCCCGAGGGTTGGGTGATGAATATCGAGGGCAAAAAAGGCGAGCTGGGCCGTGAGTGGTGCGGGACGTCCAACGAGTGTTACGCGAAGTTGGACGACGAGGCGGAGAAGCGCACCCTGGAGTTCATCCGCAGAAACGCCAAGGCGGGGAAGCCCTTTTTCGTCTCTTATTGGCCCAACTTTCTGAATTTCCTCGAAGCCGAAATACCGAAGAGATCGGTGGCCGGGCTAAAAGTCGCGGGTGCCTTTCCAAAGCTGGACGCTTTTGTCGGTACAGTGATGCAAGAGCTAAAGAAGCTGGGAATCGCCGAGAACACACTGTTCGTGGCCATGGCTGATAACGGTCCGATGGTTCACAGTCCGCCGGCGGGCTGGGGGATGCTGCCCATGCTGTACCGTGGTGGCAAAGGCGACTTCACCGAGGGCGGCGTGCGCGTTCCGGCATTCGCGTGGTGGCCTGGCGTGGTCGACGAGGGCCAGGTTGTCGGCGATATCATCCATATCACAGATTTGTACACGACGTTTTCCCGGCTGGCTGGGGCCACGAAACATATCCCAACTGATCGCGTCGTTGATGGACTCGACCAGACAGCGTTGTTCCTGAATGGCGATACTCACGGTCGACGTGACTACGTATTCATCTATGCCGGCCACGAACTCGCAGCCACGGTCAAGGGCCGATACAAAAGGCACTGGATTGGTGCTGGCGACGTAGCCGCATCCGGGATGCCGGAAGCCTACTACGACCTTTACATGGATCCCCGGGAGGAGAACCCCCAGCTCGTTCCGCTGATTCACACGCAGGGTCAGTTTAACCGGATGCGTGCCCGGCACGAGCTCTTCAAGAAAAAGTATCCGGATGTTAAGAACGGCAAGGGCATTCCGTATACGGGACTTTCCAACGCGCGTCCCGAGACGAAAGCAATAGCTGATCGGGTCAAGGCCATCGTCGACAGCATGCCGTTCGATGTTGAGGAGTACCTCGAATTCGACATACCGGGTAGCGACAACGTTGGGGACTGGGGCAAATAGTTCTTCTGCAATTGTAAAGGCCATCCCCGCGGGGATGGCCTTTTCCTTGCTTGCTGTGGCCGTGTCCTTTGCGGAGCCAGCATCCAAAAAAGGCGGAGAAGACTTGTCCACGAATAGATTGAGGTGCCCATTCGCGAAGCGCGCTACCTGAGATCACGCCTGAGAGGTGAATGTCCGGTTGTGGCCGAAAGCAGTCATTCGGCGGATTCGATTGAACCTAAGGCCGGGGGTTCGAATCCCTCCGGGCGCGCCAATGTTTCAAGCAGCTAACAAACTCCCGAGCCGTGGGGCCTGGTTTTGCAGGAGAAACTCCGCAGCCATTCGAATGCCACATCAAATCCCTTCCCAAACGATGGACCAAGAAGAAGCGGAGGAAGTCAGCGACACCTTTGCGCCGCCCAACCTAGCGGACTATGCAACCACGCAGGTCCGCACACACAACGGCCGGTCGCGTATGCCTTGGCTCAGCGCCGGCGTGCGGTTTGTCTGTATCGTTGCCATGTGTTTGCTTGGACTCGTCGGGGCTCCGCCTCACGCCGTGGCCCAAGTAGAAGAGGAGGATTTCATCAATTATGCCTATGCCACTTGGATCGGAACCGGGCGCTATGAGATAGCGGATCGCACCGTGACGGTCCTGCGCCTGCCGATTGTTGTACCCCTGTCTTATCCGAAAAAAAAGAATTGGGACATCAAGGTACTGTTGCCCGTCACGCTCGGGCGTACCCAATTCGACTTCGCCATCAGCGATTTTGAGGACCTGGACACCATCAGCTTTATTCCCGGTGTCGAGTTCCGCGTCCCGATACTGGATAACTGGGATCTCAAGCCGTTTATCCAAGCCGGCATTGGCAAGGACTTCCAAGGGGGTGACCTGGCCTATATCTATGGCACGGGCCTCAAGAGCCTTGCCACCTTTCCATGGAAGGATTTTACGTTTGGCCTGGGAAACAGGCTGATGGCTGCGGGGCAAACGATTAAAGGCGGCGGCAATGAT
>VRUB01000369.1 GCA_019456345.1 Nitrospira sp. | reverse complement strand
ATCAGTCGGGCCGCTGTGCGGTCGGCGTTCAGCGGCCCGCAATTTGGAAGGATCACGTAAATTTCGATATTTTCGCGTCTTCTCGGTATGGACATGGCGATCGACCTGGGCACGGCCAATACGTTGGTCTACGTCAAGGGCCGCGGCATCGTTCTCAATGAACCTTCCGTGGTGGCCATGGTCAAATCACGGGGCAAGTCCAAGGTGCTCGCCGTCGGTGACGAGGCGAAACAGATGCTCGGCCGCACGCCGGGCAACATCGAGGCCATCCGGCCGCTGCGCGACGGCGTGATCGCCGACTTCAAGGTGGCCGAGGAGATGATCAGCCACTTCATCAAGAAGGTGCACAACCGGCGCAGCTTCGCCCGGCCGCAGATGATCGTCAGCGTGCCGACCGGCTCGACCGAGGTCGAGCGCCGCGCCATCGAGGACTCGGCGGAGAGCGCGGGGGCTCGGCGCGTGTTCCTCATCGAGGAACCGATGGCCGCCGCGATTGGCGCCGGCCTGCCGGTCACCGAGGCGACCGGCTCGATGGTCGTCGACATCGGCGGCGGCACCACCGAAGTCGCCGTCTTGTCGCTCGGCGGCATCGTCTACTCGCGTTCGGTGCGCGTCGGTGGCGACAAGATGGACGAGGCGATCATCAGCTACATCCGACGCAACAGTAACCTCTTGGTCGGCGAAGGCAGCGCCGAACGCATCAAGAAGCAGATTGGCTCGGCCTGTTCGCCGTCCGACGGTGACGGCAAGGAGATGGAGATCAAGGGCCGCGACCTGTTGAACGGCGTGCCCAAGGAACTGCTCATCAACCAGCGCCAGATCGCGGAAAGCCTGGCCGAACCGGTTGGCGCTATCATCGAAGCGGTCAAGGTGGCGCTCGAGCAGACGCCGCCCGAGCTCGCCGCCGACATCGCCGATAAAGGCATCGTCTTGACCGGCGGCGGCGCGTTGTTGGGCAACCTCGACTTCGTGCTCCGGCACGCCACGGGCCTCGCGGTCTCGATCGCCGACGAGCCGTTGTCCTGTGTCGCCTTGGGCACCGGACGATGCCTCGAAGAGTTGAAAACGCTGAAGCACGTGCTCTACAACCAGTACGAATCCTGACCGGCGGCGCGGGCCGCCGGCGACCGATCAAGGGGGCGCCTTAAGGCAGACATCGGTTGGCGACGACAAGGCAAAAGCGCGGCTCGATC
>VRUB01000368.1 GCA_019456345.1 Nitrospira sp. | reverse complement strand
CACACAGTTTCTTTTGTCACACAGTTTCTTTTGTCACACAGTTTCTTTTGTCACACAGTTTCTTTCGTCACTCAATAATCTTCGCAACCACCCCAGCACCAACCGTCCTGCCGCCCTCACGGATCGCAAAGCGCAGACCATCCTCCATCGCGATCGGTGCAATCAGTTCAACCACCATCTGCACGTTGTCACCCGGCATCACCATCTCGGTGCCCTCAGGCAACTCAACCGCTCCGGTTACGTCGGTCGTGCGAAAGTAAAACTGCGGACGATAACCCTTGAAAAACGGCGTATGACGGCCGCCCTCTTCCTTCGTCAGGATATATACCTCGGCCTCAAACTTCGTGTGCGGCGTGATCGAGCCCGGCTTCGCCAGTACCTGGCCGCGCTCAACCTCTTCACGCTTGGTGCCGCGAAGCAGCACACCCACGTTGTCGCCTGCCTGACCCTGGTCCAACAGCTTCCTGAACATCTCAACCCCTGTGCAGACCGTCTTCTCGGTATCCTTGATGCCCACAATCTCGATCTCGTCACCCACCTTCACAATGCCACGCTCGATACGGCCAGTGACCACCGTGCCTCGACCAGATATCGAGAATACGTCCTCGACCGGCATCAAAAAGTCACCATCAATCGCACGCTCAGGGATCGGAATGTAGGAGTCCATCTGCTCAATCAGCTTCTCAATTGAAGGTATGCCAATATCCGAGGTGTCCCCATCAAAGGCCTTCAACGCAGATCCCGTGATAATCGGCGTGTCATCGCCCGGAAACTCATAGGTAGACAGCAGCTCCTGCACCTCCAGCTCAACCAGCTCCAATAGCTCCGGGTCATCCACCTGGTCGGCCTTGTTGAGATAAACCACAATGTAGGGTACGCCAACCTGCCGCGCCAGCAGGATGTGCTCGCGCGTCTGTGGCATCGGTCCATCGGCCGCACTCACCACCAGAATCGCACCATCCATCTGTGCCGCACCCGTGATCATGTTCTTCACATAGTCCGCATGGCCCGGACAGTCCACGTGCGCGTAGTGGCGATTTTCACTCTCGTACTCCACGTGCGCCGTCGCAATCGTGATGCCCCGCGCTTTCTCCTCCGGCGCATTATCAATCTGATCGTAGCCCATGACCTCACCACCATGCTTCGCCGCCATCACCTTCGTCAGCGCAGCCGTCAGCGTCGTCTTGCCATGGTCTAC
>VRUB01000127.1 GCA_019456345.1 Nitrospira sp. | reverse complement strand
ATCGGATCGAAGGGCTGTGGGCGCGAATGTACCAGGAGGCGCTGCTCCATGGTCGCACCGGTGCCGTCATGCGCGCAATCAGTGCGTTAGACATGGCGCTGTGGGATCGCAATGCGCGCGCGGCGGGACTGCCGTTGTACAAGTATCTAGGGGCCTACGCAACCGGTACGGTCTCTGCCTATGCCAGTGGCGGTTACTATCTCGAAGGCAAGACGCCGGCGATGCTGGGCGACGAGCTCGCCGGTTACGTCGATGCCGGGTTCAAGGCGGTGAAAATGAAGGTAGGTAGGTTGAGCCCGAAAGAGGAAGAAGCACGCGTCGCTGCCGCGCGTTCCGCGATTGGCAACGAGACCCTGCTCATGCTCGACGCCAACAACGCCTGGTCGGATGTGGTGACCGCGCAGCGCTACATGGATGTGTACGAGCAATTTGATCCTTACTGGATCGAGGAGCCGTTCAGTCCCGATGACATCGACAACCATGCGCGGCTGGCACAGCGCACGCCTGTCCCGGTAGCCACGGGTGAGATCGAAGCGGGGCGCTGGCGCTTCAAGGAGCTATTGGACAAGGACGCAGCAGCGATCTTGCAGACCGACGCGGCCGTGTGTGGAGGTATCACCGAGTTTCGACGCATCGCCGCTACTGCCGCGAGCTTTGGTGTGAACCTGTGCCCGCACTGGTTTCACGATTTGCACGTACACTTGGTGGCGAGCACGCCGAATGCGACGTTTGTCGAATACTTTGCTGATGACCAGGTCCTGAACTTTCGCCGCTTGATCGACACACAGCTCGAGGTCCAGGAGGGCGACCTGGTATTACCGGATAGGCCCGGGCTCGGGTTTCAGTTCGATCCGCAGGCGGTCGAGCGGTATGCTATTGAGCCGTGGGACTGAAACGTAAATCGGGCGCGCTGGCAGAGCAAACCGCGAACTCTATAGGACTCGCCGCCGTTCGCAGAGGCGATTCGTGTAGCCGCGGCCGCATACTGGTCAAAGCCCGTCAGCGGCGGGGATAGGATGCCCGTCGCACGACTCCGGATGCGGCCGGAAAAAGGCGAAACGCCGGAGCCGACGCTAACGGCGGCGCGTCACAGTTAACGGACCCCATGCCATCACCTCGTATTGCCCTAATCCATGCGACAGCGCTGGCGCATGAGCCGATCTGGGAGGCGTTCTCGCGCCTGTGGCCGAAGGCGAGGACTGTCAATCTGACGGATGATTCCTTGAGCGAAGATCTTGCCGACGCCGGTGAGCTCAATCCTGGTATTACTACGCGCATCGTCAATCTCGCACGTTACGCTGCCGATGGTGGCGCCGAAGGAATTTTATTCACCTGTTCCGGATTTGGATCCACAATCGACGCCGCGAAAAAAGCGCTCATCATCCCGGTGCTCAAACCGGATGAAGCAATGATTGAGGAAGCATTGTCGTGCGGCACGCGCATCGCCGGGCTCGCGAGCTTTCTTCCGACTATTGTGTCGCTGCGCACCGAGCTGGTCGCGGCCGCGGCAGCCCAGCGGATCTCGCCGCAGATCGAGCTGCGCCACGTCCCGGGCGCCATGGAGGCGTTACGCACCGGTCGCACCGAAGAGCACGATGCCGCGATTGCCCGCGCAGCACAGGCTTTGACAAATTACGATGTACTCATACTCGCACAGTTTTCCATGGCGCGGGCACGCGCTGCGATTGCTGACGTGCGGGGGCGGCGCATACTGACGAGCCCCGACTCGGCGGTTACGAAATTACGTTCGCTTTTCGTTGAATGAACGGACCACTAGCCCGCAGCGGTAGCAGTATGCAGAAGTCACCGCGCCAATCTTGCCCTCGTAACTCGGAACTCGTGACTCGCTACTGAATTCCGAATCTCTCTACGGTCTCCGCGCGCTCTGCGGTGAATATTTTGAGTAGCCGTTGTGTCCTAACTAATGACTGAACAACGCTGGATCTTACGATCCAACACCATATCATCCGTGGCTTCTCGGAAGGTCTTGTAGTGGGGTGTGTTGCGATGCGCTTCAAGCGCTGCAGCATTGGTGTACTCTTCGTAGAAAAATAGCGTGTTCTCGTCCTCCTCAAACACAAGTACATCAAAACGGTGGCACTCTGGCTCCTGCCTCGATGCGGCAGCATTGACCACGATCAGTCGCTGAAATTCCTCAGTGGCTCCGGGTTTAAGCTTGATGGTAACGATGATGGCGAAATGGCTCATGGTTTTCTCCCGGGTAGCGATTAGTTTCCACTCGCATCGACGCCCGCCCGAGAAAGTTCGGGGGTGTGCGCGCCTTCGGCAAGGGGAGACGGCTGCGCAGGTACAGGACAGGGCCGCGTGAGCGCTTCGCTTCGACTGACCTTGCCAAGTGCCTGGTCTTGGGGGATAAGGGTGAGCCGGGTCTGTTGACCCGGGGCGATGGCGATGTTGTCGAAGGCGAACGTGTGCGTTGGGTTCCGCACAGTGATGCGGTAATTGCCTGGCACAAGACATAAGCGCTCACCCCCCACCATCCCGTGAGCCACCCGCATGCCGCGTTGGTCCTCGACGCTGAAGGCCAGGCGCAGCGCTACCGCGAGCGCGGCCTTAAGTTCCGGTGCATCCTTGGCGGCGTAATAGCGCCCTCGAGTGAGGGCGGCGATGGTTCGGAGCCGGCGCTTGGTGGCGACATCGGCAATGGCCACCCCGATTACCTCGATTCGCACGTCTGCGCGCTGCCGGCGCAGGGCTTTAGCGACGGCCACCGGATCCCCCCCACAGGTCTCGTTGCCGTCGGTCACTACAATCACGAGTTTTTCGCCCGGCGCGTCGCCGAAGTCGTTCAACACCTGTTTTAGGGAATAGGCTAGCGGCGTCATGCCGCGCGGCGTGATGGCTTGGACCTGTTCAGTGAGCTTTGCCTTATCCAGCGGCCCGAAAGGCACAAGCACGGCGGAGTCCTGACAGTTTTTTAGTTGCCGGCGATAACGGTGCCCGTAGACTCTCATTGCCACCTGGCTTGTAGAAGGAAGACCCTGGATGACGGAGGTGAGCGCATCTTTGGCAAGATCAATCTTCCGCCTCCCCTCGCTTCGACCCCACATGCTGTTCGAGGCATCGAGGATCAGTTCTACGTGGACAGGAGCTGCGGGACCCTGAAAGAGCACACGAACGGCTCCTTGCGCCAGTTGTGGAGTGGCGCGCGGGCTCAAGGCTATGGCGGAGGAGGCGGATCGTCGGTTTAACTTACCTTGGCGTACTATGCTTCCACGGCTCAATGCGCCCGTCGCCTCATTAATCGCAAATCCCAAGACTAAGAATTCATCTCCCTGATAGCTTGTCGCATAGATAGATCTCTTGAAAGGATATAGGGCAATAACCTCCGGCCACCCTGCCATCTTCACCCGTGGCATTACTTCCTGCAGGGCGCCTGTTGTCGCATCAATGCGGTAAGTCGCAATATCGTGCGAGCGCATGTTTGCGACATAGACAAACCCGGAACGAATGGCTATCGACGCGGGTTTTATCCCCGCCGACACGCGCGGCAATACCTCTTGCAGGGCACCGTTTTTTATATTGGTCTGGTAGACCGAAATATCGTGCGAACCCCAGTTCGCGACATAGGTGAATTTGCCGGATGGATGTATAGCGATTGCCATGGGATTGGCGGCTGCGGCGAACGGTGAGCCAGGGATCGGCGTCAATGCACCGGTCGTAGGATTAATGGTGTAACCTGAAATGCTGTCGGCGTCAAAATTTGCTGTATAAAGGAATCGCCCTCCGGGATGCACGCTCAGCGAACCAGGCCTGGCATCTGTTGCGAATGGTGAACCGCCGAGCGATGTCAGTGCGCCGGTTAGCGGGTCGATACTGTAGGCAGAGATGGTATTGGAATCATGGTTCCCAACGTAAAGGAATTTGCCGGATGGGTGGACAGTGACCCTCCCGGGCGAGCGTCCTCGCCCTGTTGGTACCGTTGCCACCGCTGTCAGAGTGCTTGTCGCCGAGTCGACCGAGTACAGCGATAGGGAATCCGCTCCTGCGTTCTGAACGTAGACAAACTTGCCCGATGGGTGCACGGTGATGCTGAGAGGACACTTGCCCGTCGCGACATCGCGGACATTTTCAAGTTGGCCGGTCGCACCATCCACGTCGTAGCTCGATACCGTGTTGTCATTGCAGTTGGTCACATAAGCGAGACCGGCGAGGTCGGTCGCGAAGGTCGGATGGACGAGGACCAAGACAAGAAGGAACGCCGTTGCCGTGCGCACGGGCATTGGTGCACAAGTGGCGCCATCGGCAGTGCGAATGTTGGCCCCTGACATTATTACGCGGCAGCGCTTGTACCACCTGACAAAGGGAGTGTTAGTCAACATGGCAGCAGGCATCCGATTCGTCGAACAATCGCCGGCTACAGGTCGACTTACTTCCAGCGCGCCCCCGTATCCCTTCGGTTGCAGTTTCCATTACAGTAATTCATCGCCTGGCCCCGGTATTATCGGTCTATTCCGAAGCCGTTGTCGAGTGCGGAGGATTCACAGCCACGCGCGGGTTGTATCCCGCAGTCCCTTGCTCAGCCTTCGCTCGTGCTGGCAGGGCACCAACACCTATTTTCAGCAGGTTTTCGGGGTCTCCGGTGCGCCAATAAACCGAGGCCTTATCGTTGTCGGGCAACGACGATCAACGCGCCCGGGGAAACACAGGGGTGTTTTTACGGGGCTCGGTCGGCCGCTGAGTTTTCACCAAGAAATCGAAATCACACCCCTTATCCGCCTGCTGCACGTGATCGACGAAGAGCTTGAGATACCCGCGGTCGCTGCCGGGATGAGCCGGTGGTGGACTCCATTGATCACGACGCGCCCGCAGCTCGTTGTTTTCGACTAGCAGTTCAATGCGACGCGCGGGAACATCGAGCCGAATCGTGTCCCCGTTTCGCACCAGCGCCAGCGGCCCGCCGACGGCGGCCTCGGGACTCACGTGCAACACGATAGTGCCGAAGGCGGTACCGCTCATGCGCGCATCGGAAATACGTACCATGTCTTTTACGCCTTGGCGTGCGAGCTTGCGCGGGATCGGGATGGACCCGGCTTCGGGCATCCCGGGTGCGCCCTTTGGCCCGGCGTTCCGCAGCACCAGAACATCGGCCGGACCCACATCCAGATCGTCGCTATCGATGCGCTGCGCCAGGTCCGCGAGCGAGTCGAACACGACGGCTCGGCCGGTATGCTGCAGCAGGTCGGGCGAGGCCGCCGAGTGCTTGATGATTGCCGATGCCGGCGCCAAGTTTCCTGACAGCACCGCGATACCGCCTTGCGGGTAGAGTGGGTTATCCAGAGTCCGGACGACATCCTGCGGCCACGATGGCGGCATGCCCTCGAGATTTGCACTCAGAGTGCGCCCGGTCACCGTGAGGCAGTCGGAGTTTAGCAACGAGCGCAGCTCGCGCAGTACCGGGATCAGGCCGCCCGCGCTGTGCAGATCCTCCATGTAGTAACGGCCCGAAGGTTTCAAATCGACCAGCACGGGCGTCTCGTGGCCGAGGTGGTCGATGGCCGCGAGGTCGACGTCGATACCAAGACGCCCGGCGACCGCCGTCATGTGGATCAAGCCGTTAGTGGATCCACCTATTGCGAGCAGCACCCGGAAGGCGTTGGCGAAGGCCTCGGGCGTCATGATCTTATCGGGGGTCAGGTTCTCGCTCGCAAGGCCCACGGCACGTGCGCCGGTGGCCTCAGCATGGCGCAGGCGATCGGCATGGACCGCGGGTATGGTGGCCCCACCGGGCAGCATCATGCCCAACGCCTCACTCATCATTGCCATGGTGCTCGCCGTTCCCATGATGCCGCAGGTGCCTGCGGTGGGGACCAGCTTGGCGCTTAACTCTTCGATCTCGCGCTCACCGATCTCCCCCGCGCGGTGCATGGCCCATAATCGGCGGCAATCGGTGCATGCACCAAGGCGCTCGCCAGCATGACTGCCGGTCAGCATAGGTCCCGTCACCGTCAGAATGGCCGGTACGTTGGCGCTGGCTGCACCCATTAGCAAGGCCGGTACCGTCTTGTCACAACCCCCGACCAGCACGACCGCATCCATGGGTTGCGCGCGTATCATTTCCTCGGCGTCCATCGCCATGAGGTTGCGTAGGAACATGCTGGTGGGGTGGGCAAACGACTCGTGAAGCGAGATGATGGGAAACTCAACAGGCAGACCACCGGCCAGCATCACACCGCGCTGGATGGCTTCTATTATCTCGGGGACGGTTCGATGGCAGGCGTTGTAAGCACTGAATGTGTTCGTAATCCCGATAATAGGCCGGTCGAGCGCATCGTCGGAATAACCCATTCCTTTTATGAACGTTTTTCGCAGAAACAGCGCAAAGCGGTCATCGCCGTAGCGAGTTAGTCCTTTGTGCATGCCTTTTTTCATCAAGCCATCTGCGCCCAACCGGCGATTATTCATTAACGGGGTTCCGCCCCCGTACGACGGGTTCCTTTCTTTGCGTGCCCAAAGAAAGGAACCGAAAGAAAGGGCACCCCG
>VRUB01000367.1 GCA_019456345.1 Nitrospira sp. | reverse complement strand
CTTGCCATTGCGACGTTTCTCGCGTTGAAACTTGAACGGCCGTTGTTCCTAGAGGGCGAGGCCGGTGTCGGCAAGACCGAAATCGCCAATGTGCTCGCAACCACCCTGAGCCGTCGACTCTTGCGCCTGCAGTGCTATGAAGGGCTGGACGTTGCGTCGGCGGTCTACGAGTGGAATTATGCCCGGCAGATGATCGAGATCCGCTTGGCCGAGGCGGCCGGCGAGCGTTCGCGCGAACGTTTGTCAGAGGACGTGTTCGCCAGGCGGTTTCTTATCGAACGCCCGTTACTGCAAGCACTAGAACCGCATGACGGAGGCGCTCCTGTACTCCTTATCGACGAACTGGACCGGGCAGACGAACCGTTTGAGGCCTATCTGCTTGAGGTGCTTTCCGACTACCAGATCACCATCCCTGAAATCGGCACTATCAAGGCCGCTGCATCCCCTATCGTCGTCATCACCTCGAACCGGACTCGCGAGATTCATGATGCCCTCAAGCGTCGCTGTTTCTATTACTGGATTGACTATCCGAGCGCAGAACGCGAGCTGCAAATTCTGCGCGTCAAGGCGCCCGATGCCGAGGATGCATTGAGCCGTCAGGTGGTGGCCTTCGTGCAGCGCCTGCGGTCTATGGATCTGTTCAAACTACCCGGTATTGCCGAAACCATTGACTGGGCCCATGCGCTGACCCAGCTCGACGTGCTCACCCTCGACACGAAGATGGTCAACGATTCCCTAGGCGCGCTGCTCAAGTACCAGGACGATATCGTCAAGATACGGGGAACAGAGGCTGCACGTATCCTTGATGAAATCAACGCCGAGATCGCTGCGGCGGGGGTAAGGCGATGACCGTGCACGCTCGCGACGAGCACAATGCCGGCGGCAGGCTGGTACCAAATCTTATGCATTTCGCGCGCACGCTTCGCACTGCCGGACTTCCTATCGGCCCCGGCAAGGTACTGGACGCGATCCGTGCTGTACGCACGGTGGGTATTACAAATCGTCGCGACTTTTACTGGACGTTACATGCGGCGTTTGTTAATCGCGCTGACCAACGGGAACTTTTTGACCAGGCGTTCCATGTATTCTGGCGAAATCCGCGGATTCTGGAACGGATGATGGCGCTTGTCCTACCTACGGTGAGCCAACCGCAGGAGAAACCCGGCAAACAACTGAGCCAGCGGCTGGTCGACGCGCTTTACCCGGGCAGAC
>VRUB01000366.1 GCA_019456345.1 Nitrospira sp. | reverse complement strand
CCATCCGGCCGCGAGTGGGGCGTCGGTTTCAACGCGACCGACATCATTGCAATCTCTGGATCGAGGAGACAGTCATGATCAGGCAAGCAACATTGACGGCGGCCTCGGCGGCCCTGGCCTTGGGACTCTTCACCGGCGCCGCCGGCGCCGCGCCGCCCAACGTCGTCGACTGCGACGCGAACAACAGCAACAGCATTCAGGCGGCCGTCGACTTCGCGTTCGGTCCGACGACGATCTTCGTTTCGGGGATCTGCACCGAGAACGTAAGCATCACGAAGGACGACATCACCCTGAGCGGCAATCAAGCCGGCGATGGGTGCGACAGGGCCAATCCGGGCGGCACGGCGACGATCGACGGAACCGTCACGGTCGACGGCGTTCGGGCCCGGATCGAGTTCCTGACGATTACCGGTAGCGGAGACGGCGTAGACATTGTCAATCGGGCAGACGTTCGCCTTACCTGCAACGATATCTCGGGCAACGAGGCGGGCGGCGTCAGCGTGGTCCGGGCCTCCAACGCCGTTCTCAGGGACAACACGCTGAGCAGCAACGGGCAGCGCAGGTTCAACGATCCGTTTGTTTTCTTCGACTGCGGGCTCTTCGCCGCGGATGCCTCCTCGGTGTTTTCCGTAGGCAACACCTACAAGGATAACCAGTACTGCGCGATCGAGATCGACCGGCAGTCCGCGTTCAGAAACGGGCGGTTCCTTCCGAGAGAGCCCGGTAACCCAGCGGTTCCTGACGAGAGAGACGTCTATACCGAGAAAGGTTGCAACCCGGGCACGGGAGCCGGTTGCTTTATTGACGACTTCGGACCGGTCGCCATCGAGGTCTTCAACGGCGGGGTCGTCGACATCAGAAACGCCGACGTCAACGGCGAGATCGAAGCGGCCGGGCTGAGCTCCTTCAGGGTCGACGGCGACGCTGCGGTTCAAGGCAACATCCACAATGAGGTAGGCTCGATAGTGCGGCTCAGGGATCGCAGTTTCTTAGGCGACCGTGTCGTGACCTATACGGGAACACTGGACTGTTCCGGCGGCTCGCAAGCATTTTTCAGCAACGTCCAGTGCGGGCAAACGTGCAGCGGAGGTATAACTGCTACCGGACCAGGAGGTGACACCTGCGTCCCGTAACGGGATAGACACTGGCACACACAGCGACGGCGGCTCTTTCATGGGCCGCCGTCTTCTTTTCCGGCGAGGCCCCTGTAGGGCGCAAAAA
>VRUB01000365.1 GCA_019456345.1 Nitrospira sp. | reverse complement strand
CGCTTTCGTATCGGCGTCAACCTGGGCGACGTCATGGTCGACGGTGATGATCTCCTCGGCGACGGCGTAAACGTGGCATCCCGGCTGGAGGGCTTGGCCGACGCCGGCGGCATATGCATCAGCGGGACGGTCTACGATCAGGTCTCGGGCAAAATCTCTCAAGCGTTCGAGTTCATGGGCGAGCAAACGCTCAAGAACATCGAGGGGCCGGTTCGCGCCTACCGCATTTTTACCGACCGAGGGAAGTCGGAGACGCCTGCGAGGGCGCGCGCACTCGAATTCGCGCCCCCAGATCGGCCGTCCGTAGCGATCCTCCCTTTCAAGAGTTTAGGCTCCGATCCCGATAAAGATTATATTGCCGATGGAATCAGATTCGGTATTTCGGCGTCGCTGGTTCAGCTTTCCGGATTATTCCTGGTCCATGCTCCCGTCCTCAATGGTTACCGGGAGAAAGACGTGACCGCCCCGTCGGTGGGCGCCGATTTGGACGTTCGCTACATCCTGGAGGGCGCCGTGCAGCAGGCCGGGAATCGCGTCCGGGTGACGGTGCAACTCACCGATGTCGATGCCAAGCAGACCATATTGGCTGAACGCTACGATCGCGTTCTCGATGACATCTTCCAATTGCAGGATGAAGTCACCAGGGAGGTCATCTCATCGCTGAATATCAAACTCGTGACGAACGAAACCAACAGAGTTTGGTTCGGGAAACTCACCAGCCCCGAAGCGCAGGAATTTTACTATCGCGGCGCCAGCCACTTCTACGAACTCAACAAAGACGACAACGCGACCGCGCGGCACTTGTTCGAGGAGCTTTACCGCGTGCAACCGGACTCGGTGGTGGGTCCGAGCTATATTGCGGTGTCGCATTGGATGGATGCCTTCTTTGATTGGACGGACCCTTCGGTTAGATCGGCCGAACTGGCCGCGACCTGGGCTAAGAAGGCCATGCAATACGAGGACAACAACGGTATCGGTCATGCCGTCTTCGGACACCTGCAGCTTCTCGAAGGCAAATATGATGAAGCGCTTGCAACCTGTTCAAAGGGGGCCGAGCTTCGTTCGAGCTGCCCCTTGGCACACGGCCTCTTGGGACTTGTGCTCAATTATTGCGGCGATGCAGAGTCGGCAGTCAAAAGCGTCAAGGAGGCCCTTCAACTGGAGAAGGTCTATCCAGCCTGGTTAATCGATATTCTTGCCGCCGCCTACCGGGATTGCGGAG
>VRUB01000126.1 GCA_019456345.1 Nitrospira sp. | reverse complement strand
GGCAACCGCTCCTGCGTTGCTCTAGCTCGGCAACCGCTCCTGCGTTGCTCTAGCTCCTGCATCCCTGCAGTCGTCCTCCATCCCTGCAGTCGTCCTGCATCCGTGCAGTCGTGGTTCGAAGCCAGGCCGTCAGGTGCCGACAGTAATCGGATCTACTAGCCTTTTAAGCGCCGCGATGACGCTCAGGGCGACAATCTTGCCCGTGCGCGGGTTCTCATCCGAAGGCACGTTCTCGATGTGCAGCTCGAGCCGGACGCTGTCGGCCTCGACAATAATATCGTGGGTGTTGCGCTCGACGGTGGGGTCGGCCCAGATCTCGAGCTCGGTACGATCCACGCCGATCCCGGCCAACCCGAGTGCGGCGGCCACATTGACGTTGGCCGGAAAACCGCGCGCGCCCTCGCGCGCCGAGCCGGCGAACACCTTCAACGGCTTGTCGAGTCCGGCCACACTGATGCCGTGCTGCTCGAGGTAGGGGGAGCCGGCGAGCGCGCGCGGCGGCTTGCGCGTAATCATGCGTACGGAATCGATTTCACCTTGCGCAGCCGCGCGCACGGCATCGAGGCCGAGCAAGGCGCCGGTCGGGACGACGATGCGTGCGCCATGGGTTCGCGCCAGGTCGACCACGTGCCAGTGGGAGACCAGCGCGCCGACGCTGATCGGCATGAACACCCGCCCCGCCCGCACGGTGGGCTCGGCGACCTCGGTGAATACCGCCGCCGGTGTGCACTCAATCACGACGTCGGCAACTTCGGCCAGCTCGGACAGCGAGTGTACGGGGACGGGGTGGCGCAGCTCAGCGACTCGTTGTCCCGCACGATCGCGATCGCGCGCGGACACTGCGGCCAGTGTGAGCCCCTCGATCCCCTCGTCCAGACGCCGCGCCACGGCCCGGCCCACGGCGCCGAAGCCGCCGATGGCCACACGTAGTGCCGCTGGCCTGGTTTTTGTTACCGTACTCATAGCGATACTGGTGGCGCTGACCTGAATGTCACCGCCGCGCGCGAAGCGCACACCGCCAGAGAGGGCGGGGCTAGATCGCGTCGGGAACAAGCGATGTTAGCGACCACGGAGGGATCAATAACACAAAACACCTGACGCAAAGGCGCAAAGAATACCCGAGGCAGGTTCGCCCCAGGCTCAGTACCCCAGCGCACACCCGTCCTTGCGTGGATCGGACGACGCTTGCAGGACACCGTTTTCCCAATCGATGTAGATACATTGCCCGCCCCCGAACGGCTTGTCGGCCTCGACTACCTTGTGGCCGCGGCGTGCGAGCTCGATACGAGTCGATTCCGCAACAGGCCGCTCCACCGCTAACACACCGTCGGCAGGCAGGAAGCGCGCGGCGTCGACGGCCTCCTGCAAGTCCATACCGAAGTCGAGCCAGTTGCTGAGTACGTAGCTGTGGCCCATCGCCTGGAACTCGCCCCCCATCACACCGAATGACATCAGAAGCTGATCGCCACGATAGACCATCGCCGGAATAATGGTGTGCATCGGCCGCTTGCCCGGAGCCACACAGTTTGCGTGGCCTTCGATCAGGTTGAAGCCACCACCGCGGTTCTGCAGCATGATCCCCGTGTCACCGGCCACCATGCCGCTGCCCCAGGGGTGATAGAGGCTGTTGATAAAGGACACGGCGTTGCGCTGCTCGTCGACCACGGCGAGGTGAATGGTGTTGCGGTGCTCGGGCAACCCTGAGGGAACCGGATGGTCCAGTGCCCGCGCCGGATCGATGCGCGCGAACTGGTCCCGGCCGAAATCCTTGGACAGCATCGCCGCTACCGGGATCTCAGTTAAATCCGGATCCGACACGAAGCGGTTACGCTCCGCCACGGCGAGCTTGAACGCCTCGGTCACCGTGTGCACATGATCGGCGCCGAGATGCTCCATTTCGCCGAGCCGGGTGTGTTCCAGAATATTGAGCATCATGAGCACGGTGATGCCCTGGCTGTTGGGCGGGATCTCGCAGATCCGCAAGCCGCGATAATCGGTATGGATCGGCTCCACCCAGTCAGACTCGTGGACGGCGAAGTCCTCGAGCGCCAGCAGTCCATCGTTGGCCTGACTGAAGCGCACAATCTTCGCGGCGATCTCGCCGTTGTAAAAGGCGTCGCGGCCATGGTGCGCGATCTGGCGCAACGAGTTCCCCAGGTTCGGCTGCTGGTGCCGGGTGCCGGCGCGCGGGGCGTGTCCGTTTACCAGAAATGTCTGACGCGTGTCCGCACAGCTCGAGAGCAGCGACTCATTCTGCTGCCACACCTTGGCCACGACGGGCGCGACCGCGTAGCCGTTCTCGGCATACTCGACGGCAGGTTGCAACAGATCGCTGAAGCTCATGGTGCCAAAACGCTCCAGCGCGGTTTGCCACGCGTCGATCGCACCGGGCACAGTGACGGAGAGAATGCCGTGCTCGGGCATGGTGCTGTGGCCGCGGCGTTGTAGCTCTTCCAGGGTTGCCCGGGCGGGGGCGCGGCCGCTGCCGTTGAGACCGTGAAGCGTGCCCGAGCCGGCTTCGTGGTAGAGCAGGAAACAGTCGCCGCCGATGCCGGTCGACTGCGGCTCTGTCACGCACAAGGTCGCGCCGGCGGCGATGGCGGCATCCATGGCGTTGCCGCCCTGGCGGAGAATACTCAGGCCCACCTGCGTGGCCAGGGGTTGGCTCGTGGCGACCATGGCACCTGTGCTCATGACTACGGAACGTCCTGGGTACTGTATGTCTCTCATGGTCGGATTCGCCTGTTTGTGCAATGACGGTTTCGGCAGGCGATCAAGCCGGGCCGTAGAACACGCCGTCCGCGGTGTCGTACTTGCGGATGGGGTAGCCGTAAAGATCCCTCAATGTCTCGGTGTCAAGAATACCTGGCAACTCGCCGTGCCGGCACTCGCCGTCGCCGAAAAGCAGTAATGCGTGCGTACAGAACCGCAATGCAAGGTTGATATCGTGCAATACAAGCACATTCAAGGTGTCTCGCTGCTGTCGCCGCCGGGTCAATAGCCGCAATATCTCGATCTGGTGTCGCAAGTCCAGGTGATTCGTCGGCTCGTCGAGCAGCAACACCGGTGGATCCTGCGCCAGCACTGCGGCAATCTCCACCCGCCGGCGCTCACCACCGGACAGCGTGGAAAGCCGTCGGTGCTCGAATCCCGCGAGCCCGACGGCGCTCAGGGTCGTTTCGGCGATGCCTACATCGTCGGCATCGTCTTGCCATTGCCAGCGTGACAGGTATGGGTGCCGCCCGGTGAGGACCGTCTCCAGTACCGTCGCGGGAAAAGCGGTGTCGTAGTCCTGGAATAATACACCCAAATGCCTGGCGCGCATGCGGTGCGGGTAATCGCCGATGTCGCGCTCTTCGAGCAATACTCGGCCGTCGTCGGCGGATCGCAAACCGGCCAGGGTATGGAGCAAGGTCGTCTTGCCGCTGCCGTTTGCGCCCAGGACCGCCCAGTTTTCTCCCAGACCGAGTCGCAGCGTGAGCCCCGCGCACAGGCTCTTACCGGGAACACGAACGTCGAGCCGATCGACCTGCAGGCACATCTATGGATTCCTGGTGTGGGTAAGCAGAAAAAGAAAAACCGGGACACCCAGCAAGGCAGTGATTACGCCTACCGGGAGCTGGATCGGCACGACGGCGGTTCGCGCCACCGTGTCTGCCAACACCAGAAAGCAGCCGCCCAGCAATACCGTGTTGGGCAGTAAGCTGCGGTGATCGGCGCCGGTGAGCAGTCTTATTATATGCGGGATGATCAGGCCGACGAACCCGATGCTCCCGGCCACGGTTACAGCCGCGGCCGTGAGCAACGAGGCTATGAAGTACACGGACACCCGCACACGTGCCGGGTTTTCGCCCAGTGCGGCCGCCGCCAGGTCGCCGCGGGCAAGCAGGTTCAGCGAGCGCGCCAGCCCGAGCGACAATGCCAGCCCGGCCAGCAGGATGGCGTTTGCAAACAGTGGGTGAGCGGCGCGGCTCATGTCCCCCATGAGCCAGAACAGCATAGTGTGCAAGTCCCCGTCCGGGGATATGACCAGTAGAAAGCTGATCAGCGCGCCCCAACCCGCCGCCACGACAACGCCGGTAAGCAGCAAGCGCGTCTGCGTCCACGCCCCGTCCAGGCGGCTCAGGCTGAACACCAGAAACGTCGACACCAGACTGCCGGCAAACGCACTGCCCATCACCCAGGCCGTGCCCAGACCCAAAAGGATGCTGAGCAGCGCCGCCGCCGCCGCCCCACCCGACACGCCGAGGATGTACGGGTCGGCTAAGGGGTTGCGCAGCAGCACTTGCAGTAGCGCCCCCGACAGTGCCAGCAACCCGCCGACGGCAAAGGCCGACAACGCGCGCGGCAGTCGCAATTCCCTGACAATCGCGGCATCCAGGCTAGTGCCGTCTCCGATTAGCGCCTGGCGCAGCTCCCCCAGGTTCAGGTCGGCACTGCCCATCGACAGCGCGAAGGCGATGCTTGCCGGTGCCGCCAACAGCAACAGCATTGTGAGATGTGAGGCGCGTATCATCATGCGGCCTCAGTGAAGCTCAATCGTGGGCCAGCCACGTGATTGGGCATGCTCGCGCAGCATCTCGTCGGGATTGACTGCAACCGGGTGGTCGACAATTTCCAATAAAGGGATGTCGTTATGCGAGTCGCTGTAGCACCAGCTGCCCGCCAGGGTCTCGCCGTGCTCCGCCATCCACGCGCGCAGTCGTTCGATCTTGCCCTCGCGATAGCAGGGCGTGCCCTTCACGTTGCCGGTATAGCGGCCCACGACGACCTCGGCCCGCGTAGCGATCAGGTTGTCGACGCCGAACTCTTCGGCGATTGGTTGCGTGATGAAGTCATTCGTGGCGGTGATGATCACCAGCGTCTGGCCCGCCGCGCGGTGCTTGGCGACCAGCTCTCGCGCCGCCGGCGTAATCATGGGCAGCACCTTGATGCGCACGAATTCGCGGCGCCAGCGCGCGAGCGTCTCGCGGTCATGCTGCGACAGCGGTCGCAGCGCAAACGCGAGATAATCGTAGATATCGAGAGTGCCCTCCTGGTAGGCACGGTAAAAACGATCGTTCTCGTGCGCGTAGTGCTCGCCGTCGACCAGGTTGCGCTCCGCCAGGAACTCCCCCCAAGCGTGGTCGCTGTCTCCGGTCAGCAGCGTCTTGTCGAGATCAAAGATAGCGAGGCTCAAGACAAACTCCAAAAACACCTATTATACGGCCACGCGGCATCGGGTTCAGTGTAATCTAGGCGAGGCGCTCGCCAGCACGCCCATCGATGGACTATGACAATGCTGGGGGCTTGTCTCCCAGGCGTACCGCAGCACCTTTATGGTGGGCCAAGAGCTGCCAGAATGGCAGGCGCGCGCACGCTATGCAGGGCTATGGGCGGTGGATTGCCGTCAAATCCCGTTCGTGGAAGAATGGGGTTGATTCTGATTTATATGTGACTTAGCGGCGTATGGTAGACGAAGATGGTTACCGGCCGAACGTCGGGTTAATTCTGTGTAATGCGCGCGATCAGGTTCTCTGGGCACGACGTTGCGGGCACGATGCCTGGCAGTTTCCGCAAGGCGGGATCAAGTCTCATGAGACCGTCGAGCAAGCACTGTTTCGTGAGCTATGGGAAGAAGTTGGCCTGCGCGAAAGAGACGTGGAGATCATAGGCCGCACCCGCGACTGGCTGCGTTACGAAATACCGCAGCGCTACTTGCGTCGTTCGCGCAACCGTTCGTTCAGAGGCCAGAAACAGATCTGGTTCTTGCTGCGCCTGGTTGGAGACGAGGACCGCGTGCGGCTCAACGTGAGCCGCAGGCCCGAGTTCGATGACTGGCGCTGGGTAGAGTATTGGGCACCCGTCACGGACATCATCGACTTCAAACGCGACGTTTACCGGCGCGCGTTATCCGAGCTGGAGGCGCTATTGCGCGACCCGGACGGCGACTGATGTCGAAAGCCACGACGGCCAGCGAGCGCCACGGCACCCAACCGTGTTCGATCGGACCGCACACTCGGGGCGGCGCTTGTAAAATCCCGGGGTTTGGGGACCTGTTGCTAGCGGACCCACGGCCGTGAACAAATCCCATTTTATTGTGAAGTCGGTAACAGCAGGGCTGCTCATTGCCTTTGCGAGCGCGTGTACGCCGGACGGTGGCGGCGACGCGGGCGCCAAGGCCTCGCCGGCTGCGCCACGGGCGCACTTGGTCGAGTTGGCCGTGGTGCAAGAGCAGACACTGCGCTCAAGCGCCGAGGGCACAGGCAGTCTGCGGGCGGTGCGCCACGTCAAGCTGTTCAATCAGGAGGAAGGGCGAATCACGGCGGTGCTGGCGCAGGAAGGTGACCGCGTCAAGCGTGGCCAGGTATTGGTGCGCCTGGACGATCGCCTGCTGCGGGCCCAGCTCGACAAGGCCACCGCGAATCTGCACCAGGCCGAATTGGACCTCGAGCGCTTGCAGCGCCTTATTAGCAAGAAACTCGTGCCGGAGGACGAGCTTGCGCGCGCCAGGACAGCGTTGCAAGTGGCGCAGGCGGACGAGCGATTGCTGCGCACGCGCCTGGGCTACATGACCATCAGCGCGCCATTCAGCGGCAAGATCTCGCAGCGCTTTGTGGAGCCC
>VRUB01000364.1 GCA_019456345.1 Nitrospira sp. | reverse complement strand
GCATTGCAAAGGGTCCGGGGGACCCTTTGCCCGGTGAACGGGCGTGCCACGGACGGCACGCCCCGGGCTTTCGAGCGGAGCGGGACCGCGACAGCGAAGAAAGGCTCGGGCTGGTACGCAAGCGTAGCAGGGAGAGCAAGGCGCAGGGGCGTAGCGCAGCAAGGCAAGCCCCGGGCTTGCGAGCACCGCAGGATAGCGTAGCGAAGAAAGTACGGAGTAATACTCGAAGTGGCGCCAGCGCGTGTTCTCGGGCCTGCGCGGACCCAAGATCCTATGTGGATAGGCAGGATCAGAACGGCGTGTCAGTTCTTGGCGCTCTTACGCTCGAGCTTCGACTGCTCCACGAGGTAGTTTATGAGCCGCATGAGCTGGTCCGGCCCGCCGGCACCGCGGACATTGGCCTTGTATCTACCATCCACGGTGATGGTTGGAACGGAGTCGACACCATAGCGGAAGTTCAACTGCTTCGCCTTCTGCACCTGGGTCTTCACGCCGAAAGAGTTAAAGGCCTTGCGAAAGGTCTCCTGATCGACGCCATAAGCAGCCACGAACGCCGCCATGCTGGCTTCGTCGCTGAGCTTTTGACCGCCCTTGTGTATGGCATCGAAGAACGGCCGGTGGACCTTTTCGGTAATCCCCAGGGCCTCGAAAGTGTAGTAGGCGCGGGCATGAGGGATCCACTTGCGCGCGACGCCGGGCGTGCGCACATAGGCGACTTCGTCGGGTTTGGTCTTCAGCCAGCGCTCGAGGTAGGGCTCGAGGCTATAGCAATGCGGGCATCCGTACCAGAAGAACTCGCGCACCTCGATCTTGTCGTCGGTCTCCACCACCGACCCGGAAGGTAATTGCACGTAGTGTTTCCCGAGCTCGAACTGGGCCTGGGTCGGAATCGAAACGAGGGAAAGCACAATAACCAAGCTGTACGCGAGTACTCTCATCTATCAAACTCCCAATAATCAAGCACATCAGTGCTGCACGCTGTCACTCCAGTGCCGTTCGGCCACCGCGAGCGTGCCTCCGGTCAGGCTAGCCCTCTTTGCTCAGAGCCTAGAGCGGCAGCCAACAAATCGAGCTTGTGCTCGGCGCCGTCCTGCTCGAGCACACGTTGCTTGAGCGCGTTCGGTGCCGGCAACAACTCCGCCAGACGATAGGCAACCCAGACGGCGTCGTCCAGTCTGAGCGGCGGAAAATAATACTGCTCACCAAAATCGGTCAGAAAGCGCGCCAG
>VRUB01000363.1 GCA_019456345.1 Nitrospira sp. | reverse complement strand
GCCGATGCGTTTCCACAGCCTGTGACCCCAGGCCTTGAGCTTGCACCACTGCGCCTGTGGCTACCAAATACTCCATCCGGCAGGATTCGGCGCGACTCTGAGGGCTGTGACATAATCTCGATCCATGGTTGGGATCATGAGAACGTTGTGGTGGATCTTTGGATCGCGGCTCAAGTCGCGTGAGCGGCTCGAGGCCGAGAACTCGTCCCTGCGGCATCAGCTCAATATCGTGTGCCGTTCCGCACCGAAGAAGGTGCGGCTTCGTCGTTCCGACCGGTTCCTCTTCATCTGGCTCTATCGGTTATGGCGCGGCGTCCTGGATTCGATTGTCATCGTCCAACCTGAGACGGTGGTTCGCTGGCATCGGCGCGGCTTCAAGGCGTTCTGGCGATGGAGATCCCGAGGGCGGCCTGGTCGGCCAAGGGTCCCTCGAGAAGTCCGAGACTTGATCCGCGAAATCGGCCTGGCCAATCCCTTGTGGGGCGCGCCTCGGATCCATGGCGAGCTTCTGAAGCTGGGGATCGATATGGGCCAAACGACGGTGGCAAAGTACATGGCTCGGGGACGGCGCCCGCCGTCTCAGTCCTGGAGGACGTTCTTGCGGAACCATGCCGACGGGATTGCTTCGATCGATTTCTTTGTCGTTCCGACAGCGACGTGCAAGCTGCTATTCGGTTTGCTCATCTTGCGCCATGAGCGTCGCTGGCTGGTTCATTTTGCGGTCACACCCAACCCAACGGCAGACTGGATCGCACGACCGGTCTCCGAGGCCTTTCCTTGGGACACAACGCCCACCTACCTCATCCGAGATCGCGCCTACGGACAGGTGTTCAAGCGGCGTGTCAGAGCCATGGGCATCAGGGATCGTCCTACGGCACCACGTTCGCCGTGGCAAAACGCCTATGTTGAGCGGCTGATCGGATCTATCCGACGGGAATGTTTGGACCATCTGATCATTTTCGGCGAGGCCCACCTGCGCCATGTACTCCGTGCCTACGCCGAGTATTACAATCGTAGCCGCACCCATCTGTCTTTGGACAAAGATACCCCATTGGCACGACCAATTCTGCGGGAAGGCCGGATCCGATCCATGCCCCACCTCGGTGGTCTGCATCATTCATACGTTAGGATGTAATTTGTGGTAGGGACAGGTACTGCCGAAAGGGCCGACAGAGAAATCGGGGCGCTGAAGGCGCCAAAACTCGGACCACCGCGTCTCACGGGACGACAGG
>VRUB01000125.1 GCA_019456345.1 Nitrospira sp. | reverse complement strand
TCAGGGTTCCCTCGCTCGACGCTTGGCTCAGACGGTTCGCCCAAGGGACGTCCTTGTCCCTGGGGCGAACGCGGGGGTTCCTTCCCCCGCCACTTCGTGCTTGCCCTTCGCCCTCACGCCTCGCTCGGCTTGAGTAAGGGGACCCCCCACCCTAGCCCTCCCCCGCAGGGGGAGGGAATACAAGTAATAGTGCTCAGCCCTGACACTTCACGTCTCACAGAATTAACCCCCTCGCTACTCGTTACTTGCCACTTGCAACTGAAGTCGCTCCTCACGCCTCACACTTCACGCCTCGCAGATCTATAGTTCGGCTTGACCAAGGGCGCTCAAAACAAGCGTCAACCTCACCTTACTCGGGCCCTTTGCCTTCCTCAGCCGTTGCTGCGGCGAATGGCACCAAGAAAAACAAAAACTGCGCGGGTATTTTTTACAATAACTGGGGGGGTAACTTGCTACTTCAAACCTGCCACTGGCTACTCGGTTTTCAACCTCCGATATAAGACATCTCCACCTTCGGTAGATCAACCGTGTGCGATGTGCGCAGCTCGGAATAACGGTCCGCCCGACGTGACCAGATAGTGTTAATCACCTCGGCGATGTACTCGTCAGAGGCACCACCGCGAAGCAGCCGGCGCAGATCATGGCCGTGGGTTGCAAACAGGCAGGTGTAGAGCGAGCCTTCGGCCGAGAGCCGGGCGCGAGTGCAGCCGCGGCAAAACGGCTGCGTCACCGAGGATATGATGCCGATCTCGCCGCCGCCATCGCGGTATCGCCAGCGGCTCGCCACCTCGCCGGGATAGTTCGGGCTCGCGGGTTCAATCGGAAGCTCGGTGTCAATCGTTGCCGCAATCTCGGCAGCAGGAACGACGTCGTCCAGTCGCCAGCCATTAGTGGTGCCTACGTCCATATACTCAATGTATCGAACGATGTGGCCGCTGCCGCGGAAGTAACGCGCCATAGGCAGAATGCTGGAATCGTTAAGGCCGCGTTTCACCACCATATTTATTTTGACAGGCGACAGGCCAACCGATGCCGCATGGTCGATAGCCTGTAACACGCGCGCAACGGGGAAGTTAACGTCATTCATGGCCTTGAAGGTGGCGTCATCCAGCGTATCCAGACTGATGGTAATGCGCCGCAAGCCGGCATCCTTCAGCGCTTCAGCCTTGGCCCTTGTCAGCGCCGAGCCGTTGGTCGTTAAGCTCAGGTCCGCCAGACCCGGCACTTGCGCCAGCATGTCGATCAGTTTTTCAATTTGACGGCGCACCAATGGCTCGCCGCCCGTTAAACGGATTTTCGTCACACCGCTTTCTACAAAAAGCCGTGCGACGCGCGCGATCTCTTCATAGCGCAGAATGGCGTCGTGATCCAGGAACTGGTACTCGGGGCCAAAGATTTCCTTGGGCATGCAATATACGCAGCGGAAGTTGCACCGGTCCGTAACCGAGATGCGGAGGTCACGAATGGGTCGATTCAGCTTGTCTACCAGTTTTTTATTCTGAGATTCCATGCCCTTGTTTCAGCAGAAAAAGTAGAGTCACAGGTGGCAAGTAGCAAGTGACAAGGAAAAATCCTGGAGATTATACTTGCTGCTTGAAACTTGACGCTTGCTACCGACCATCCCCCTCACGATTCACGGATCACGAATCTATTGACTCCATATCAGCTGGCCCACATCGCTGAAGTCGTACCCCCCGAGCAGTTGCGCCAGGCGCTGGCACTCGGCGCTTTTAAGATGGTCCAGCAACTTTTGAAACAGGGTACGGAAGTATACGCTGCGGTAGACCGCAAAATCATAGGCCTCCCAGCCAATCGGCAGAAAATCCAACCCGAACTCGGTAGCGGCACTGCGCGCCCCGGGTGCAACATCCACCTGCTCCATCGCCACCAGCGATGCAGCCTCGCGTTCCGAGTAGGCGCGCGCGCTGACGTGCAATGTGGAAGGATCGACACTGTGCTTTGCAAGCGTTTCTTTCAGGAAGCGCTGTGAGCCCGCCCCTTCCTGACGCATGGCCCAACGCACCTCGGGGCGGAAAAGATTACTGAGATCACCGGCCAGCTCGGCCAGGCCTGGCGAGATAATCAACCCCTGCTCGCGGTAAAATGCCCGCACGAGCGCCCAGTCGTGATGTTGCGGATACTGTCGAATCAGGGCCGGATGGCGATTGCGGCTTTCATCCGCCGGCCCCCAGTGCATGCCGCACACATCGGCGCGGTGTCGCGCCAACAGTGAGAGCCCCAGCTGTGTGCCGGTGCAGGTGTAGCTGATCAGTGCGCGTGCCTGGATCTCGTTAGCGAGTTGCATGACGGCACCGTAAATGAGCGGATCATCGCTCCCCGCCAATATCATGCGGTCTGTCAGCACACCGCCGTGGCTGGACTCCAGCATCCACTGATCGATCAAATGGCGCGGAAACAACCATTTGCCGGTGACCTTGGTGGCCGGGATCTTGCCCTCGCCCACCAGCGTGTAGACTTTCTTTTCGTTCAGGTGCAGGTACTCGGCAACCTGTTTCACACTCAGGAAGCGGGACATCTCGGGCGGAGCCGCCTGCTCGCGGGCGGGTGTGGGCGATGTTTCTATCAGAGCAACCGCCGGCGTGCCAGGCGGACGCTTGATGCTATATGAACGCGTCATGCCTTCACCCGTGGTCGCGGCGGGAAATCGTTAATCATACGTTTGGTCAAGTGTTCAACCGATTTTGCAGGAACATCTTTTACCGGGAAACGGCAAGTCGGCGCAAGCGATCAGAGATAATTCTATTTAGTCGGTGCGCCACCAGAGATGCAAATACTGTACCCCCTGCCGAACTAGGGGATATTTCTGCAGTCTTTTTCTGTTTTGTTCGTCCAAAGGGCCAAACGTAATGGGTAATATTGTCCCAAGGTCAAGATCAATGGTCTATTATGTACCACGGCGGTTCCGCAGGTGACTCACTATAGACTCAAAACCGAGCCGATTTCTTACACTATTGCGGGTGGTATGTAATTTGCTGTAACGTGGCATCCGAACCGAACCCTCACTGCCAGCCCATAGGGCGTAATGTCGTATGTCGCCGTCTGAAGAGCAAGGCTCGTCTGCATCAATCTTTCCCGTGTCTGTGATTGTCGAGCGTCAACAGGTCCAGCATGGCCGCTGGACAATGCCACGATGGGAAGCCGTGGGAGTCGTGGCCAGCGAAAACGCGATCGACACGGAAAGGCAGAAAACGCTCATCCACTCTGACGGGAAGAGCGAGCAGTATCTTTGGACTGGTTTTAGCATAGAGCTGTTCAAGGACGGGGGAGAAAGCTACTGGTATAACCTGGTGGCCCGCAATCCGTCGCTATATGTCGTTTGTGAAGAGGGCGACGAGGCAGAAATTACTCCTTTTTTGGTACTTGCGGATTATGCTGAAGCCAATATGCATGCCGAAGCAGATGATCTGGTGTGCTCGGTGCCGATGCCACCGGAAATATATCAGTGGTTGGAGCGCTTTGTAATGAATAACTACGTGCCGAAACCAAAAAAGAAACGCAAACGGAAAGACTGGATGGAAGAATCGGCCTATGGGCGAGGATCAGAAGATCGGCCGCACGGTCGACGATAAGCGCGCGGATCGGGCGGAACGGGGGGAGGGATTTCTCGCACGCTGGTCACGGCGCAAGTCCGTCGTGAGCGCGCGAGAACAAGCAGCGCACGAAGAGCCCCAGCCGGACGCGCATTCCATCGCAGACACACAATCGGGTGCTGTTACCGCAGCCGCATCTGACGAAAAGACCGACGCCGACATGCTCCCGATCGAATCGCTGGATGAAAAAAGCGATTATAGCGTCTTCATGTCACCGAAAGTAAGCGAGCACCTGCGGCGGGCGGCGCTGCGCAAGTTATTCCACATGCCGGCGTTCAATATCACGGACGGGCTTGACGATTACGATGAGGACTTCAGGAAGGTCCAGCTGCTTGGTGACGTGATTACCGCCGACATGCGGCATCAGATGGAGCGCAAGCAAGAAGAGGCGCGCCGGAAACTTGCCGAAGCGCAACCGGGCGAAGCGACGGCGCAAACCGAAGACACGGACGTTGCGGCAGGTGAAGCATCGCCGGAGGAGAAACCGCCTGCCGAGGAGCCGCGATCGACGGACGCCCCTGAGGACGAGACCCCGTCCAATACTTGATGATATGAGCAACGAACCCGCCACGACCTCTTCCCCGGAACATGCCGGGGTGCTCAAGCTGCCCAGCGACACGGCTGATGGGCGCGCACGCGAAGCTGCCTTGCAAGCCAGCAACGTCCGCGTGCTACAAAGCACGTCGCTGGTGGCCTACCGCTCGAGCGGATCGTTGCTGATTATCGATGAGTTCAAGTTGGTCGGCGATGAAGAACGGCCCATCCGGCTGGCCGAGCAGCTCTCCAGTGAGCTGCGATGCACGGTGCTTATCGGGGGAATCGAGCCAGGCAGCACTCAGCTGCTCGTGAACAAGAAGGCGTCGAAGTATACGCTCGCGACCGGCAGGTTGGCGCAACTAAGCGGACACCTCGGGCAATTCACCGCGCTGCTGGATACCCCTGATGGCGAGGTCAATCTTGCGCGTCATCTGCACACTGGGCGGGGGCATTTCGACCTGGTGCTGGATCTGACGCAACCGCCGTACTTGCGCCATGACACCTTGCCACTTGGTTATTACGCACCCCGTGGCGATCCGCAGGCCCTTGCCCGAATGTTGAAAGAGTTGCCGGAAATGGTGGGCGAGTTCGAGAAGCCCAAGTTTTTCCGCTACGACCCGGACATTTGTGCCCACGGTAACAGTGGATTGCACGGCTGTACGCGCTGTCTCGACGCCTGCCCGACGAACGCAATCAGCTCTGCCGGCGACAAGATCGAGGTGGACGCCTATTTATGCCAGGGCGGCGGTAGCTGCGCCACAGTCTGTCCGAGCGGCGCCATCACCTATGTGTACCCGGCGGTCAGCGATCTGCTGGAAGCGGTACGCACGATGCTCACGGCCTACCGTGACGCAGCAGGGCAGCATCCAACGCTGTTGTTCCATGACGCCGCGGCGGGACGGGATCACGTCGCGCGGCTTGCCGCGCGCTTGCCGGAGAATTTCATTCCGATCGAAATCGAAGAAGTGGGTGCCGTCGGCATGGACACCTGGTTGGCGGCCCTGGCGTATGGGGCCAGTCATGTGGTGTTGCTTGCCGCACCCACGGTGGCGCCGTCGGTGCTCGGCGCCTTGAGGGTACAACTCGAGTATGCAGGCGCGATCCTGGCGGGGATGGGCCACTCGCCCGAACGGCTGCAACTGATCATGACCGACGGAGATGCGGTCACGCTCGAAGCGCTGCAGGCGTTGACCCCGCAATCTACCCTGCCGCCGGCCGGGTTTGCGGCGTTCGATGAGAAACGCACCACCATTCGTCTGGCCGTCGACCACCTGTATGCGCAGGCACCGGCGCCCCGGCCCACGGCCGCGTTGCCGGTCGGTGCCCCGTTCGGCGCGATTGAGGTTAACCGTACGACCTGTACGCTTTGCATGGCGTGCGTGTCGGTGTGCCCGGCGTCCGCGCTTTCCGATGCCGGCGATCAACCGCAATTGTTGTTCACGGAGTGGAATTGCGTCCAGTGTGGACTCTGTGAGACCGCGTGCCCCGAGGACGCGATTTCACTAGCGCCGCGGTTTATGTACGATGCCGAAGAACGTCTGCGAATGCAAACTCTGAACGAGGAAGAACCTTTTTGTTGCGTCGTATGCGGCAAACCGTTCGCCACCCAGAGCATGATGAAGCGCATGCAAGAGAAACTGAAGGGTCACTGGATGTTTCAGGAGGGGAATGCCCTGCGGCGCCTGCAAATGTGCGAGGACTGCCGGGTCAAGGACATGTTTCAGCACGATCACAAAGGGATCGATGTGCACAAGCGGTCGTAGTCGCCGATCGGGTCATTTTAGGTCAAAATGCCGCACTATGGATCATTTTGTCCCAGGCCTCGAACTAGCCACTTGAATCATGAAGACCCTCTACCCACTTCGTTCCGTTCTTTCCGTTTTTTTCCTTTTTTTAGTGGCCTGCTTCTTGCTCTGAAAGGTACCGATCATGATCGATATGCACGCAAGTGCTTCAACAAAAATAGACGAAGGTAGTGGAGGTATGGAGGTGGACGCGGAGCAAGTGATCCGCGCCAATACCTACAGCCTGCTCGCCTCGTTGCTCGTTGCGCCCCCGTCAGAGGACAGTCTCGCCCTGCTTAAACAGATCGACGTGCCCCAGGGCAACGGGCAGTCCGCCATGGCGGCCGCTTGGCACGCGCTGCGCCTGGCCGGCGAACATGCCACGGTGGAGGCCCTGGACGAGGAGTACCACGATTTGTTCATCGGTCTTGGCCGTGGCGAGTTAGTCCCCTACGGCTCGTGGTATATGTCCGGTTTCTTGATGGACCAGCCGCTCATGGTCCTGCGCCGCGATCTTACGGCGCTGGGCGTCGAGCGCCAGGACGACGTCGCTGAGCCGGAGGACCATGTGGCGGCGCTGTGCGAGACCATGTCACTGATTATCAACAGCGGTGAGGAGATCCCGGGGGACACACAACGCAAGTTCTTTGCCGACCACCTGGGGCCGTGGATGGGCAAGTTTTTCAGCGACTTACAGGAAGCCAAATCGGCCCGTTTTTATCGCGCCGTCGGCC
>VRUB01000124.1 GCA_019456345.1 Nitrospira sp. | reverse complement strand
CGGGGCAGACCCTCCGTGGTCTGCCCGTTCGCCGGGCCAAGGGTCCACTGGACCCTTGGCAAGTCTCCGGCTCACCCATGGCGAGCCCGTTCAGCGGGGCAAAGGTTCACTGGACCTTTGGCTTATTCCGCTTCACCCCTCTCGCGCCCCTTCGGGCCTGGGCTTTGGCTGCGCCCCTCACTCGGCTTGAGTAAGGGGATTCAAAAACAACACAACCAACCCTAGCCGGCGATCGGAAGACCGTGGAAATGTTCGATTCCAGATAGCTTTGTCGCTGCTATGTCAGCGAATGTGCTTTAAGGAGACGTAGCTGTGCTCACGTACGATATCCGATCGTGGACGTGTTTTTTCTCTGCGAACTCTGCGTGCTTTGCGGTGATATATTCTGGCTATCGGCCGACGCGAAATCCCAGCTGGCGCCACGCCTCATACACCACCACGGCCACGGCATTGGACAAATTGATGCTGCGACTGCCCGGTAGCATCGGCAGGCGCAGCCGTTGCTCGGGTGCCAGGCGCTTGAGCAACGCGGCGGGCAGGCCGCGGGTCTCGGGACCGAACAGCAGCGCGTCGTCCTGCTGATAGTGTGCGTGGGTGTAGAGTCGATCGGCCCTGGCGGAGAACGCCAGCAGACGGGCGGGTTGGATTCGGGCCAGGAAATCATCGATGTGGGCGTACGTCGCCACGCTTGCCCACTCGTGGTAGTCGAGCCCGGCCCGGCGCAATTGCTTGTCGTCGAGCGCAAACCCCAGCGGTTCGATCAGGTGCAGCCTGGCGCCGGTATTGGCGCACAGGCGGATCACATTGCCCGTGTTGGGCGGTATTTCCGGCTGAAACAGGACGATATGCAACATCACGAATCACTTCCCGGCCCCATTCTAGCCCTGTTGCAGCACCCATTGCCCATAGGTGAGAGATCGGCGTGCGCGACCGGTGGCTGCAGCCAGCGGCTCGCTCGGAGAGAGTTTATTCGGGCAGACCGGGCGGCCCCAGAGCCCGCAAAGCCCAATGTGTCGCTGCGCTTCCCGGACGCCGTATCAGGGGCGTCTGTGGTGGCTGCTTTCGTCGGAGAGAAACCCGTCTATGGCGGACTCGACCTGGCTCCACCAGCTTCGGGTCTGGGCGAGGAGTTTGTCGGAGTGGCGTTGCTGGTGCCTTTGCGGCATGGCCGGTGGCCGGTCGTAGGCCATCGCGATCAGGCCGCGCGAGTAGTCCCGCTGGTTGAGCTTGAAGCCTTCCACCCTGGCGGCTTCAAACGGGACGTTCAGCAGGAATACCGCATCGATCTTGGTGACGCGGAAGGTTTTCCAGAATGGCGGCTTTTTGCCCGAGCTGGAGCGGCCCTTGACCTGGAAGCAGTTGGCGACGACGCCGCCGTCATCATCCATGTAGATCACATGGGGCTCGACCACCATGAGCTGGCGTTGGCCGTTGTAGCGAATGGCCGCACGGCGCCTCTCCTTGGCGGCCTTCGTTAAGATCTTGAGAACAACCGGTATCATTCCCTGAGTCCCCCAGTCGAAAATCCATAAATTGCAGCGGCATTTCTATGTATGGCACAGAAAAGCCGCTTAGCGGAAACGAATCGGGCGCCCAGCCGATAGTCGCAAGCAAACCTCGGATGAGCGGTATGGCCACTTGCCGCGGCTATACGACGGGGAGCGGGACCCACTTTGAGGCGCCGACCGGATCTTGCCAAGGGCCCTGATGCCGGGCTCCCGCTGTCATACGCGTGCGCGCCGCTACGCCCGCGCGACTACCCAGATCTCGACCGCCTTAGCCCCTGCCTGGCGCACACAGCGCGCAAGCGTATTGACCGTGTGCCCGGTGGTCATGACATCATCGACTAGGGCCACGCGCAGGCCTGCGAGCGCGTCCGAGGCGCTGAAGGCGCCGCGCACGTTACGCTGCCGTGCCTTGTGCGGCAGGCCGGTCTGTGGCTCGGTCGCGCGCTCGCGTCGTACGCTCTCGTAATCGAGCGGAATCCCCAGCCGCCGGGCGAGCGGTCGTGCGATCTCCAGGGATTGGTTGTAACCGCGCTCACGCAATCGCGTGGAATGCAGCGGCACCGGCACGATCCTATCGACATTGGCGACCGCGTGGCCTTCCACAAAAGCGGCCAAGCGCCGGCCCAGAAGCCGCGCCAGCTCCAGCTTGCGATAATACTTGAGCCCCTGCACCAGCCGGTCTATCGGCGGCGCATACTGGAACATCGCCAACGTGCGCGCAAACGCGGGAGCGCGCTGCTGACATTGACCGCACGGCTGGACCGACGTGCCGTCCTCGACCATCGGTGCCGCGCATCGCGGGCATGTGGCGGTAAGGCGCGGCAGCGCGGCATCGCAGTCGGCGCAAAAATCGGTGTCCGTAGGTACGCGCGCGGCGCACAGCAGACAGCTGCCCGGAAATAGCCATTGCTGGATACTTTTTACGCTTTCATGCAGCATGGTGGTCATGGTAGTTCACCGCAACAGCCGCCGCATATACGCGCTCGCACGGACGGCTTTGTTCTATCCTCGGCAAGACGTCCCCGACGCGGTGACCGTCGGGCCGGGCGGACTTTTATTCTCATAGCTCATCATCGATGCGCGAACTCACTGCCAGGCTGGCGACCCGACGAGCCCGGGGGCTGTATCGTGAACGCCTCGTGCTCGCCAGCGCGCAGGGAGTCCACATCCGGGTCGGCGACGAGACGCTGCTGTCCTTCTGCAGCAACGATTATCTCGGGCTCGCCAATGACCCGCGCGTAGTCGCGGCATTTTGCGCCGGGGCCGAGCGTTACGGCGCCGGCGCCGGCGCCTCGCACCTGATCAGCGGCCATAACATAGCGCACCAGGCGCTCGAAGACGAGCTTGCGGATTTTGTCGGCAGTCCGCGCGCGCTGCTGTTCTCCACGGGTTACATGGCCAATCTCGGGGTTGTCACCGCGCTGAGCGACCGTCACAGCATCGTGTTCGAGGACAAGCTGAATCATGCCTCCTTGATCGACGCTGCGCGCCTGACGCAGGCGAAGGTGAAGCGCTACCCGCACGCAGATATGGAGCGGCTCACGACGATGCTGGCAAACAGCGCCGTCCCCAGCGTTATCGCGAGCGACGCCGTATTCAGCATGGATGGTGACTTGGCCCCGTTGCAACGACTGCTGCCACTCGCGCGGGCGCACAAGGCCTGGCTGCTGGTCGATGATGCGCACGGCATCGGGGTGCTGGGTCCTGGTGGGCGCGGATCGCTCGCGCATCTGGATATCGCCACGCAAGCGCCGGTAATCCTCATGGGCACGCTGGGCAAAGCGTTCGGCGTGTTCGGTGCCTTCGTGGCGGGCGATGAGCCTTTGATCGAGACATTGATCCAGCACGCACGCACCTACATCTATACGACCGCCTTGCCGCCCGCGGTGGCCGAGGCCACACGGGCGAGCTTACAAATTGTGCGCAGCGAGGAGTGGCGACGCGAGCGGTTACAGTCATTGGTCGACCGATTTGTCGAACAGGCCACGCAAATGGGCTTGTCGCTGACCGGCGCACGCACGCCCATACAACCCGTGATTCTCGGCAGCCCAGAGGCCGCGGTAGCGGCCAGCCGCACGCTGCGCGCGCAGGGCATCCTGGTACCCGCCATTCGCCCGCCGACGGTAGCGCCCGGCACCTCGCGCCTTCGCATCACCTTCTCGGCAGCGCATGAGCCGGCACATGTGGACCGCCTGCTGCAGGCGCTCGCGCAGCTCTCGGATGGCGGCTCGTGATGGGGTTGCACGTGCAACAGGTAGGGCAGGGCCCCGACGTGGCGCTGGTGCACGGCTGGGCTTTCAACGGCCGCGTCTGGCGTGACCTTGTCGCCAGCCTCATGCAAGACTTTCGCGTGACGGTCGTCGATCTCCCGGGGCATGGCCGCAGTCCGGAGATGCCCGGGGCGTACACGATGGAGAAGCTGGCGCAACAGGTGCTGGCGCTATTTCAACGGCCGGTGACCTGGGTGGGCTGGTCGTTGGGCGCGATGGTCGGTCTCGCGGCGGCCTGCTTGCCGCACACGGCCATCGCGCGCATGGTATTGATCGGGGCGACGCCCCGCTTTGCCCGCGGGCCGGATTGGGCGCATGGGCTGGCGCCCGCGCAGCTACGGGAGTTTGCTGAGGCGTTGGAGCGAGACTGCCGGGGGACGCTGGTGCGTTTTCTCAGTCTGCACCTCGGCCAGGAACGCGATGCGCGAGCGCTGCTCAGGCGCTTGCGTGGAGACATGTTTGCGGGCGAAGCGGCAGCGCTGGGGGCGTTGCGGGGCGGCTTGGCGATCTTGCAGCATGCCGACCTTCGTTCCGTCGTTTCATCGATCGCGGTCCCGGTGCAGTTGATTCATGGCGAACGCGACAAGCTGGTGCCGCTCGCAGCCGCCGAGTATCTGGCAGCCCGGCTGCCCACGGCGCGGCTGGATGCCATCCCGGCCTGTGGGCATGCACCATTTCTGTCGCATCGCCAGCGCGTCGAGCAAACCCTGCTGAGGTTTCTCCATGAGTGAACGACCGGCGCCTGCGGGTATGCTGGACAAAGTGCAGATGCGGATCGCGTTCGAGCGCGCCGCCACCACCTACGACGCAGCGGCCGTGCTGCAACGTGAAATAGCCGAGCGCATGCTCGAACGCCTGGATCTGATCAAGTGTCGCCCGCGGCGCATACTCGACGTGGGCTGCGGCACCGGGCATTGCAGCCGCGCGCTGGAGCGGCGCTACCGGCGCGCGCGCATCATCGGCGTCGATATCGCCTACGCTATGGCGTGGACGGGAAAAATGAGAACGCGCTGGCGCAATCGGCAGCGCTTCGTCTGCGCCGATGCCGAGGCCTTGCCCCTGGCGGACGGCAGCGTGGACATGGTGTTGTCGAACCTGACGTTGCAGTGGTGTGATCCCGACGCGGTCTTGCATGAGTTCGCTCGCGTGCTGCGTCCAGGCGGCGTAGTCATGTTCACCAGCTTCGGCCCCGACACGTTGTGCGAGCTGCGCGCGGCCTGGCAGACGGTCGACGAGCGCCCGCACGTGCACGCCTTTCTCGATATGCACGATCTCGGCGATGCCGTGTTACGTGCGGGGCTGGCCGATCCGGTGATGGACGTCGAGCACTTCACGCTCACCTACCCGGATGTGCTCACGCTGTTGCGCGATCTCAAAAACCTGGGCGCGCACAACGTAATCCGCACACGCAACCGCGGGCTGACCGGCAAGCGCAGTTTTGCCCGCTTCCGCTCTGCCTACGAAGCGCAGGCACGCGATGGTTTGATCCCGGCCACCTATGAGGCCGTTTACGGCCACGCTTGGGCGGCGACCGCGCCCCGCTCGCACGCACGCGCGGACGGATCCGTCTCCATCCCGCTCGCAGGGATCGGGCGCCGGGGGCGATGACGATGGGCTGGTTCGTGACCGGCACCGACACCGGGATCGGCAAGACCCGCGTGGCGACCGCGCTACTGGACGCGCTGTCGCGCCGCGGTGTCCGCGTCGCCGGCATGAAGCCGGTGGCGAGCGGTTGCGATCCGACCGCGGACGGCCTGCGCAACGCCGATGCGCAGGCGCTGTTGCAATGCACCTCGGTGCCGCTGGCCTATGGTGACGTCAATCCCTATGCCTTCGGGCCGGCGGTGGCGCCGCACCTGGCGGCGGCGGCGGCGGGTGTACGGATCGACATTGCGACCATCTGCACTTGCTACGAGCGCGTGGCGGGCGCCGCCGATGCGGTGATGGTCGAGGGCATCGGCGGCTGGTATGTGCCCATCGACGAGCGCTTGACCATGGCCGACGTGGCGCGAGCGCTGGGATTACCGGTGATTCTGGTCGTGGGCATCCGCCTGGGGTGCCTCAGTCATGCGTTGCTGACGGTCGAGGGTATCGCCCGCACGGGTTTGCCGCTCGCGGGCTGGGTAGCCAATGGCATCGATCCGGCGGCGGCGCTGTTCGAGGAGAATGTCGCGGCACTGCGCAAGCGTATTCCCACGCCGCTACTAGGCGTAGTTCCTCATCTGCAGTCGATAGACCCAACGAACGTCGCCGCGCACCTGGACATCGCGCCATTGCTTGCGGGGTCGCGCAACCCACGCTGACCCATAGGGGTCCGGACCGGCCTTTGTGGGCTTGGCTGGACTTCGCAGGTCTCGCCGACAAGCGCAAAGCGCAGGGCTTCATAATTTTGTCGCCTACCAGCGATTATTCTAATCAGGTTCTCGCACCCGAAGGCGAGGTACTTTGACTCGGACCCTCCCCGGTCCTCGCCCTGCGGGTCGCCTCCGGCGGTCCAAATCTGATCCGGTCAGATTTGTCTTTCCGCGACAAGACAATTTTGGCTGGAACAAAATTGGCCGCACTTCAGTGCGCCCGTTAGGGGCCGCGCCAGGCACGGCGCGGCTCAAAGTACCCAAAGAAACGGGCCCCGGGTCTGCGGCCGCAAAGATCGCGGCTGCCCTCGCCCCAGCGTTTGCCTCAGGGGGTTTGAATCGCCCCGGTGGAGTTGACCGACGAGCGGGGGCGCTCAAGGTTTTTTGGGGCGCAGGCCGCTCCTGTGCGTCCCTCGGCAACTCGGTAACTGCTCCAGGCGTTACCCTAACTCCTACTTCCCTGTAGTCGTGCTCCCGGCGCTGCCCTACCTCGGCAACCGCTCCTGCGTTGCTCTACCTCGGCAACCGCTCCTGCGTTGCTCTAGCTCCTGCATCCCTGCAG
>VRUB01000362.1 GCA_019456345.1 Nitrospira sp. | reverse complement strand
AGAAAGCCCGAGAGCCAAAAATACGATTGCGAACGGGTACAGAGGTGGCCCCTTTTGCTTGGCGATGGTCGGGTCGGCGACTTCGTCTCGGTGGGCCTTCAGGCGCACCAAGGTTCCCTCCTCATCATTGCTCATGAGGCGGCTGTAGCCGACAACATCGGCTGCCAGGATGGCGGCAAGGCGGCGTTCCATGCCCAGTCTCCTTCAGGTGGGAGCTTAGCGGCATGGGCCGGCGGAATCTATCGGAGTTGCGCTGGAGCGGAATGTCGGTTGTTGGCACGAAGCCGACGTTCGCCGGCTACCGGATTCAGGTCCGCTTACCGGCGCATAACCGACCTTCGGGGCTGAATGTCGGGTTACCGACGCATTCCAGACGTTCCGCTGGCACGCAGCGAAGGTCGGTTCATGACCCAACTCGGACATTCGACCTATTCGCGGTTCCTGCCCTTGGACCCCTCCACCCAAGAGGGTTAGGCTGATCCACATACAGGCAAAATCGTAAAGGGGTACCGGCGTGGCGAAGAAGATGGACATGGCCGAAGCCCGCCGCCGCATCGCCGTGGTCCATCAGACCGGTCGCACCAGTCTCGACCTCTCGGGCCTCGGCCTCACCGCCCTGCCGCCGGAGATCGCCGCCCTCACCGCGCTGAAAGTGCTCGAACTCAACAACAACCAACTCACGGCCCTGCCGCCGGAGATCGCCGCCCTCACCGCGCTGAGAGTTCTCGGCCTCGCCAACAACCAGCTCACGGCCCTTCCGCCGGAGATCGGTGCCCTCACCGCGCTGAAAGAACTCTACCTCGCCAACAACCAGCTCGCGGCCCTGCCGCCGGAGATCGCCGCACTCACGGCCTTGCAGCGGCTCGACCTCGACGGCAACCCCCTCCATCGAACCCATTTCGATGCCTTGGAACATGGCATCTCCAATCTCTTTGCTTGCGTCCGCCGCCTCGCTGGAGACACGACGCCGCTCTAGGAAGCCAAGCTCGTGGTCACCGGCGAGGGGCAGGTCGGCAAGTCCTGGACGTTGGCGGCGCTCCGCGGGGAAGACCCGAACGAGATGGTGGGCGCGGGGACTTCTGCCAATTGGTATGTGACACACCGATCTTGCGGTAGATGGTTTTTTTCGCCGACATCACGAACTTCCGATCATGGCACAACCCGGACCTTCGCCTAGCCGCTCCAGAAGGTCGGCTTCCCAGTGCATTCCAGACGCTAGCCATGGGCCATATCCTTCTTGATCTAGTGGGTG
>VRUB01000013.1 GCA_019456345.1 Nitrospira sp. | reverse complement strand
CGGCGAACGGGCTTGCCACGGACGGCAAGCACAGGACTTGCAAGCGAGAGCACGGAGAGCGAAGCGCAGCAAGCCCGGTAGTAAACAATCCGCCGGTAGGCGACCCTTCAGACGTAGTTTAAGAAATTAATGAGGAGATCTATTGGTGGGCCGTGCAGGAATCGAACCTGCGACCACCTGATTAAAAGTCAGATGCTCTACCAACTGAGCTAACGGCCCGTGTGTCGCGATCCGTGGGAGGGCGCGATTATACCCCTCCCCAACCCTCCCCGACCAGCAGGGAGGGCAGAAGTGTTTTTTGTTTTTTGGCGTCTTTCACCGCGCCCAACGTAGGCAGGTGACAGACGGCTGTCCGACGGGTGTATTTGGTTTGCTTTGGAACGCCCTTACTCAAGCCGAGCGACGAGCGTAGCCGAAACCCAGGCCCGTGTCGGGTGAAGTTGTCTTGCTTTTTTTGGCCCCCTTGGTCAAGCCGAGCGCCGAGTGCAGATGGGCAACGATTGTTAGCCCTCCTGGTAGTGTGTGGGATCCGCCACGCCGGCGGCGGCGAACCCCTGCGCCCGCAAACGGCAGGAGTCGCAGCGCCCGCAGGCCTCGCCCTTCGCCCCGGGCTGATAGCACGAGAGCGTGAGTGTGTAATCGACCCCCAGGCGCGTGCCGGTGCGGATGATCTCGGCCTTGGTCATGGCGATCAGCGGCGCGTGCAGCTCAAAGTTATCGCCCTCGACGCCGGCCTTGGTGGCCACATTAGCGAGCCGTTGGAACGCCTCAACGAACGCCGGGCGGCAGTCGGGATAACCAGAGTAATCGACCGCGTTGGCGCCGAAGAACAGATCACGTGCGCCCAGCGCCTCGGCCCAGCCGAGCGCGAACGCGAGGAAAACGGTGTTGCGCGCCGGGACGTAGGTGACCGGGATGCCGCTGCTCGCGGCCGCGGGCATGGCGATGGACGGATCGGTGAGCGCGGACCCGCCAACCCAGCCCAGATCGAGCTTCACCTGGCGGTGCTCGACCGCACCGAGACTTCGGGCCACGCGCCCGGCCGCCGCCAACTCCAGGCGGTGGCGCTGACCATAGTCGAAGCTCAGCGCATAACAGGCGAACCCGCGCTCGCGAGCGATGGCGAGTGTGGTCGCAGAGTCGACCCCGCCCGAGAGCAGGACCACGGCTCGTCTTTCGGTCGGCACAGTGCTAGCCCGTATTTCTCACCGCGTATCGTCACGAGGGCGCGGAGATGGCCATGGATACAAGGCGCGCGAGAGAAAATGCGCGCAGGCGTAGTTTACACTACGTTGAGCACGTTTTCCGAGCGCAACGCCGTAGACGCGGGCAGATACGCGGCCGCAGTAGATAGCTGGTGAGAAATGCGGGCCACCCCACGGTCACAGGCGCTGGTGTGGTTAATCGGCATGCGCTGTCGACGCCGCCGACTGTGGGAGGCCTCTTAGCAGGCTCCTGAAAAACTATTTTCAGCAGCCTGATAGAACGGTGCAGGGAAGCACCGCACACTTTTCAAACACGTAAGTGTTTGAAAAGTGCAGCAGAGTAAAAACCGGGCTTCTTGCGCTGCGAGCTGAAAAGGCCAGAGACGGACTTTTTCAGCACCCTGTTAGTGCCCCTCGTCTTTCATCTTGTCGAGGCGGATCTGTGCGAGCTTAGCCACGGTCGTGTTGGGAAAGCGATCGACCACCGCGGTTAGAGCCGCGTGCGCCTTGTCCCAGTTGCGCAGCTCGTAATAGCTGTAGCCGATCTTCAACGACGCGTCGGCGACCTTGGCGCTCTGCGAGTAATTGTTGATGACCTTGTGAAAGCCGTCGAGCGCCGGCCCGAAGTTGCGCACGACATAGTTGGCCTCGGCGGTCCAGTACTGCGCGTTCCCCGCCAGCGGGCTCGTCGGGTACTTCTGGATGAAGGCGGCGAATGTCTGACTGGCACGCGCGTAGAGCCCCTGCTTTAACAGGTTAAAGGCGGCATCGTACTCGCGCTGTTCCTGCGCGCTCGCAATGGTGCGCACCAGCGGCGGCGCGCTCGCAGTGGCCGTGGGCGCTGTCGCCGGGGCCGGCACCATCGCCGTGGATGGCGGCGACGGCTGGGGTTGCGGCGGCGTTGGCGTCTGCGCCGGTGCCGCGGCCGGTGCGGTGCGCTGCATCGGCGCCGTTGCCGTTCGCACCGCGCCGCGCTCCAGCGCGCTCAGCCGCCGATCCATGTCCTCCAACAGATCGCGCTGCCGCGCCCTCAAGCGCTCGAGCTCATTACCCTGGAGCTCGACGCGGTTACGCAGCTGGCGCACCTCCGTTTGCAAGGCTTCGAGCTGCGAGAGCAGTTCCATCGCCGATTGGCGCGAGAGCGTGACCTCCCCTCCCGCCGGCATCTGCGGCGATTGCTGGCCCACGGCCACCAGCGCCACGCCCGCGAGCGCGGCCACTACCGCCACGACGCTCAGAGCCCTTACCCACCCCAGTATGAACATTCGATCAGTATGCAAGCTCGACTCTTCGGTTCAAGCGCCAGGCCGTTTCATTATGGCCCAACGCCATAGGATTCTCCTCACCGTAGGAGATCGTGGTGAGGCGCTCCGAGGACACGCCCAACACCCGCAGCATGCGCTCGACCGATACGCCACGGCGCTCGCCCAGTGCCAGATTGTACTCTCGTGTGCCGCGCTCGTCGGCATGGCCCTGCAGCGTGACCATCACGTTCGGGTTCGCCACCAGGTAGGCCGCATGCGCCTCGATAATAGCGCGTGATTCACTATCGATGGCACTGCTGTCGAACTCAAACAGAACGCGCATCTTCTCAGGCCTTGGCGCCGCCATCGCGACCTGCGTGCCTCCGCCCAGCGCTTCGCCCTCGGCGCCGGCCCCGCCGGCGGCACCGGTCTCTACACCTGCGGCACCCTGCTCGTCAGCCGGTGCCTCGGACTTCACCGCTGCGCCACCGCCGCAGGCGGCGAGGCTCAGCGTAAACAATATCACCATAACATAACGTACATTTTTCATCAGCCATTTACTCCTTCAGTTCGAGTTTACGATTATACGGCGACCACGCCGGCTCACGCACGTCCCCGTCCTCCAGTCTGTAGGTTTGTCTGACGCGTCCGTCGGATGATACCGACGCCAGTACCCCTTTGCCGCCCACGGCGGTGGCATACAGGATCATGCGGCCATTGGGCGCAAAGCTCGGCGATTCGTCGAGTGGCGTGTCGGACAATACCTGAAACTGCTTGCCCTTTAACTGCAGTACTGCGATGTGGTATCGACCCTTGATCTCGGTAACCATGGTAATCATCTGACCATCGGGTGAGTACGAGGGTCGTGCGTTCGATCTACCCTCGAAGGTCAGGCGCTCGACATTGCTGCCGTTCGCCTTCATGCGATAGACCTGCGGCCGACCCGCACGGTCGGACGTGAAAACGATCGCACGGCCATCCGGTGACCATGCGGCCTCGGTATCGATTACGTGATTCTTGGTGAGCCGCTGCAGTCGCCGGGTGTCCAAGTCCAGCACATAGATCTCCGCGTTCCCGTCCTTGGACAAGGTCATGGCCAGCCGGCGTCCATTCGGCGACCACGCTGGCGCCCCGTTTATACCGTCAAAGTCGGCCACCAGCTGGCGCTTCTGATCGGCGACGTTCTGGATGTATATCTTCGAGCGTCCGCTCTCGAAGGACACATAGGCCAGCCGCTTGCCGCCGCGTGACCACGACGGTGACAAGATCGGCTGGCGCGACTTCAGCACGGTAATGGGGTTGTGCCCATCCGAGTCGGCCACCTGCAGCCGGAAGATCAGCCCGCTCGCGGTGTCCTCCCGGGTGACGTAGGCGATACGCGTGTTAAAAGCGCCCGGCTCGCCGGTCAGCTTCTCGTACACGATGTCGCTGATCTGGTGCGCCACCCGGCGCAACGAGCCGACATTGACCGTGTAGCGGAAACCGGCCAGCTGATTCTCGCGAAAAACGTCATAGAGGCGAAACGTGACCTCGAACTTTCCAGGGCTGACCTCGCGCTGGTTGCCTATCACCAGCGCCTCGGCCTTCAGCAAACGCCAGTCTTTGAATACAACGTCGTTATTCGTGTGCGGTGTCGACAGGTAGTCCTGCTTGGGAATGACAGAAAAGCGGCCGCTGCGCGCGAGATCCGCCGCGACGATTTCCGAAACATTCTGCAAGGGCCTCCCCTCGCCTTCGAGACCGAACGGAACGATCGCGACCGGAATACCGACCTCGGCGCTTTGCGTGATCTCGATAGTGAGCACCGCCTGCGAAGCCACGCTGTGCAAACCGATGGTCAGGAATGAAAGAACGTAAAGCAATTGTTTTGGCATTCTGATCGTGCGCCTCTCTAGTAGCCCGTTGGCGGTACCACGTATTTTCGGACAGCCGGTTTACTGGTAACCCGACAGCCCCGTCGCGGCACCCTGCAGACACGCAAAGGATAACGCGCCGAAGCCGGAACACACCGCAGACAGACCATCGCCACTTTTAGATCGTGTTACCGATCCTCCGGGTTGAACAGAAATTTAATCTCACGAAAGTACTCAAAAAGTTCCTGCTCCTCGGGCAACGGCAACGGCGAGGCCTTGTGTACTGCATTCTCGACCGAGCGATCAAACGCCTTGTCGCCACTGGAGCTTATGATCTTCACTTGCAACACCTCGCCGCCGGGCACCAATCTGACTCGCACCATACACTGCAAACCCTCTTCGGTGCCCGGGGGGCGCGCCCAGTTACGGCTCACCTTCTGGCGAATCAAGGCCTTGTATTTCTCCGTCGCCGTCAGCGCGCGCGCGCGGCGCGCCTGCTCCTGGCGTTCGCGTTCCTCCGCCGCCATCGCCGCGGCGAGCTGCTCCTCGACTTCCTTGCGTTTACGCTCCGCCTCGGCGCGCTGGCGCTCGGCTTCCAGGTGCTGTTTCTCTTCCTCCAACCGCTGGCGCTCCTCCACCAGCCGCTGCTTTTCCTCCTCTAGCCGGCGCTGCTCTTCCAAGCGCTTTTGCTCTTTGGCGTGCTTGCGTTTGCGCTCCTCGGCCACACGCTTGCGCTTCACCTCGGCGCGCTGGCGCTCGGCTTCCGCGCGTTTGCGGGCCGCTTCCGCTTTCCGGCGTTTCTCTGCCTCGTGTTTTTTCCTGGTCTCGGCCTTTTTTCGCGCCGCCTCGGCCTTGCGCTGCTTGGCTTGCTGATCCTCTACGACAACGGCATCGATGACCTGCGTATTGTCGCCCGACGGCCCCGGCCAGCGAAACGCGATCACCAGCAGCCCGATTACCACCAGGTGCAACGCGATCGTGAGTACCCATGCCTTTAACGAACCCGGCGATTTTCGAAACCTGCGGCGCGCCATACTACTTCTTGAATCGAGGCTGTGTGATCAAACCCACGCTTGGGGCGCCGGCCTCCTGCAGCAACGCCATCACCGCGACCACCTTGCCGTACGGCACCCGGCGATCGCCTCGCACCACAATCTGCGTCTTCGGCCGCAGCCGCATAATTGCCGCAATGCGTTTGCGCAACACCGCCGGCTTAATCTTGCGATCGTCCAGGTAGTACACGCCTTTGCGGTCAACCGTGAGCACGAGTGTTTCAGAGTCCTTGACATCCACGGGCTTCGCCGCGGCCTGTGGCAACTCGACCTTAACGCCCTGGCTCAGCAAAGGCACGGTGATCATAAAAATCACCAGCAACACCAGCATCACGTCGATATACGGCACGACGTTGATTTCGCTCATGAGCTTTTTGCGGCGAGCGCGATACGGTTCCATGCTCAGCTCCGCGGCGGCGGCGCCAGCGCCTGGCGCTGCACGATGCTGGAAAACTCGTCCATGAAGATCTCGTAGCGCGTCACCAAACGTTCCATCTGGCTCGAATAGCGATTGTAAGCAATCACCGCCGGAATCGCCGCAAACAGGCCCATCGCGGTGGCGATCAGCGCCTCGGCGATTCCCGGCGCCACGTGCGCGATCGTGGCTTGCTGCAACGACCCCAGCGCGCGAAAGGAGTTCATGATCCCCCACACGGTGCCGAACAGTCCGACGTAGGGACTGGTGGAGCCGACCGTCGCCAGAAACGGCAGGTGCAACTCCAGGTAATCGATCTCGCGCGACAACGCCACGCGCATGGCACGTTGCACGCCGTCCAGGATATCCGCCGCCCGCGCCTTGCCGGGTTGCACCAGCCGCCGGTACTCCCTGAAACCGTCGACAAACACGCTCGCCATGCCCGTCGGCGTGCTGTCCTTGCGCGTCAGCTCAGTGTACATCTGGCTCAAGTTGCCGCCGGACCAGAAGCGGTCCTCGAATCGGTCCGCCGTGCGCACTGCCGCCTTGAACGCAAGCCATTTGCCAAAAATGAAATACCAGGAGATCAGCGAGGCCAGCAGCAACGCCAGCATGACGAGCTGCACCACCAGGCTCGCCTCCTGGATCAAGGTAATCAGCGCGATACCTTCCGGCGACGTCGTGACGTTCAAGACAGGTTCACCCTTTCGAGCCGCGACAGGATTCGCCGCGGAATGGGCCGCGGCGCGAACGACGCTGCATCCAGACACGCCACTTTGATCTCCGCCTCGCACAGCGTGGTCGAATCACGCTGCACCGCTTGCGCAAACGTAAGGCTCGCGCCGCCCCTGCGGGTCATGCTGACCGTCGCTCGCAACAGATCGTTAAACCGCCCCGGTTTGAGAAACTCAACCTTGACCGCGCGCACGGCGAAAATCACACCTTCCTGCGTTGAAAGCGCGTCTTGCTCAAATCCCAAACCACGCAACCACTCGGTGCGCGCGCGCTCCATGAATTTCAAGTAGTTGGCGTAATACACCACGCCACCGGCATCGGTGTCCTCGTAATAGACCCGCACGGGTATGGAAAAATTCCCGCCTACGGGAGCCTTACCGTTGCGCATAAACGCAGATAGCTCGAATTCGGGTTACTGGCCACCGCCAAACAGACCTCGCTGTGCATCATCACCCTTGGCCGGCGCCGGCATCCCGAAATAGCGAAACGCCTGTGCCGTTGCCATGCGTCCGCGCGGCGTGCGCATCAAGAAGCCCTGCTGGATGAGAAACGGCTCGACCACATCCTCGATCGTGCCGCGCTCCTCGCCCACGGCAGCAGCCAGGCTGTCTATGCCCACGGGACCACCGCCGAACTTCTCGATCACAGTCAGCAACAGCTTGCGGTCAAGCACGTCGAAGCCGCGCTCGTCCACCTCGAGCATGTCCAGCGCCAACTCGGCGATTTTCTGTGTCAGCCGGCCGTCGCCTTTGACCTGGGCATAATCACGCGCACGGCGCAACAGGCGATTGGCGATGCGCGGCGTACCGCGTGAGCGCTTGGCGATCGCCGCCACACCTTCGGACTCCACCGCGATATCCAGAATGCCGGCGGAGCGCTCGACGATTTTCGCCAGATCCTCGATAGCGTAGTACTCCAGGCGCTGCACGATGCCGAAGCGATCGCGCAGCGGCGAAGTCAGCAGCCCGGTTCGGGTCGTGGCGCCCACCAGCGTGAATGGCGGCAGCTCGAGCTTAAGCGAACGCGCTGCCGGGCCCTCGCCGATCAAGATATCCAGCTGGTAGTCCTCCATCGCCGGGTACAGGATCTCCTCGACCACCGGGCTTAAACGGTGGATCTCGTCGATGAACAGCACGTCACGCGGCTGCAGGTTGGTGAGCAACGCCGCCAAATCTCCGGGTCGTTCCAGCACCGGTCCCGATGTCTGGCGCAAGCTCACGCCGAGCGCATTGGCGATGATGTGTGCGAGCGTGGTCTTGCCCAATCCCGGCGGACCGAATACCAGCACGTGATCCAAGGCCTCGCCGCGCTCGCGCGCCGCCGGTATAAAGACGTCCATTTGCTTATGCACATGCGGCTGTCCGATGTACTCATCCATGCTTTTCGGCCGCAAGCGGCGTTCCTGGCTGGAGTCTTCCGGCGTGTTCAGCACATGCGCGGATACCAGTCGATCAGACTCAATCATGTTTCTATCCTGCTGCGCCCTTAAGCGCCTGGCGAATGATCTCCTCTGTCGTCAGGTCGTTGGCTGATACGCTACGCACGGCCCGACTGGCCTCGTTGGGCTTGTAGCCCAACGCAATCAAGGCGCTTACGGCCTCGCCGATCGAATCCCGCGGCGGCGCCACGGTGCGCGAGCCATCGCCCGACGCCGCCGTCGCCGCTTGCACGAAAACCTTGTCGCGCATCTCGACCACCAGGCGTTGCGCGGTCTTGCGCCCGACCCCCGGTGCCTGGCTCAGGCGCGCGATGTCCTCGTTGCGGATGCATTGCATGAACTCGTCCTCCGAAAGACCCGAGAGGATCGCCAGCGCCATTCGTGGACCCACACCACTTACCTTCAGCAGCCCACGAAACAAGCGCCGCTGTGCTTCGCGGTTAAACCCATACAGCAGCTGCGCATCCTCGCGCACAACCATGTGCGTGTGCAACGTCACCGTCTCTCCCACCGGCGGCAAATCATAAAAGGTCGTCATCGGTGCTTCCAACTCGTAGCCCACACCGGCGACATCGATGAGCAACGATGGCGGCTCTTTGTGCAGCAGCTTCCCGCGCAGCCGCCCGATCATCGAACAAACCTTACCCCAGGCGCAAAGCCGCGTGCAAGCGCGGCACGACCGAGCGCATAGTGTGCGTGACAGATGGCGCAGGCGAGCGCATCCGCCGCATCGGCCTGCGGCGTATCAGACAACGCCAGCATTGCCTTGACCATGTGCTGCACCTGCTCTTTGTGCGCCTGGCCGGCACCGACGACGGCGCGCTTGATCTGCAGCGCCGTGTACTCGGTGATTTCCAAGTCCCGATTGATACCGGCGCACAGCGCAGCGCCGCGAGCCTGGCCCAACTTCAGCGCGGAATCCGCATTGCGCGCCATAAACACCTTTTCAATCGCGAAGACGTCCGGTTCGAATGATGCAATCACCTCGGAGACGCCATCATAGATCGCCTTGAGACGCTGTGACAGCGTGTCCGCCTGCGCGCGTATGCAGCCGCTGCCCACGTACGCCACCATCTCACCGGGGACCACGCTGACCATCCCGTAGCCGGTGATGCGGTAACCCGGGTCAATACCCAGTATGCGCATCAGCTGCCCGGCGTCTCGCGTCTGGCGTGCACGGCGTTGGTGATGCGGCCAGCCGCCGAGCTATTGCGCGGCGAGCTCCTCGGGAAAATCGGCATTGGTATAGACATTCTGCACATCGTCCAAATCCTCGAGCGCCTCGAGTAGGCGTAATGTCTTCTCCGCCTCATCGCCGGCAAGATGTACCTCGCTGGACGCGTGTTGCGTGACCTCGGCCAACTCCGGCACGAGACCGCGTTCCTTCATCGCGCTGCGCACGGCCTCAAAATACTGCGGCGTAGTCAGCACGTCGATGGAGCCATCGTCGTTGGTCACCACATCCTCCGCCCCCGCAGCGATGGCCACGTCCATGATCGCGTCCTCATCACTGCCGGCGGGAAAACTGAGCATACCCTGGGTGCTGAACAGATACGCCACCGAGCCGTCGGTTCCGAGATTGCCGCCGTGCTTGGAAAACGCGTGGCGAACTTCGTTCACAGTGCGATTGCGATTGTCGGTGGCACACTGCACCAGTACTGCCACACCGCCCGGGCCATAGCCCTCGTAACGCACGTCTTCGAATCTGGCGCCGTCGAGATCGCCAGATCCGCGTTTGATGGCGCGCTCGACATTGTCCTTGGGCATGTTCTGCGCCATCGCCTTGTCGATGGCCGCGCGCAGTCGCGGGTTCGAGCCAGGATCATCGCCCCCCACACGCACGGCGGCGGTGATTTCGCGGATTAACTTGGTGAAGAGCTTGCCGCGGCGAGCATCTTGCGCGCCCTTGCGAAAACGAATGTTGGCCCATTTGCTGTGGCCAGCCATGGATATGCTTGTTTTACGAGGTAGTCGCTTTAGTTACCGGATTATGGGGCATCTTCGGCCGGCCGGAGTGTACCATTATGCCCGTAGCGACCCCAACCGACGCCGCCGCGGTCTGACGGGCGGGCGAAAACAGCCGCCTGAGCGTGCGTTCTTGCGCCGGCAAGGGTGCTCGCACCCGCCCCGCGCCATGCCACGCGGGTGCCCGTAGAAGTTCGCTCGGATCGCTCCGGTCTACGGCCCGGTCAGCTTGATCTCGATCCGGCGGTTGCGCGCGTAGGCCTGGTCCGTATGCCGGTCATCGAGTGGGCGAAACTCCCCAAAACCGGCAGCCACCAGCCGCTTCGGTGCGATCCCCTGAGCAATCAGGTAATTGACCACCGACAGCGCACGCGCGGTCGATAGCTCCCAATTGGACGGGAAGCGCGTCGTGTGGATCGGGCGCCGGTCGGTGTGGCCATCGACCCGCAGAACCCAGTCGATGTCTGCCGGGATGGTGCGGGTGACCGATCTCAACGTCTGCGCGAGCTGTGCGAGCTGCTTTCGACCCGCCGGGACCAGGGTGGCGGATGCGGTGGGGAACAGCAGCTCCGACTGGAACACGAAGCGATCGCCGACGATGCGGATATCGGGATGATCGCCCAGAACCTCGCGCAGCCGGCCAAAGAACTCCGAACGATACCGGTTCAGCTTCTGCACCCGTCGCGCGAGTGCCACGTTGAGGCGCTTGCCTAGCTCCGCAATCTCCACTTTCTGCGCTTTCGCCCCGGTCTCGGCCAGGGCCAAGGCGGCGGAGAGCTGGCTGAGCTGCTCGCGCAGGGCGGCAATCTGCTGATTGAGGACCTGCAGGCGCGAGCGCGATTGCTTGGTGAACTCGCGCAGCCGGATGTCGCGCTTGCCGATTTCGACCTGGGCCAGCCGCGTGCGCTCTTGCGCTTCGGCCAAACGGGTTTCCAGTGCCTTACTGCGGTCGCGTGCGACGAGCAGATCCGCGTCACGCTGTTTGATCCCGGCCGTCAGCTCACCGACCTGGCCCTCCAGATCATCGCGTACTTGGCGCAAGGCGGCGATATCCTGCTGCAGGCCGGCGAGCTCGCGCAGCTGTAACTCAATGCGCTCCTTGTCGACGCCGATCGTCGCCTCGGCATCCTCAAGTCTCACCTGCAGCTGTGCCGCTTCGGTCTCAGCGGCTTGCGCCCTTTGCGCTGTGAGGGCAAGACGACGGTTCAAGACGTCACGCTCCGCGAGTGTCGCCGTCAGGCGCGTCGAGAGGTCTTCAATGGTCGTGCCAAGCGCGGTGCTTTTCTCACGTTCCAACGACAACGTGTCCGCGAGCTCATTGATTTGGCGCGAGAGCTGGTCCAGCGCACGTTCGCGCCCGACCAGGGTCTCTTTGAGAAAGAACTGCGCCAGCACGAAGATCAACACCACGAAGATGAACACCAGCAGGATCGACGCCAACGCATCGACGAACCCTGGCCAGACGTTGATACCGTGACGGCTGCGGCGTGAAAGCGCGAACATATTCAGTGCCGTTGGGGTCTGCCAGCGAGGTGCGGCGAAGCAGTCACGGATCTGCGTGCCGACAACACCAGGACCTCCAGTCTACGACTTGGGACGCGATTTGCGCCCGATGCTCTGAGCGAGCAGCCTGAATTCGTTGCGGAACTCATCGACAAACTGCCTGCGGCCATCGGAGACCTCGTCCAGCAGCCGTACCAGGCTTACGTCGACATTGCGCACATGGTCACGCACCTCCTCGTAGCCAGCGAGGCCACTACTGACTTGTCGCGCGAGATCCGCCATCGCCGGGCGTAGTTCCATCTGGTCCTTGGTGAGGTTCAAAATCAGTTTCTGTTCGGAGCGCATTTGATCCGTCAGCTCGGCCAGCTTTTCAGTGAGCTTGAACAGATTCTCCTGCGCCGCCCGGCGATCTTCTTCGCCGCGGGCCATGGTACGCTGTAGCTTGTCCAGATTGTCCGCGGTCTGCTCAAGCAGCGCCTCGATGTAGCGCGGCAGCGGCTGCTCGCCCTCGACGCTGAACGCGCCGCTTGGCAGGTGTGTAAGCCCGGAGAGCCACTCTTCCAGGCGGTTGTAGAAGCGGTTTTGCGCGTGCCCAGCCTGAAGATCGAGAATGCCCAGCACCAACGCGCCGGCGAGGCCAAACAGCGAAGAGCTGAATGCCGTACCCATACCGGTGAGCGGACCCTCCAGGTCGCGCTTGAGGTCATCGAAAATGAGATCGAGGTCTCCGCCCTCGGTAGACAAGCCGGCAATGATCTGACCGACCCCGGCTATCGTGTCGAGCAGCCCCCAAAAGGTGCCCAACAGGCCAAGGAAGATCAACAAGCCGATCATATAGTGCGAGATGTCGCGCGACTCGTCGAGGCGCAGGCGAATGCCGTCGAGCAATGAGCGCGTCGCCATGGCCGAGAGTCGAAAGCGCTCCTGGTCGCGGCCCGTAAACATCTTTGCCATCGGCGCCAGCAACCGCGGCGCCTGCTCCGGCGTCACGCCCTCCTCGCCGGCCTCCCTCGCATCGATCCAGTCGAGCTCACGATCGAGTGTGAAGACCTGCGTCATGTTAATGACAACGCCAATCAGCAGCACACTCAAGATGAACCCGTTAAATAGCTGGTTTGCCTCAAACGCCTGCCGCAACGGTACGAACAGCACGGCACACACGACACCGACGGCGGCGAGAAAAACCAGCATCCAGATCAACATGCGTTTCGGATCACGCATGGTTCCCACTCCCGGTTAGCAGGCGGTCTTAACCTCGATACGTTACCACACTATCGCCCCACGCCATCAGCCAATAGCGCGGTGTGCACCCGCCGTGGCATGAGCGCGCCCGTTTCGGCGATCCAAATTTGTTGGGTCGCCTACCGGCGGTTATTTTAATCGGGTTCTCGCACCCGAAGGCGAGGTACTTTCTTGTCGCGACAAGAAAGTACCCAAAGAAACGCTCCCCCGGATCTGCGGCCGCACACCCCGCGGCTGCCCTCGAACCTGCACTTGCCTCAGCGGGCTTCGCCCAAGGCACGTCCGTGTGCCTGGGGCGAACGTCGGGGTCCTTGCCCGACCCCTTTGGGCCGGTCCTTCGGCGGCGCTGGGTCCTCGGCTTGACCAAGGGGGTCAAAAAAAGCAAGGCAACTTCACTCCTAACTCCTCACGGCCTTCTGTGAGTCCCGGCGATCTCCAGCCTGACGCTGTGCCTCGTGACCCGGATCGAAGCGGCCGTTCTTGAGGAAATAACAGACCTGGTGCGCGATTTGCTTGGACACAAGCATCGCAGTATGCGCCACGTGTAAGGTGATGTGGTCGGTGGCTCCCGGGAACTGGGCCTCGGCGAGCGCAACCACGCCGTCATTGGGCTTCACGAACCCGGGAAACAAACGCCCCATGCCGATACCGAGATCGCCGCAGATAACGCCGAAATCCCGAGCCGGTAACTCCCAATACTCGGGCATCCCGGCCAGTAGCTGCTGAATCGAGTTCCCGGCGATCTGGCGCCCGAGCCGCGTGCGCGCGAGCACCGAGGCCGAGTAGCTACCCCGGTGCGGGGAACCGAGGGTGACGATACGCCCGCGCGGCTGCTCGGGATGCTGATGGAACAGCGCGCGGATCACCAGACCGCCCAGGCTGTGGCCAACCAGATGCACGACCGGCGCGTCGAGGTCGCGCACGTAATGGCTTAGCGCCTCGGCATTTTCCAGCAAGCTATGGCTGACCGACGGGTAAGAAAATATGTGCCGGGCGTCAAAGCCGCAGCGCTCCAACCGCCGGCGCAGCGCGAGCAGGCACCAACTCGAAAGCCAAAGCCCGGGCACCAGGACAACGGTTTCTCGCCCTACGTCAGATTCCACGTCTCACGAATCGCTGGCGCGTTCAGCCCGAGGAAGAGACACATTCCCGTTCAATCTCATCGAAACGTGATGACTACGGACAAACGTGTATCGCATGACAGACATGCACGGGGAATGATCCATCGCGTTGGGTGTCAACCCTCACGGGCGTGGCGTAGCAAATGAATCGCGTCGCGGTTGGTCCAGGAGGTCGCACGCTTTTCCGCTTCGCTCAAAGGAAGCCATTCGTACTCTACGTGCTCGGCCGGATTCAGCGTCACAATTGCCTCCTCAGCAAGCTCGAGAGAAAAGAGATGCTCCACGTTCTCTCGTGTCCCGGGCGCATAGCGGTGTTGCCATTGCGGCATGATCTCAAAGCGGTATGTCTTCCGCCAGTCTCTCAATCCGTCATCGGTGTTCAGGCAGGTCTCCTCTTTGAGTTCCCGGCGCACCGTAACAACCGGATCGCGCTCATCCCACTTCATGCTGCCGGTCACCGATTGCCAGAACCCCGGCCTGTCCTTGCGGCGCATCAACAATACCTTGCCCGTGCGGGTGTAGACAATCACCAGGACAGACTCAGGTCGTTTAAACCCGTTCATGAAAAACGTTCAGGATAGCGCTTTCTTGGTGTCAGTCGTCCCGACTGGCTTGCGCAGCCTGATGTGGAGCTCGCGCAGCTGCGTGTCATCAACGATACTTGGGGCCTCGGTCATCGGGTCCACCGCCCGCTGCGTCTTGGGAAAGGCAATTACTTCGCGAATCGAGGCAGCACCTACCATCATGGCCACAATGCGGTCAAGACCAAATGCGATCCCTCCATGGGGCGGTGCACCATACTTCAATGCTTCGAGCAGGAAACCAAAACGCTCGCGCGCTTCTTGCTCGTCGATACCGAGTGCGGCGAAAACCTTTTGCTGGACGTCCAGGCGATGGTTACGAATCGAACCACCGCCGATCTCGGAGCCGTTGAACACGAGATCGTAGGCACGTGACTGTGCGTTCGCCGGATCGATATCCACATGCGACGCGTCTTTCTCCTTTGGCGCCGTAAACGGATGATGCAACGCCGTCCAGCGCTTGGCGTTTGCGTCATACTCGAACATAGGAAATTCAACGATCCATACAGGCTGCCACGCCGCTTGCGTCAGACCGCGGTCCGCACTCAACTTGACGCGTAATGCCCCCAGCGAGTCGTTTACGACGGCCGCGTGATCGGCGCCGAAGAACAACAAGTCGCCAGACTGCGCCCCAACGCGTTCCAGGATTGCGGTGATCACGGGGTCGGGCAGAAATTTCAATATCGGCGACTGTAGGCCATCGCGTCCTTTGGATGGCTCTTTCACCTTTATGTAAGCGAGCCCTTTGGCACCGTAGTTGGCAACAAACGCAGTGTAATCGTCGATTACCTTGCGCGTAAGCTCACCGCCGTTGGGTAGGCGCAATACCGCTACGCGTCCACCAGAACGCTTCGCGGGTTGCGCGAACACCTTGAAATCCACCTCTTGCATCAGGTCGCCGACGTCCACAAGCTCAAGCGGCACGCGCAAGTCCGGTCGATCGGTGCCGTAACGTGCCAGCGCTTCGGCGTAGGTCAGGCGCGGAAAAGGATCGGGTAACTCTTCATCGAGCACGACCTTGAAGAGGTTGCGCATCATGGCCTCCATTAACTCCATGATGCCGTCTTCATCCAGGAACGCGGTTTCTATATCGAGTTGTGTGAACTCGGGTTGCCGATCGGCGCGCAAGTCTTCATCACGGAAACACCGCGCGAATTGGTAGTAACGCTCAAAACCAGCAATCATCAGGATCTGTTTAAAGATCTGGGGGGATTGCGGCAGCGCGAAGAAATGTCCCGCGTAGATTCGAGAGGGCACCAGGTAATCGCGTGCACCCTCGGGGGTAGACTTGGTCAGCATCGGCGTTTCGATTTCGATAAAACCTTTCTCCTCGAGGAACCGGCGCAGCGTCGACGTTACCCTGTGGCGCAGACGGATGTTTTGATGCATCGTTTCGCGGCGCAGGTCCAGGTAACGATACTTGAGCCGCACGATCTCGCTCACATCGGGCTCGTCGAGCTGGAATGGCAAGACCTCCGAACGGTTCAGGATTTCCAGCCGCGTGCCCACGACCTCGACCTGCCCGGTATGCAAGTGCGGGTTCTCCGTTCCGACAGGACGTCGGCGCACACGCCCCCTGGCCTGCAGTACATATTCGTTGCGAACGCTTTCCGCAATTGAAAAGGCATTGGACTCGGCTGGATCGAATACGACCTGCACGATTCCTTCGCGATCACGCAAGTCGATGAAGATCAGTCCACCATGGTCGCGATAGCTGTGCACCCAGCCGCATAACGAGACCTCCTGTTCAATCAGCGTCTCGTCGACCTGCCCACAAAAATGACTGCGCATCGTACTGTTAGGTTGTGTCTTGGTGTGTCCAGGCAGTGCGATTGAGCTCAGGCGGCGCCGGATCGACGCGCGAGAAGCTCTTCTTTCATTCTCGATGGAAGCACAACACCGGCGGAGATAATCATCTTGAGCCCCTCGTCCACTGACATTTCCAAAATCAATACATCATCTGTCGGCACCATAAGGAAGAAACCCGAAGTGGGGTTGGGTGTGGTGGGCACAAAGATGTGACTGACTCGACTTCCGATTTTGTCTTCGGACTCGCGCGTACCGTGCTCCCCCGTCAAAAACGCAAGCGTCCATATCCCCTTGCGCGGGTACTCGATCAGAACGACGCTGCGGAAAGACTTGCCGGAGTCCGAAAACATCGTTTCCATGACCTGCTTGACACCGGAGTAGATCGATCGGACCAGCGGTATGCGGGCCAGCAGACGCTCCCCCATCCGCACCAGCGTCCGCCCAACCAGGTTGGCGACCACGATCCCTGTGACCAGCAAGATAACAATCGTTAGTACCACACCTAGACCGGGTACTCTGAAACCCAGCAGGTTTTCGGGACGAAAATCGGGCGGCAGCAGCAACAACGTCTGGTCCATGAGGTCAATCATGAACTTAATTACAAACCAGGTAATGCCGAGCGGTACCCAGACCAGAAGCCCGGCGATAAGATAGCGTCTGAAGTGGCCCATCACGGCGATGTTGTGCTAGTCGTTGCTGCCAGTACTGCTGCTGGCTTTCTTTTCACTTGCTTTTTTCTCTTTCTTTTCGGAGTCCGGCTTGGCCTCGGCGGCCTTCGCCTTTTTCTTATCGCTGTCCCTGAAGTCCGTAACGTACCAGCCTGTACCCTTTAGTTGAAATCCTGCCGCGGAAACCAACTTTTTCAGCGCAGGCTTGCCACACGACGGGCAGTCTTTCAATGTGGGGTCACTGAACTTTCGAATGGCCTCGTGCTCGTGGCCACAGGCCTCACATCGATATTCATAGATTGGCATACTGAAACCTCCAAAAACGACACCGCCCTCTCGTACATGGGGGCGGTGCGGCGATTTGCCAGATACGGATTATACCGGCGCCCGCCTGGTAACGCATTATTTGTTAAGGATTGTTTTCTCGAAAGTTGGCCTGCCGGGTTCACTGGGCCAGCACCCTGGGCGGCGGGATCCACAGCGCAACGGCGCCCGGCCCCGGGTCATCGAGTGCATGGCTGCATTCACTGGCGCCGCGCGCGCTGGGACCGCCCGCTCGCGCCCGGTTGCGCACAGGGCCACATCGACGACCAGGACCCGCGGAGCCGGTGCTGGCCGTGGCGACAACCCTCAATGAACGTGGCTCGATACCGGCTCACATCCGGCGATGACCCTGCTTGGACGTCGCGAAATCTCGATCCGCAACGGCGATCGACTACCAGGATCGGCGTTCGCCACGGCTCAAAAACGCCCCGTTCACTGGAATCCGATAGACGGCTTCGAGCGACAGATAAACGGCCACGCACCCAACGACACCGCCGTGCAGCGAGCCCTGCTTTCTCAAGTTAGATCGCGAAACGCCGCATGAACACTGCCGTTTCGCAGATACCCGAGCCCGCGGCCAGCGAGAATGAATTTCTTTTCGACCAACGCGGCCCACGGCGCGCCCGACCAATCCCCGGGTGCCCATCTCTGCCACGGTCACGGCCGGTCGCTCGTATGAAACAGATTGTAAATTAATAAATTAGTGATTGTTTGTGATCCGGTTCCTGAAGGGCAGCTAGCGCTCCAAGCGGCGATTCCCATCCATGCCACCGGGCTCCGTCCAGCCGGTCGTCGCAAAATCGCAAATAATTTTTCTCGCAAACTCTACCCTCGGTGCCGCAGACTGTGCTAATTTACCCGCGCACAATATCCTCGACAATCAATTCAAACTTCGGCGTAGGAGCGATAAATGACAAACGGCCAAAAACCATCGACCAAATCAGAAGTCTATGGCTATATTGCTGACCGCACCAGTCTCAAAAAGAAGGAGATCAGTTCCGTGTTCGAGGCACTCGCCGGGATAATCGAACGCGACCTGAAAAGGGGCGCTGGTGTTTTCAACGTTCCCGGGCTCATGAAGATCAAGCTCGTGCACAAGCCTGCCGTCCCGGAACGTAGGGGAATCAATCCGTTCACAAAAGAAGAAACTACCTTCAAGGCGAAACCGGCACGCAACGTTGTGAAGGTTCAGCCCTTGAAGGGCTTGAAGGACATGGTCTGAGCTCGTTCCTAGCTAGAATAAGACGAACATAAGCCACAACCCAGGGACGGGTTACTTCTTTTCACGCAATTCGAAGTCGGCAGTGAGCTTGCCAACATTTTGGCGGCGTGTCCGCACGCGCGGATGCCTGCCGCGTATGCTACATCGTGGGCCCGATGCGCTTTATGTGAACGAGTCGTGCAGGTTACATGGCCGGCACGGGGTTAGCCCGCAAATTTCAAGAACTCACCGCAGATTTTCTAGAGATCGCAGGAGTGGCACCGGGACCACGGACCGAAGGATAGCAAGATCGCAGAGAAAACAGGCAAGTAGGTACTCGCGGGTGACACCCGAGCACAGGTACATACTGTCACAGCATATTTGCTTCCAAGGCGGGGACAAAACTGCTTGAAACCAATTTCTTCTGCGTTCGCTGCGCACTCCGTGGTGAAATTTCGGATTGATACTTTGAAAAAAATAACGGCCGCTACCAGCATCAACGGTCAGGTTGTGTGGCACGCCCGTAACCCCCACCACCAGGGGTTTCGATAACGAAAACATCGCCGGTATTCATATCGATCTGATCGCAAGCTGACAACTGGATCGTGCGCCCATCGGCGCGCTTGACCCAGTTTCGCCCCACAGCCCCGGGCTCGCCGCCCAGCACGCCGAAAGGCGGCACATTGCGGCTGCTCGAAAGAATCGCCGCCGTCATGGGCTCAAGAAAACGTACGCGACGCACTACGCCATTACCGCCGCGGTGCAATCCCGCGCCAGCACTACCGGCACGGATGACAAAGCTTTCCAGCAGCACCGGGAAACGCCACTCCAGGACCTCGGGGTCCGTGATGCGTGAGTTTGTCATGTGTGTATGCACGGCGTCAGTGCCATCAAAATCCGGGCCGGCGCCGGACCCACCACATATGGTTTCGTAGTACTGCCAGCGCGCACTGCCGAAGGTGAAATTGTTCATAGTCCCCTGCGATGCTGCCAGCGTGCCGAGTGCACCGTACAGCGCATCCACAATACGCTGCGATGTTTCGACGTTACCCGCAACGACCGCGGCGGGATACTCGGGGTTGAGCATGCTTCCCTTCGGGATAATGATATCAAGCGGTTTGAGGCATCCCGCGTTTAGCGGGATATCGTCATCCACGAGCGTGCGGAATACGTAGAGCACCGCCGCCTTGCAGACCGCAGCGGGCGCATTGAAGTTGCTCGGTTGCTGGTCCGAGCTGCCGCTGAAATCGATGCGCGCCCGACGCCTCGGCTTGTCGATGCTAATACTTACGCGAACAACAGCACCGTCGTCGAATCGGTAGGTGAAGCTGCCATCTTTCAGCACGTCGATCACTCGCCGTACGGACTCCTCCGCATTGTTCTGCACATGACCCATAAAGGCGTGCACGGTTGCAAGACCGAAATGATCGATCATTTTTCGCAATCCCTGTACCCCGGCCTCGTTCGCGGCAATTTGCGCCTTGAGATCGGCAACATTCTGGTCCGGGTTACGTGCGGGGTACTTGTTAGACGCGAGCAACATTCGCAGCTCCGCCTCGCGAAATTGACCCGCATCCAACAGCTTGAAGTTGTCAAACAGCACTCCTTCTTGTTCGATTGAGCCGCTGTTGGGAGGCATCGAGCCTGGCGTAATCCCGCCGATATCGGCGTGATGTCCGCGTGAGCCGACATAAAGCAAGATGTGCTCGCCCGCATCATCATAAACGGGCGTAATGACGGTGACATCAGGCAAATGAGTGCCTCCATTGTAAGGGGCGTTTATAACATAGGCGTCACCCGGCCTCATGGCTTTGGCACAATGCTTGATAACGCTCTGCACGCTCTCGCCCATGGATCCCAGGTGCACCGGTATGTGCGGTGCATTCGCCACGAGCTCGCCCCGCGCATCAAAGATGGCACAGGAGAAATCTAGACGTTCCTTTATGTTTACGGAGTGACTGGTATTTTGCAGCGTCGTGCCCATCTGCTCCGCAATCGACATAAACAGATTGTTGAAGATCTCCAACCGGACAGGATCTACCTGCGTGCCCACCGCAGCCATTCGCGCGAGCGCTGTAACACGTGTCAGTACCAGATGATTGCGCTCGGTCAAACGCGCGCACCAACCAGGTTCAATAACAATAGTGCTGTTCGCCTCGATGATTATCGCCGGGCCTTCGAGGGGATTACCCACCGGTAGCTGGTCACGAGAAAAGACCGGCGCTTCGAACGACTCCTCGCCGTTCTGGACAGCGTTGACGGTGTATATGTCTACATACGCAAGCGGTTCGCCGGTTCGATCGTGACCACCTTCATGCCATTGCGCATCGCCGACCAGGTCATTACCTACGTCTCCGGCGCCGATCACTTCCACTGAAGCTGCTCCGACGATTAACGATCTATCCGTATGAATAAACCCGAACCGCCGGCGATGGATCGACTCGAATTCGGCGCCTATGGCTTCCCGTCCTCCGTAATCCACGAGCAGTGCCGTATCGGTGCCGTCGTAACGAATGTGGAGCTTGCGTACAATGGTTATGTTTTCTTCATCGACGCCCTGAGCTTGCATCTCTGCGCGTCCAGCGTGCTCGATACCGGCAAGAACCCGCTCCAGCTCCGGCATCAGATCATCGGCCAGACGTGCCTCCACGGACTGTTCGCGCATGAGTCGCCGGTCTGCAAGACCCATACCGTAGGCCGACAATACCCCCGCATAGGGATGGATAAGAACGCGTGAGATTCCAAGCGCATCAGCAACAAGACAGGCGTGCTGGCCGCCCGCGCCGCCGAAGCAGGTAAGCGTGTACTCGGAGACATCGTAGCCACGCTGCACCGATATCTTGCGAATCGCGTTGGCCATGTTGTGAACGGCGATTTCGAGAAACCCGTGTGCCACCTGCTGCGATGTGCGGGTATCTCCGGTGGCGGCAACAATCTCTGCAGCCAACCTGGAAAACGACTTATGCACCACCGCCGCATCGATTGGCAAGTCGCCATCGGGACCAAACACGTGCGGGAAGTAGCTTGGTACGATCTTGCCGAGCATGACGTTGCAGTCCGTAACCGTCAATGGTCCACCACGGCGGTAGCACGCCGGTCCGGGGTTGGCGCCAGCAGACTCCGGCCCGACGCGATAGCGACTGCCGTCAAAACGCAAGATGGACCCACCTCCGGCCGCGACTGTATGGATGTACATCATTGGCGCGCGCATGCGAACCCCGGCTACCTCGCTCTCGAATGTGCGTTCGTACTCACCGTCGTAATGCGACACGTCGGTCGATGTCCCGCCCATATCGAAGCCAATAATCTTGTCAAACCCAGCCGCAGCGCTGGTGCGCACCGCTCCTACCACACCTGCGGCCGGTCCTGAGAGGATGCTGTTCTTACCCTGGAAAAACTGGCTGTCCACCAGGCCGCCGTTAGATTGCATAAACAGCAAACGCGTGCCGCCCAGTTGGCTGGCGACGGTGTCGATATAGCGCCGCAAGATCGGCGACAGGTAGGCATCCACCACCGTTGTGTCGCCACGACCGACTAGCTTCATAAGCGGACTGACCTCGTGGGAGGTGGACACCTGGGTAAAGCCGATCTCCCGCGCGAGCCCGACAATACCCTGCTCATGCGCGGGGTAACGATAGGCGTGCATGAACACAATAGCGGCCGAGCGAATACCCTGCTCGTAGGCAGCCTGTAAATCCGCACGGGCGCCATCAAGGTCCAGCGGAACAAGCTCTTTGCCATCCGCGCTGTAGCGTTCGTCAACTTCGACGACCCGTTCGTACAACAGATCCGGCAACTCGATGTGCCGCGCGAATATTCTTGGCCGGTTCTGGTAACCGATGCGCAGCACATCGCGAAACCCCCGCGTAGTGACCAGCACAGTGCGGTCGCCCTTGCGTTCGAGCAGGGCGTTCGTCGCCACTGTCGTACCCATCTTGACGGACTCAATCAGCTCCGCGGAAATCGGTGCGTCGGCTGCAAGACCGAGCACATCACGCACACCCTGCAGTGCGGCATCCGGGTAACGTTCGGGGTTTTCCGATAGTAGCTTGTGCGTGCTCAACGTGCCGTCGGGGTGGCGCGCCACCACGTCGGTGAATGTCCCGCCGCGATCAATCCAGAATTGCCATTGTCGTTGCCGCGTGTTCATCTGAGCTTTCTATCGCTGCCCGTGTTCACAGCCACATGGCATTAGAAACAAGGACTAAGGACTGGCTCCCCAGTTCCGAGTCCTAAGATCAATGCCTGCCCGCAAGCGGCACGAATGCGACGGGCAGAATATTTCTGCTGTGGACGGCGCCTGCCCTATCCTTCTCCACCTGCATCAAAGTCTGGCTGGAATACGGCGTACCGATGGGTATGGCCATTCTACCGCCGGGGCGGAGCTGCTCAATGAGTGCATCCGGAATGGTGCGGGCGGCTGCAGTTACGATTATGGCATCGTAAGGGGCGTGCTCCTTCCATCCGTAGTAGCCGTCTCCAATCTTGAACTCAACATTCTCGTAACCGAGGCGTGCAAGTCGCGCCTTCGCTTGCTCACCAAGCTGCTTGACCATCTCGACCGTGTAGACCTGCTTGACCAGCTCGCTCAAGACGGCCGTCTGGTAACCACAGCCCGTTCCCACCTCCAGTACGATGTCCTCCTCGCCCAGCCGTAAGAGGTCCGTCATTAAGGCCACGATATAAGGTTGCGAGATCGTCTGCCCGAAACCGATGGGGAGTGGTTCATTACGATACGCGACGGCTGCCATGTCTGACGGCACGAACTCGTGCCGCAACACGTGACGCATCGCCTGCATCACCCGTGGGTCGAGCGCCTTTTTACCGATCCATCGGCTGGTGTATTTAACCTCGGCCTCGATTTCCCGGGCCATTTGCTCACGTTCTTTCATGCGAACACACTACTCACAATCGTGCTACCTGCCGGTACTCTTTATACGCTCCAGGCGCAGGCGCTCGCGCTCGTCGAACAACCGCCGCGTTGCCACCCACACCGCGGCAAGCGTGCCAAAACCGGTGCCACTGGAGATCATAAACATGATTAAGATCTGGTACTTCACGGCCTCGAGCGGCGGGCTGCCGGCGAGAATCTGGCCAGTCATCATACCTGGAAGGCTGACCACTCCGGCCGCCGCCATGGCATTGATCATGGGGATGGTACCGCTGCGCATGCTCTCATGCCGGATATCGGCTATCGCCTGGGTCCACTTTTGCCCCAGCATGAGGCGTGCCTCAATTACGGCACGTTGTTGCCAGGCGCCTTCCGTCAGCCGGTCCAGGGCCAAGGCAACTCCCGTCATTGTATTGCCAAGCATCATGCCCAGCAGCGGGATCGCGTACTGAGGCTCATACCACGGCGTCGGATGGATGATGACCGTCAGCACTAGGATAACGATGGTAAAAGTCGAGATAAACATCGACACACTGCCCACCCCATACCCCCACCACCCCAGCAGCCGGCGTTTCTGTCGCGCCATCACCTCGCGCCCGGCGACCAGCAACATGACCGTTGCCATCAGCGCGATCCAGCCGATATTTACGTTTTCGAACAGGGCCTTCAGAACGATACCGACGAGCAGCAGCTGCACCACGGTTCGGACTGCGGCAATCGCTAGCGGCTTGCCGATCCCCAGTCCCAGTGGTAACGACAGCGCTGCCAGTGCCAATACCAGCAAGGCGGCAAGCGCCAGGTCCAGGGGTGTCAACAGTACCAAGTTCATCGGGTTCTGCCTGACGTCAGCTTACCGTCAATCAATCGCAAGTGACGGTTGCCCACGCGTTTAATCTGGCGTGCGTCATGGCTAATCCAGATCACCGGTGCCCTGTTCTGCTTTCGATACACCGATATCAATCGCTCCACCCTGCGCGTGTTCGCACTGTCAAGACTTGCCGTCGGCTCGTCCAACAACAAGGCCTTTGGGTGTTGCGCCAGCAGTCGTAGCAATGCCAGTCGTTGCCGTTCACCCGTTGACAACCGACTGACTCTCCGACGCAGCACATCAGGCTTAAATCCCAACTCCTCGAGCGCGCTACTCTCGACATCGTTAAAATGCTCGCCGACGCGATCGTGCCACCACGCGCTTTCGGCGGGTAACAGGCCCACCTGGCGCCGCCATTGCGGTCCGGTGACACTGGAACACTCGGCATTATCCAGGTATGCCGTACCCTCGTGCGGGTCGAGATCAGCGACTGCTCGCAAAAGCAAAGTCTTGCCAGTGCCGGACGCCCCCGAGATACACACACATTCGCCCGGATTCACATCCATACTCACCGGCCCCACATTACGGGTAGACAGCTTGACCAGGCGCAGACGACTCAACGCACTCACTCCCGCCACCACGCGAGCGGCGTGGACCGCCGACAATGCACTCTTTCAGTGCTATACAACTAGCCTCTCCAGCACATTACGTATCTCTGGTGGAATCGGTACGGACTTACCCGTAGCGCGGTCAACGAACACATCGACAAAGTAGCCCACGGCCGCCGCGTCATCCTGACGTTGCCTGAACAGGCCAATCTCGTAGCGTACGCTCGAGCGTCCCAGTCGCGCGACGCGCAGACCGGCATCCACAACTTCTGGAAATGAAAGCGAACGACGATAGCGACACATGTTCTCGACAGTAAACGGCACAACAAGGCCTCGCACGATATCGATCTGACTCTCGACCATCAGATATCGGGTGATCACTGTGTCGAAGTAGGAGTAGTAGACCACGTTGTTCACATGGCCGTAAATATCATTGTCCTTCCAACGCGTAGGTATCGAAAGGAAGTGTGGAAAGCGATCGCGAGTCTCGATTTCTTTTAATGTGTCACCAGACATAGGATCTCAAGCCAGGCATGCTCGATGTGCTTATGGAATCTGCTCGCTTCGTTATTCGTTGCGCCGCTACGCCCGTGCGACGTTCACTCGAAAGGATTAAGAATAACAGAACTGCATGATGTATCGCACGCGCCCTGTCATCGCCCATCCAACCTGGAATGTGCTGCAACGGGCTTATTCACCCGCTGTCGTGTGCATGCCAGCCCACTACACCTATTAACGGTATAATATGCGCCTCGCCGGGTGCGGTTCCCGGCCGCCTACGCAACTACCACTGTTAGGGAGCATACCCACCCATGGCAGACGAGACGATATTTAGCAAAATCATCCGGGGCGAAATTCCCGCCACCATTCTGTTTCAGGACGAGCGCATTACCGCATTCGCAGACAGCCACCCGCAGACACCCACCCATGTCTTAATTGTTACTAACAAGCTCATTCCCACGGTAAACGATGTCACGCTCGAGGACGAGGCCGATCTCGGACATATGTTCGTGGTAGCCGCGCGCATAGCGCGAGAGCAAGGCATCGCTGAAGACGGTTATCGCTTGATTATCAACTGTGGACGTGACGGCGGGCAGGAAGTCTACCACTTGCACATGCATCTGCTGGGAGGACGCCGCCTCGGCCCCATGCTAATGCGAAAAGACTAGGGCAAAAAATTCACGAATTTACCGCCGAGAGCGCAGAGACAATCCTAAGAAAGAAACGTCCAACGCAGAAGCGTGAATTGTGAGGCGTGAACCGTAATCCGTGATCCGCGAGTGGTGAAGCAAGATAAGGACTGTGGGCTGAGGACTTAGGACTCAGTGTTTTTTAGCGTCTCTCACCGGGCCCAACGCCGGCAGCTGGCAGACGGGTGTATTTGTTTTGCTTTGAAACCCCCTTACTCAAGCCGAGGACCCAGCGCAACCAAAAAGTGCACCCGAAGGGACGGTGTTTGTATTGATATTTTTTTCCGGCGCCTTTCGCCGAGCCAAGCGCCGAGAAAGGCGAAGAGCGGGCCCGAAGAGGCGCGGAAGGGATTCCGCGCGTCCGCCGCAGGGACAAGGATGGCCCTTCGGCGGGCCCCCTGAGACGATGAGGCGCGCAGGGCACCCGCTGGCGTTGCGGGCGATGGCGCAGGCGCAGATGGCTTTGGGAACTTTGGCCGAAACCAAAGTTCCTCGTCTGCCGGGACGAGACCCGGCTAATATAACCGCCGGCAGGCGGCACCAGCAAAGTGAATGGAGTCATGTACCGCGTGTGCGGCGGTGACATTCAGATAAGGTGGCGATCAGCTCGACCCAGCAGATACGCGCGCAGCATCGTACGCCAGTCATCGGGCTCGATAGACGATCCGGCCTTTGCTGAGATCATAGGGGGTCAACTGCACCGTCACCCGGTCACCCGTAAGGATGCGGATGTAGTGCTTGCGCATCTTCCCGGAAATATGCGCTGTGACCACATGGCCGTTTTCGAGCTCGACCCGAAACAAGGTATTGGGGAGGGTTTCGATAATCGTCCCCTCCATTTCGATATGCTCTTCTTTCGCCACTGTAAGCCTATGTGCGTTGACCGCCGCCGGTTGAACCACCAGCAGTGTGAATTTGGCCGCGTATGATGCCGCATACCACCCGGGTCGTAAAGCTTTTTTCGCAAGCCAGGGCCTTGTTAACGGTCCCTGACTCCGCCTGCACGTACCGGCGACATGATCAGCGCAACCACTCGCAGCGGATGACGTAAGTCCGTCTTTCATCCGCCGAGCGCCTGACGGCGCTCAGGTTTCTGATGCTACCCAATGCCCGTCTTTGTACACCTCGAGCGGCCGGAAGTTGTGCTTGTAGCTCATCTTCGGGCTTTCTTCGATCCAATAGCCAAGATAGAGCCAGGGCAAGCCCAGGGATTTCGCCTCTGCGATCTCCAGTAGTACGGCATATATGCCGAGACTACGCTTGCTGTCGGCGGGCTCGAAAAATGTGTAGACAGCCGAGAGCCCATCGGGAAAAACATCTGCCACAGCGACTCCGAGTAGCTTGTGGCCGAGCCGCATTTCGTAGAAGTGCGTATGCACGTGCTGAGCGAGTAAAAACTTCACGTACTTCTCGGGGTCGGGCTCATCCATACTGCCACCGGGATGACGCGCACGCTGATAGCGCACATACAGCTCGAAATGTTCTTGGTGATACTTCGCATCGACGCGTCGCATGGTTAAGTCCCGATTCTTCTGCCATGCGCGTTTTTGCGATCGATTGGGTTTAAACGTGGCTACGGGGACCCGCACGGGGACACAGGCAGAGCACATCTGGCAGTGCGGGCGATACACAAAATCGCCGCTGCGACGAAATCCGTGTCGCGCAAGCTTGCCGAGAAGATTGGAGTCGACGCGTTGTTGCGGGTCCACAAACAGCGTAGTCGCCGTGTGCCCCGGTAAGTAGCTACAGCTGTGGGGCATGGACAAAAACAACGACGGTTTCCACTGCCTGATTGTCATGGGCACGAGCGGCAAGCGTCCACTAGCGCATCGCCAGCCCGGTGCTGGTTAGCGAACACCGGGTATTTGAAGTCCGCCGGTTGATGCATTGCTCCGGGAACATGTTGTCAGGCTGCTGAAAAACTACTTTAAGCAGCCTGATAGGGCGGTGCACGGAAGTAGCGCACATTTTTCGAACATGCAAGTGTTCGAAAGATGGAGCAAAGCAAAAATCATACTTCTTGCTTTGCGAGCTCGAAATGCTATGGAAGGAGTTTCTCAGCATCTTCTTTAGATGATTTGAAGGCATGGGTCGAGGCGCCACAAGCCGGCGCGATCGGGGAGCGATAGGGCCACATCCAGCGTGCGCAGAAAGTCGCGGCGGCGAATTTCTACCGCTCCCAAGCGGAACAGGTGAGGCGATGGCAGTTGGCAATCGATAAGGGTGAATCCCCAGGCTTGGAGTTGCCTCACGAGGTAAACGAGAGCCACCTTGGAAGCATCGGATTGGTGACTGAACATGGATTCGCCAAAAAATGCCCCGCCTAGTGCGACGCCATAGAGTCCGCCGACAAGTTCATCGTCACGCCATGTCTCGGCGGAATGAGCATAACCCTGGCGGTGCAATCGGCAGTAGGCATCTGCCATCTCCGGGGTAATCCAGGTTCCGCCTTCCGGCCTCGGTTCGCGGGGCTCCGCGCACGCCTGAATCACTTCCAAAAACCGCGTATCAAGCGTGACCCGAAGATCGCCTTTGCGCATACGCTTTCTGAGGCTACGCGTAACGTTCAGACCCCGCGGCAGCAAGATTGCCCTGGGATCCGGCGACCACCAAAGGATGGGTTGATCTTCGCTGTACCACGGAAAGATGCCGTGCCGATAAGCCTCGAGTAACCGCTCGCTGCGCAGATCTCCCCCGATGGCCAGTAATCCCTCGGGCGAAGCAAGCTCTACAGGCGGGAAGCGCAGATCATCGGAGTCAGATGGAAGTATGAACATAGTACAGTGATATCACAAAAGGACGGCTGCGTGCGGAATATTGATAGGTACGAAGCACGGGCCATCAGCCGTTTTACTTGAAAGGCAAGTGTTCGTTAAGTTCGTCGATGTATTGGTCCACCCCGAGCTGCTCGCGATCGAGGAAATCTGCGACCGCTCGGCCAAACTCGGGATGACTGAGCCAATGTGCCGAGTAGGTTGTGGTGGGCCGGAAGCCACGCGCTACCTTATGCTCTCCTTGGGCACCTGCTTCGAAGCGACTGAGACCCTGGGCGATGCAATACTCGATTGCAGAATAGTAACAGACTTCAAAATGCAATCCATTAACGTGCTTGTGACTTCCCCAATAGCGCCCGAAAAGTGTATCGCTTCCGCGAAGGTTGAATGCTCCGCCGATATATGTGCCATTCTGGCGCGCGAACATCAATACGACGTGGGTGCCCATGCGTTCACCGAGCTCGAGAAAAAACTCGCGTGTCAGATAAGGAATCGCTCCGTAACGTTGAATGGTGGACTGATAAAACCGATAGATGGTGTCCAAGTGCACAGCCTTGACCTCGTCGCCCGCCACGATCTCAAGCGTCACACCTGCTTCCCGCACGTAACGACGTTCTTGCTTTATCTTCTTGCGCTTTGCGGAGGTGAACTCCGAAAGAAACTGCTCGAAATTCTGATAGCCTGGATTGTGCCAATGGAACTGATAACCGGTGCGGCGCATATGACCCGCTGTAGCGAGCACCTTCATGTCTTGCGCCGGTGCGAAAAGCCAGTGCAGCGAGGAAGCTCCGGCGTTGCGCGCCAGCGTTAGTGCCGCCGAAACGAGCATGCGCTTTATCGTCACGGAATGTTCGTCATGATGAGCCAGTAGCCGGGGCCCGGTTATAGGGGTGAATGGAATTGCCGCAACCAGCTTGGGGTAGTAGTCGAGGCCCGCGCGCTCGTACGCGCTCGCCCACGCCCAGTCAAACACATACTCACCGTAGGAGTGGGTTTTCAGATACATCGGCGCGGCGCCCAGCAGTGCACCGCGACTGGAGCCATCGCGGTGTATCAAGAGGTGTTGGGGTATCCAGCCGGTGCGCGCGGTGACGCACCCGGTGCGCTCGAGCACGGAAAGGAACGCGTGACTCAAAAACGGATGGTTTCTGCCTGTTAACCTGTCCCAATCCGCCGCCGGCACGCGATCGATGCTGTCAACGATAGTGAGATGCATGAGGCTATTTTACATCCCCCGGGCGCCGACGGCTTTCCCTGCGGCGATGGTCGGTAGCGCGTGCATGGCAGCGGCGCTGGGGAGGATCGATGCAACACGAATGGCGTGGTATTTCTGGCGTATTAGAAATTGGCGCCGGCTACGGTTATACGCGAGAATAACTCTATGATTGTATAAGGGTGATGTGATTTATGAGCCGGTCACTGCGAATTGTTATGGGCCAGCTGAACCTGCTGGTGGGCGATATCGATGGCAACGCCGATAAGCTGATCCGAGCCGCGAACCGTGCCCGCGACGAGATCGGTGGAGACCTCATTGTGTTTCCTGAGCTTGCGCTCACCGGCTACCCGCCTGAGGACTTGCTACTGCGCGCTGACCTGCTGGAGCGCGCCGAAAAGGGCCTTGCCGCGATCGCAGGCGCAGTTCACGGGGTCGATGTCATCATCGGGCATCCTCACAGACGAGGCGACAGGCTATATAACGCTGCGTCCGTGGTGCACAACGGCAAAATAATCGCAACCTATCTGAAACAACTTCTGCCCAACTACGGGGTGTTCGACGAGAAACGTTATTTTGCGCCGGGCAACAATCCCTGTGTTATCGATATTCACGGCG
>VRUB01000361.1 GCA_019456345.1 Nitrospira sp. | reverse complement strand
CGTTTTCGAACATCGACAAGGCTCCGGAGGAGCGGGAGCGAGGGATCACGATCGCGATCGCGCACGTGGAGTACGAGACGGAGAATCGTCACTACGCGCACGTGGACTGTCCGGGCCATGCGGACTACGTGAAGAACATGATCACGGGCGCGGCGCAGATGGACGGCGCGATTCTGGTGGTCTCGGCGGCGGACGGGCCGATGCCACAGACGCGCGAGCACATTCTGCTGGCACGCCAGGTGGGTGTGCCGTACATCGTGGTGTACCTGAACAAGGCGGACCAGGTGGATGACGAGGAGCTATTGGAGCTGGTGGAGCTGGAGGTCAGAGATCTCTTGTCGACGTACGAGTTCCCGGGCGACGACACACCGATCATCACGGGTTCGGCGCTGAAGGCGTTCGAGGGGGATACCTCGGACCTTGGTGTTCCGTCGGTACTGAAGCTGGTGGAGCAAATGGACAGCTACATACCGGTGCCGGACCGTGCGATCGACGGCGACTTTTTGATGCCGGTCGAGGACGTGTTCTCGATCTCGGGTCGTGGCACGGTGGTGACGGGACGTATAGAGCGCGGCATCGTGAAGGTTGGCGACGAGATCGAGATTGTGGGCATCAAGGACACCGAAAAGACGACCTGCACGGGCGTTGAGATGTTCAGGAAGCTGTTGGACCAGGGCCAGGCGGGCGACAACGTCGGCGTATTGTTGCGCGGCACGAAGCGTGAGGAGGTGGAGCGTGGTCAGGTACTGGCGAAGCCGGGATCGATCACGCCGCACACGAAGTTTGAGGCCGAAGTTTACATTTTGACGAAGGACGAGGGCGGGCGTCACACGCCATTTTTCAAAGGATACCGGCCGCAGTTTTACTTTCGCACCACGGACGTAACGGGTGCGGTGGAGTTGCCGGAGGGCACCGAGATGGTGATGCCTGGGGATAACGTGCAGATGGTGGTGGAGTTGATCGCACCGATCGCGATGGAAGACGGCCTGCGGTTTGCCATTCGCGAGGGTGGTCGTACCGTTGGCGCCGGCGTCGTCGCAAAGGTTATTGCGTAGCTCAAACGAAACCCGCGACCGGAATGTTCACCATCGAAATGGCTCGCTAACGCTGCGCTTTATTTTCGATAACGAACATCCCGACCACGGGCACCAGATGAGAATTATCAGGAGCCAATCTTCTTGAATGGGTCAATCGAAACAGGCCAGTAGCTCAATTGGCAGAGCGGCGGTCTCCAAAACCGCAGGTTGGGGGTT
>VRUB01000360.1 GCA_019456345.1 Nitrospira sp. | reverse complement strand
CTTCGTTGGCAACCCCTCTCGGCGAAACTGACGGGCGTGTGTACCGAAAAGATCCGTTTTTCGTACCCCTCTGAGGCTGGCCGCTGATCCGTTGGATTAAGGTCGCATCAACGTTCGAAAACATAGCCCCCGAGTCCGGTAACTTTATACCCGCAATGGGACTCCGATCATCCGCGAAATCTTAGCACGATCTTGCCAGTGCCGAGAGTCCGGGGATGACACCGCGATCACGAAACGCCCGGAAAATCGGCCGCCAGGTCACGGGATAGCCTTTCAAACGCCCCCTCCCAGTCGCCATTCACTTTCTGGCGATAGACCGCGCAACCCGGGAACCACGGCGATTCATCGCCCCTCGCCATCCACCGGTATGCCGGCGGGTGGGGGATGAGCACCCGGCTGGTCCGCCCGGCGCCGGCGCGCAAATGCACGTTGGTGTTGCTCACGGCCACGTATTCGTCGAGGAGCGAGAGAGCGGCCACCATGTCCTCGAGCGCGTCGTTGAGGTCGGTGAGATCATGTAGCACCCGCCCAAGGTCCTGTGAAAGCGCCTCGATCTCGCCGGCTTCGGGGTTGCACTGCAAGGCAACGAACGTGCCCTTCACCGCCTCGAGGACTTTCGCCAGGCGCCCGCGCGGTATCTCGCGGAAAGTTTCGCCCGGCCGCCCCGAACCCGCGCGCCAGGTAAGCCCGATATAAGGCCCCGGCCCGAGGCCCTCGAGGCGCGCCGCCATCTCATCCGCGCGCGTGGGGTCCACGGGCAGGGAATAGGGAGGGGCGATATCGGCGGCCGACTTCATGCCGACAAGGAAGGGCAGATCGGCGACCGAGGCGGTGATGTCCGTCCCTTGAGCCTCCTCGGCTTCGCCGATCACCCGGTCTATGAAGTCGACGCGCCGGATGATCGGGGCGATCTTGGCGTCGCCGAGGTAGGTGATCTCGGCGCCCCGCCTTTTCACCTCCTCCGCGAAGCGCAGGAAGAAGATCTCATCCCCCAACCCTTGTTCCTTCAACAGCAAGATCCGCTTGCCGCTTAGATCACCGGGCAGCGGCTCCTGCCATAATTTCCGGCGAAGACTTCGCACCGAGCGGCGCGCCCTATAAAAATCCCAGGCGCGGCTGAAGTCGCCGATCAGGAGCCACAACAGAGCCAGATTGGTCTTCGCCGGCAGATAACCGGGGTCGATGCGAAGGGCGCGCTCAAGACTCGTTTGCGCCTCGTCATAGCGCGCCATGTCGCGCAGCAGGACGCCGAGATT
>VRUB01000359.1 GCA_019456345.1 Nitrospira sp. | reverse complement strand
GCGGCTGGCCGGTGATACGGCACGAGCGGCTAATTCTGACGAGGTGAAGGAGCTGCGGCGTGAGTCACGCGATCTGAAAGAGGTCGTTGCTGAGCAGGCCCTGGAACTCCGCCTACTCAAAAAAAGCATGATCGGGGATGGGGAGGATATCGAATGAGATACCCATCATCCGAGAAGCTTGAGATCATCCAGCTTGTTGAGCAATCGCATCTGCCAGCCAAACGCACGCTAGATAAACTCGGCATTCCCCGCACCACATTCTACCGCTGGTACGATCGATATCTGAGCGGCGGTGTGGAAGCGCTGGAGGACCGTTGTCCCAAGCCAGGGGGTGTGTGGAACCGTATTCCTGACGACATTCGAGAGCGGATCGTTGATCTGGCGCTGCAAGAGCCCGAACTGTCGCCACGCGAGTTGGCTGTACGCTTCACCGATACGCAAAACTATTTTGTATCAGAAGCCTCGGTCTATCGGCTCCTCAAAGCGCATGATCTGATCACAAGCCCAGCCTTTGTGGTCATCAAGGCCGCTGATGAGTTCCGTGACAAAACCACAGCGATAAACCAGATGTGGCAGACGGACTTCACCTATCTCAAGGTGATCGGCTGGGGCTGGTTCTATCTGTCGACCATCCTTGATGACTTCTCCCGTTATATCATTGCCTGGAAGCTGTGCACGACGATGAAGGCAGGCGATGTCACCGATACGCTTGAGATGGCCCTGCAGGCCTCAGGCTGCGATCAGGCTAATGTCATTCATCGGCCTCGGTTGCTGTCCGATAATGGCGCCAGTTACATTGCTGGCGAGCTCGCTGAATGGCTCGATGACAACGGCATGGATCATGTTCGTGGCGCACCCTATCACCCGCAGACCCAAGGCAAGATCGAGCGCTGGCACCAGACCTTGAAGAACCGCATCCTGCTGGAGAACTACTTTTTGCCGGGTGACCTCACAGCCAGCATCGAGGCCTTCGTCACCCACTACAATCATCAGCGCTATCACGAGAGCCTGAGCAATCTAACGCCGGCCGACGTCTACTTCGGGCGCGGTCAAACCATCTTGCTGCAACGAGAAAGGATCAAACGAAAGACATTCGAACAACGCCGCTTGCAACACCGCAAGGCCGCCGCCTAACATGACAAACCAGATGAGCCAAACACTCCGTTAGCTCAGCCTGAAAATTGTTCCAAATTATCTGATGACGGACAATGAGTTCCGTGACAAAACCACAGCGATAAACCAGATGTGGCAGACGGACT
>VRUB01000123.1 GCA_019456345.1 Nitrospira sp. | reverse complement strand
CAATCGGATATGCACCTTCATCCCCCTTGTCTCCGAGTTGTTGGCAGGAAACTCACGCTATACTTATTAAACAGCCTAAGTATAGCCACGCTATTGTGCTGAGGATAGCGTCCGCACGATAATATAAAGTATGGAACATAACGCCGGTTCATCCGCCAGTGAACGCACCGACCGCCTACATGTGCAAAGCCGTGAGGAAGCCCGGACGCTAGCGGGTGATTTGCTAGAACGTGCACGCCGTAAGATTCTGGTCTTCGCGCCCGCACTGTATGGCGACTTCTTCAATACCGCGCACGCTGCGGGCACGCTCGCCAGCTTCGCGGCGGCTCACCGAAACAACATCGCCCGTTTCCTGGTCGAAGACGTAGATTATTCACTCCATCACAACAGCCGTGTAGTCGAGCTGTGTCGTCGCTTCACTGACTTTATCAGAATGCGACGCCTTAACGAGGACGACACCGGCCTGCAGGAGATGTTTCTCGTTGTCGATGACACTGCCTACCTGCATCAAACGCATGTGGACAAGTACGACTACCGCGTGGCTTTCAGCGCCCCGCGCGAGGCGCGGCAACTCGCGCGCCGCCATGAGCGCATGTGGGAGCGTAGTCTGGTGATCCCGGCAATTCACCCGCTGGGGCTGTAGACGAGACCGGGGCCAGTGATCCGACTAACGGCTGCTGGCAGCTTGTCTGCGCCTCGCCGGCGTGCTGCTAGGGGGCTGTGCTCACAGGCCGGTACCGAATCCATCTTCAGACCTCCAGGTCGCTTCCCGGGCGGCGCACTATGCGTTGAAGATGGTAGGTGCACCCTACCGCTACAGCGGAAATACGCCTCGGGAGTTCGACTGTAGCAGTTTGGTGCATTACAGCTTCGCCCGTGCCAAGGTCAGCGTGCCTCGCACCGCACGTCAACAACGTCGGCACTCGCGGCCGCTGTCGTGCAAGAGTGTGAGGTCAGGTGATTTGTTGTTCTTTACCCAGAGCGGAAAACGCTCGCCGCATGTGGATCTGTATTTTGGCGACGAGCGATTCGTCCATGCGCGCCCCACGGGCAAGCAGATGCATGTCTCGACACTTTCATAACTCCTACTGGCACCGCCATTTCGTGGGGGGCACCGTCTCGAGCTTGACCACTGAGATGAACCGAGCCAGTAAGCAAGGCGTTTTCCTGCGGGCAATACTGCTGGTCGCGGCTGCGCACGCCGCCGAGAATCAGGTCCGCACCATTCAACTCAAACATCGTATAGCCGCCGAGATCCTGCCCGTGATCCAGCCGCTGGTCGCAACCAATGGCGTGGTAACGGGTGAAGGGTCTCGCCTCCTTGTCCGCACATCCGAGCGCAATATGACCGAAATCGGGCACATCATCGCGCCAATCGACACGCCGCGGCGTAACTTCAAGATCAGCGTGCGTCAGACGGTGGCGACCAGCCACGAGAGCCGCGTACGACGGGTCAGCACTCGGACCACGGCGGGCGCTTTGACACGTGTGATCGTCACAAGTCGCACTAATGACGCCGCTACATCGGGGAGTAACCAGGAAACGGGGCGATCGCTAGAGCACAGCGTCAAGCGACGCACCGCTTCCAGGGAGCGCACCACTACACACATTGTACGCGTCCTGGGAGGATAGCGTGCTTTCATCCATGTGCGACAGTCCATCGCGCAGGTCCAACCCTTCCTTATTCTGGCCGAACCGCGTCTGCATGTCGTTGCGGGTGCAGTGTACCGGGATGTCACTACGGGTTTTGAGGTTGTGCTACGTCTGATCGGAAGCCAGGTGCGGCTGGAGGCTACATCGAAGCTCGCATTCCACCGCGGCGATGCATTGCAGCCAGTGACCTTCCGCGAGTTGCGCACCACGATGATAGTGCCGCTCGGCCCGTGGATCGAGCTAGGTATGGCACTCGGGACGAACGACGCCGTGACCCGCGCCATTCTCGCTAGCGGCGTGGACCACGCTCAACAACGCTATAGCGCACGCTGAAGATCGAGTAGTGGCGCGGGTAAGCCAACCACCCACAGCGAGCGCAAGGCCAGCTGAATCGATTACACAATAAACCATCACCAGTCGTTGGAACCTCGGCACGTATCTTCTTGTCTCTTTCAAGTAGGCGACCAAATTTCGTGCGATGACCTCGTTTAACAACAAAGGTATGGCGTGAGCACAACAGCTGGCCGCCCAGTTGAAACCGACACTCAAACGGCGTAGCCTAGAAAAATGGCCAAGGTACCCTCTTCCATGCAAGACGGTCTAAAAAATCTAGACGATCGCTCCTACCTCTTTGGCGAGAACGCTTATTACGTTGAAGAGCTCTACGCGCGCTACCTGAAAAATCCTGAGTCGGTTAGTGACCGTTGGCGCGCGTACTTTAGTGCCATCCAGGATGGCGTCTCGCTCGCCCAGGAACGGGAAGCTGCAGCGATGCGGACGCCTGGGCGCGTACCGCCTGCTGCGCCCAAGGTCCCTTCCGTTGCGCTCACGCGCGACACCCTGAAGCAAGCGGCGGTCTTACGCCTCATTAACGTGTACCGCGTTCGCGGCCACCAGCAAGCCGACATTGACCCGTTACGACTTCGACCGCGCCCCGCAGTTCCAGATCTCGACCCGGAATTTCATAACTTAAGTGAAGGCGACATGGATACCGTGTTCTACACGGATGCCCGCGCCGCCGGTCTGCGCCACCAACAGGCCGGTTCGCTGTCGTTGGCAACAGCGAATCGGCTTCCGCTGAGAACGATCATCGAGCACGCGCGGGCGATCTACTGCGGACATATCGGTATGGAGTACATGTACATAACGGACACGGCGCAAAAGCGCTGGATCCAGGAGCGCCTTGAGCGATACATCGGCAAGCCGCGGTTCTCTGCCGAGACACGCCGACGAATTCTCGAACGCGTTACCGCGGCGGAGGGTCTCGAGAAATATCTGCACGCGAAGTACGTCGGACAAAAACGTTTCTCCTTGGAGGGCGCTGAGAGCCTTATCCCGTTTCTGGACGAGCTCATACAACGCGCCGGCAGCAGAAAGATAGAAGAGCTTGTTCTCGGCATGGGTCATCGCGGGCGTCTTAATGTGCTGGTCAACATCCTTGGAAAATTGCCCAAGGATCTGTTTTCCGAGTTCGAAGGCAAGCACGACGCGGACAGCGGCGACGGTTCAGGTGATGTCAAGTACCATCAGGGGTTCTCCTCCGACATCAATACGCCGGGTGGCCCGGTACACCTGGCGCTGGCGTTTAATCCCTCGCATCTGGAGGCCGCTGATCCGGTCGTAGAAGGTTCGGTGCGGGCTCGACAGGAACGTCGCGGCGACCGTGTAGGCGATCAGGTCTTGGCCGTGCTGATTCACGGCGATGCGGCGTTCGCGGGCCAAGGCGTAGTCATGGAAACGTTCAACATGTCCCAGGCGCGGGGCTATCGCACCGGTGGCACCGTGCACATAGTGGTCAATAATCAGATCGGATTCACCACCAGCAATCCGCTGGATACGCGCTCCACGCTCTACTGTACAGAGGTGGCCAAGATGGTGCAGGCGCCCATATTTCACGTCAACAGCGATGATCCGGAAGCTGTCGTATGCGTCACCCAGCTGGCGCTCGACTTTCGCATGAGGTTCAAAAAGGACGTACTTATAGATCTTGTTTGTTACCGCCGTCTCGGGCACAACGAGGCTGACGAGCCCGCTGCTACTCAGCCGATGATGTACAAGAAGATCAAAGTCCACCCAACCACGCGCAAAATCTACGCGGATCATCTCGTCGAAGAAGGGATTATCACGCGAGAGCAGGCAGCGAAGCTGGCAAGTGATTATCGCGAGGCACTGGACCAGGGTCGACTCGTCGCGCGCGAAATTCTCACGGGCACGCATAACAAGTACGCAGTGGACTGGACCCCCTATCGGGATACTCCTTGGACCTTTCCTGTCGAAACGGCAGTAACGACTGAGGCGTTGCGCGAGATCGCGACAAGGTTAAATCAGATACCGGAAGGTTTTGAGTTACATCCGCGGGTGGAAAAAATCGTGCAAGACCGGGGCAAGATGGCTGCCGGTACTTACCCCATCGACTGGGGCTTCGCCGAGACCATGGCCTACGCAACCTTAATACGCGATGGCTACTCGATCAGGCTATCGGGGCAGGACTCTGCAAGAGGTACGTTCTTCCATCGACACGCAGTGTTGCATAACCAAAAGGATGGCAGCAGTCATGTCCCGCTTCGCGGCATCAGCGACGGCCGGGCTAACTTTCTGGTGATAGATTCGCTGCTGTCCGAGGAGGCGGTGCTCGGATTCGAGTACGGCTTCAGTACGGCGGAGCCGGGGACCCTGGTAATTTGGGAAGCCCAGTTCGGCGACTTCGCCAACGGGGCCCAAGTGGTGATTGATCAGTTCATCAGTAGCGGTGATGCTAAGTGGGGGCGCCGCTGCGGGCTCACACTGTTCTTGCCGCACGGCTACGAGGGCCAGGGGCCCGAACACTCCTCGGCCAGGCTCGAGCGTTTCATGCAGCTCTGCGCCGAACACAACATCCAGGTGTGTGTGCCCACCACACCGGCGCAAATGTTTCACATGTTACGCCGGCAAATGCTGCGTCCTTTTCGCCGTCCGCTCGTTGTGATGACACCAAAGAGCCTGTTGCGGCACAAGCTTTCGGCCTCGCGGCTCGAGGAGCTCTCAAGCGGAATCTTCCAACCAGTCATTGGCGAGATTGATCCGCTGAGCGCAAAGGCAGTCGCGCGCGTAGTGCTCTGCAGCGGAAAAGTGTACTACGACTTGTTGCAAGCCCGTCGCTCACGCGAGCTCGGCCAGATCGCGGTCATCCGCATCGAGCAGCTGCACCCGTTTCCGCGCGACCTGCTCGCCGAAAAGCTCGGGCGCTACCGGCAGGCCACGGAGATAGTGTGGTGCCAGGAGGAGCCGCAGAACCAGGGCGCCTGGTACCAGATACAACATCACTTGCGGGCTTGCATACTCTCGGGGCAGGCCCTGAGCTACGCCGGGCGGCCGGCCTCGGCATCACCCGCCGCCGGTTATTTCAGCGTGCACGTCGCGCAACAAAAAGCGCTGGTGAATGACGCGTTGAACGTCGCGGTAAAACTCAAGCGGCCGGCCTAAAGACTGAGCACGGACAGGCAGTGAGCGCGGAAATGAAACGAGCAAGAGTGCCGCCGCGAGCACCGAGTCGAGCCACCGGACAGTAGTTTCTGCCGACATATACTAATAAACTTTCTACTCGGCCATCACTGACAAGCACAACAAATGCGCATTGAAGTAAGATCCCCCACGCTCCCGGAGTCCGTCAGCGAAGCCACTTTACTCAGCTGGCACAAGCACGCCGGGGAAAACGTCACACGTGATGAGAATCTCGTAGACATCGAAACCGAGAAGGTGGTGCTCGAGGTACCAGCCCCGCAAGACGGGGTTCTGCAGCAAGTACTGAAACGCGATGGTGATGTCATCGGCAGTAACGAACCTATCGCGATCATAGAAACTGAAGCACCCGTCGATGTGGCGCCGACACCGGACTCGCGGGTGGCAGAGTTGCAGCGCCCGGCCGAAACGGCGCCCAGTCACGAGACCGAAGCCATCCTGAGCCCGGCGGTGCGCCGCCTACTCGCAGAACACGATCTCGAGGCGAACCAGATCCCCGCTACCGGCAAAGGCGGGCGCCTGCTCAAAGAAGATGTACTGAATTATCTGCGCCCGCGCCAGGCGCTGACGCCCGTATCACAACCGACGGCACCCGCCGAAACGGCGCCGGCCCCCGCTCCCGTACCGTCGACGGAGCTAGCCGCCCATATTGAAGACGGAGGCGTACGACGGGTCCCGATGACGCGGCTTCGTGCCACGATCGCCGAGCGTCTGCTGCAGGCACAACACTCGGCGGCCCTGCTGACCACCTTTAACGAGGTGAACATGCAGGCCGTGATGGATCTGCGGCTCAAGTACCGCGAGCGCTTCGAGAAGGAACACGGGGTTCGACTGGGCTTCATGTCGTTCTTCGTGCGGGCGAGCGTGCAGGCACTGAAACAGTTCCCAGTAGTAAACGCGTCGGTCGACGGAAAGGACGTCGTGTACCACGATTATTACAACATTGGGATCGCGGTGGCGGGGTCGCGCGGTCTGGTTGTGCCTGTGTTGCGCGACAGTGATCGCCTGAGTTTCGCCCAGATTGAAGCACAGATCACCGAGTTCGGTACAAAAGCAAGCGACGGCAACCTGGCCATGGAGGAGCTCACAGGCGGCACATTCACTATCACCAACGGTGGCGTCTTCGGGTCACTGCTTTCCACACCACTGGTCAACCCACCGCAAAGCGCCATCCTCGGGATGCATAAGATCCAGCAGCGCCCGGTCGCGGAGGACAAGGAGGTGCGGATCCGCCCAATAATGTATCTGGCGCTTACTTATGATCACCGCATCATCGACGGGCGCGAGGCGGTCCAGTTTCTAGTGACCATCAAGGACGCACTGGAAGACCCGGCACGTTTGCTGCTGCAGGTGTAACGCGGGCCTAGCCTGCATTTCTCACCAGCTATCTACTGCGGCCGCGTATCTCGGTCGCTGTTCCCGACGCGACTCTACCTCCTCCATCCCTGGAGTCGTGTCCGCGTCTACGGCGTTGCGCTCGGTTGTGTGCTCAACGTAGTCTAAGCTACGCCTCCGCGCATTTTCTCTCGCGCGCCTTGTAGCCACAGACATCTCCGCGCTCTCGCGACGATACCCGGTGAGAAATGCGGGCTAAGGTTAAGGAGATATTGGGCTCTCGCGCTGGCGGCGCGTGCCTTGGGGCGGATACTGACACAGCCGGAAGCTGAACGCTCCGCC
>VRUB01000358.1 GCA_019456345.1 Nitrospira sp. | reverse complement strand
AGATGTTGAGCCTGTTATTGGGAGAGTCGCGAATGCGCCAGGAGCACAATCGGGCGCGTGTGAGTTGCTAGTGGTATCCGCTTAACGGAAGAGTCCGTTTTGGGATTCCCGTCGTTGGATGCTTGTGCGAGTCTGGCGCATGCGCAGCGGAATTTCCATCACAGTCGATCGCACCGCCCGTCTTCGTCTCGAAGGGGTGGTCAGAGATCGCAATGCCGCCCAGAAGCATGTGTGGCGGGCGGCCATCGTTCTTTTGAGCGCGGACGGCGTCGGCACGACGGAGATCATGCGCCGGACAGGCAAGTCGAAGACCTGCGTCTGGCGCTGGCAAGAGCGGTTCATGGAGGAAGGCGTCGATGGCCTTCTCCGCGACAAGACGCGCCCGTCGCGCATCCCGCCCCTGGGCCCCGAAGTGGCCGAGCGGGTGGTGGCGCTGACGCTGACCGACCCGCCCGTCGAAGCGACCCATTGGACGGCCGCGATGATGGCCGCACAGACCGGCATCAGTGAAAGCGCGGCCCGGCGCATCTGGCGTTGCCACGGCTTGCAACCGCACCGCTACCGGCAATTCAAGCTCTCGAACGACCCCAACTTTGTCGGCAAATTGCGCGATGTCGTCGGGCTTTACGTCGATCCTCCCGCCCACGCTATCGTCCTGTCGGTTGACGAGAAAAGCCAGATCCAGGCGCTGGACCGGACCCAGCCGGGCCTGCCCATGAAGAGGGGGCGTCTCGGCACCATGACCCACGACTACAAGCGAAACGGAACGACCACCCTGTTCGCCGCCCTCAACGTGCTCGACGGGACGGTCATCGGGCGCAATATGCAGCGCCACCGGCACCAGGAGTTCATCCGCTTCCTGAACCTGGTCAACGCCCAGGTCCCGGCGGATAAGGCCGTCCACATCATTCTCGACAACTACGCCACCCATAAGCATCCAAAGGTCCGGGCCTGGCTCGACCGCCACAAGCGCTTTACCTTCCATTTCACGCCCACATCCTGCTCGTGGCTCAACGCCGTCGAGGGATTCTTCGCCAAACTCGCCAAGCGGCGGCTCAAGCGCGGGGTCTTCCACTCCCTCGTCGACCTCCAGGCCGCCATCAACCGCTTCGTCGCAGAAACCAACGAAAACCCCAAACCCTTCTCCTGGACCGCCGATCCAGATCAAATCATCGCCGCCGTCAAACGTGGGCACCAAGCGTTAGATTCCTTCCACTAGGGTACGGTGAAGGACTCAACGGCGCTGTGACCTGCTATTA
>VRUB01000357.1 GCA_019456345.1 Nitrospira sp. | reverse complement strand
CAGGCCCCGGACAGCGCCTGGACCATCGGTAGCCGAACGCTACCAGCGCCTGCCGCTGCCAGCGATGTCCTTAGAGAGGCCATCGCGAACACCCCGCAACCTGATGTGGCGGCGCACATTCGACAAACCACTTTTACGACGAAAGAGGAATGGGTCGAGCCTATCCGGGCGATCGACGCCAGCAACGCGCTTGAAGTCGAGGCCCAGATCGAACATCTGAAGGTCACGATTAAGGAAGAACAAATCGCAGGCGTAACCATCCGCACGGTGACGCCGGTAGACATCGATCCCGCAAACGAGAATCGGCTGTTCGTTCACACGCATGGCGGCGCCTATGTGATAGGTGCCGGGAGAGCAGGCCTGCGCGAAGCAATCCTCATCGCCCATCTGGCGAAGATCCCAGTGCTTTCTATCGACTACCGCATGCCGCCCGAGCATCCGTTCCCAGCCGCCGTCGAAGATGTCGTCGCCGTCTGGCGGAGCCTGTTGAGCGACCGGCCAGCCAAGTCGATGGCGCTCGGCGGCACCTCGGCAGGTGGGGGGCTTACCCTGGCATCCACCCACAGGTTCATCGAACTCGGCCTCGAAACGCCCGGCGTGCTCTGGGCAGGCACACCCTGGGCTGACCTCACTAAAACGGGCGACAGCCAGTTTACGAATGAAGGCATCGACCGGAATCTGGTGACTTATGATGGCATGCTGGAGGGCGCGGCCAAACTCTACGCCGATGGACGCAACCTGAAGACGCCACTGATCTCACCGGTCTATGGCGACTTCACTGACTTCCCGCCCACTTATCTGGTCACCGGCACGCGCGACCTGTTCTTGAGCGACACGGTCCGCGTGCATCGAAAAATGCGCGTTGCGCGCGTGGTGGCTGACCTCAACGTCTATGAAGGTGTCTCTCACGGGGACTACGCGTTCCTCGATGATTCGCCGGAGATGCAACAGTCCCTTGGAGAACTGGGGGCGTTCTTACTGCGGTATCTCGAGTAGCAGTTCCGGAAAACCAAGGAAAGCAACAATGAGAATGATGAAGACAACACTGACACTATGTTTGACTCTCCCTTCGGCCACGACGGATGCAGGCCTGTTCGGCGCCACGATCGGACCGGACGAAGCCTATCGCTTCACCAAAGGAGAGGTAGTCACAGCGAGTAGTGTCGTTCGCGCTCGTTTGCTGCGTCCGCTTGAATATAAGGTTCTGAAACAGTCTCAAAGACACACTGAGGGAGAAAAGCCATGAAACGAACATATCTACCACTAC
>VRUB01000356.1 GCA_019456345.1 Nitrospira sp. | reverse complement strand
GAGATCATCGGCTGCTGGCCTGAAAATGCGACTGCCATGCATCTTTGCATGGAAAAGGGCGAGATCTATGACACTCCTGAGACTGAAACCCTGTCCGACGGGTCGGCCGGTGGTGTTGAGGAAGGGGCCATCACCTTCCCGATCTGCCAACAGGTCATTGATCGACACATGCTGATTAGCGAATCGGAGATTGCCAGCGCCATGCGAGACATGGCTGCCAATGAAAACTTCATCATCGAAGGGGCGGCAGGCGTAGCCCTGGCAGCGGCTCTCAAGAGTGCAAGTGACTATCGGGGCCGGAAGATTGCAGTGGTGGTCTGCGGTCGTAACATCGCGCTGGACACCTTCCGCGCTGTCTTGGAACAGGGCGCGTAAGCGGAAACCGGAATGCGCGATTTTGACCTTGGAGATATATTTTCCAACTGGGAATTCACCGGCCGGCAAGAGGCCAGCGGTCGACGGAGACCATTTTCGAACTGGGTTAAAACCACAGAATATCAATGAGGGTTTATCCGCGTACCGAACTTGATTGAGGAACAACAAATGACGACGATTCCGGTTATCGCTCTGGAGACCATCCAGGCCAGCCTCACCGAGGCCGATATTCTTGATGCAGTGAAAGGCGCGCTCATGGCGCAGGCCAGGGGAGACGTCAATTCCCCGCCACCCGGAATGCTGCAGTTGGATAATCCCGATGGCGAGTGCCACATAAAATATGGCCACCTCAAGGGCAGTGACACCTTTGTGATCAAGATCGCCTGTGGATTTTACGAAAACCCGAAAATGGGCCTTTCCGCCAGTAGTGGCATGATGGTGGTGTTTGACGCCAAGACCGGTGTGCCGGTTTGTATCCTCGACGATAAGGGCTGGTTGACGAATGCCAGAACGGCCGCCGCCGGTGCCCTGGCTGCCCAGGCAGGCGCACCCCCTAGCGTCGACCGTGTCGGTATCATTGGCACCGGCGAACAGGCGGCATTGCAAGCGAAATGGACTTGTAAGCTGCTGGGGATAAAGTCGGTAACCGTTTATGGACGGACCGCTTCCCACGTCAAAGACTATGTCGAGCGGATGGCGCAAGATGGGTTTTCGGTGACCATCGCCCCAGACATCGCAACCCTGATGAAAAGCTGTAATCTGGTGATTACCACGACACCGTCGAACGCGGCACTGATCATGGCCGATGATGTCCGGCCCGGCACCCATATCGTGGCCATGGGCACCGACAATCCCGGCAAACAGGAACTGGACGCTGCCCTGTTCCCACGGG
>VRUB01000122.1 GCA_019456345.1 Nitrospira sp. | reverse complement strand
TAGTGCCCCGCGGTTCAAACAAGATTCGGCCGTCCCAGGTACCCTGGCAGATGATAGGCGTGGGATCATCGGCGTGACGCAGGTACACCATCAGGCATTGGAAGCACGCCGTGCGCTTGTCCTGCGGCACGCCCGCGAGCTCGCGCAGCAGCTTGGCCACATTCGCCTCGTCGGAGCCGTTCTCACCGGCATAACGCGCAGAGTGCACACCCGGGGCGCCATCGAGCGCAACGACCTCCAGTCCGGAGTCATCGGCAATGGCGGGTAAGCCGGTGTGGCGCGACGCGTTACGCGCCTTGAGGATGGCGTTTTCAACGAAGGTGGGCCCCGTTTCTGGGACCTCGGGGATGTCGTAGCTCGACTGCGGGACCACCGTCAAGTGCACACCGGAAAGCAACTGCGCGATCTCGCGCACCTTGCCTGGATTACTGCTCGCCAGGACGATCGTCGCGCTCATGTGCGCAGGCCAAGCGCCTGGCGTTGATGCTGGATCAGCTCGCGAATGCCGGTCTGTGCCAGTTCCGTCATGGCAAGCATTTGCGCCAGGCTGAAGGCACGACCTTCGGCCGTACCCTGAATCTCGATAAACCCCCCGGCCTCATCCATCACGAAGTTCATGTCAGTGTCGGCGTTGGAATCCTCCTCGTAGTCGAGATCGAGGACGGCTTCGCCGTTGTAAATTCCAGCGGAAACCGATGCCACCAAATGGAACAGCGGGTCGGTCTCGAGCAGGCCCTTGTCTTTCAGGTAACTGATCGCGTCCACCAGCGCTACACAGCCGCCGGTGACCGACGCGGTGCGTGTACCGCCGTCGGCCTGGATCACGTCGCAATCGACCGTGAGCGTACGCTCGCCCAGACGGCGCAGGTCGACGGCCGCGCGCAGCGCGCGGCCGATGAGCCGTTGAATTTCCATCGTACGCCCCCCTTGCTTGCCGCGGGCGGCCTCACGTGCCATACGCTCGGAGGTCGATCGCGGCAGCATACCGTACTCCGCCGTGATCCAACCCTGCCCTGCGCCCTTGAGGAACATAGGCACCCGTTCCTCGACGGTCACGGTGCACACGACCTGTGTATCGCCGAAAGCCACCAGCACCGATCCTTCGGCGTGCCGCGTAAAGCGGCGCGTGATTTGGATTGTGCGCAGTTGATCAGGCTGGCGCCCGCTAGGCCGCATGGTGGTCATCGTTGAGTTGGTCCTTGTGATATCTACGTGCGACGCTCCGGTGCTGGTGCAGCGTTGCACGGTGCTGTTATTCGATGCGCTTGATGTAATCCTCAAGCTCTTTGATCTCGGAGCGAAGCTCTTTCTTGCTGGTTTTTCGGGGTGCCTGTTTGCGAGTTCCATGACGCGGGTTATGGGCGCGCGTCGTCTTGGCGCGCGCCTTGTTGACCAGCATCTTGTTCTTGGCCATCTCCCACAACGCGTCCTGGTCCACGTGCATTACCTCGTTTGCCTGCACAGGGCGATGCTTGGGCGCGCGATCCTGCCAGCGCAGGGTGACCACGCTGATGTTATCGCTGGTCTTGTTCCTTCTGTTTTCAGCCTCGATGGTCATTTCCTCGATCGCCTCATCCAGCGACTCGAACTCGAGGAAGTGCACGATCTCTTCCCAAGACAAGGTCTCCCATAGCCCATCGGAACAAAGCAGCAGCGTGTCACCGCGATGCAGCGGCGCTCCCTGGCCCAGACTAATGGTAGGTTTCTGCGGTCCGCCCACGCACTTCAGCAGCCGGCTTTTCTCGGGGTGACTGAGCATTTCCTCCTCGGTGATCACGCCATCCGTGCGCAGGCGCTCGGTCGCTGTATGGTCCAGCGTACGCGTCAGCAGCTTGTTCTTGCGGAAATGATACAGGCGGCTGTCGCCCACGTGCGCCCAGTAGGCGTAACCGTCCTGCACCAGGCAAAGCACGCATGTGGTGCGCGGCTCGATGGGTGGGATGTGCGATTTTGCGCGTTGGAGAATAACGTTGTGAGCCTGCAAGATGGTCAACGCGAGGAACGCCGATGGCTGCGTGATAATCGGTTGCTTGATCCGCTCAAACGCCTGCACGGCCGTATCCGTCAATGCCTCGGCCGCAAGCTCACCGCCCGCATGCCCGCCGAGCCCGTCCGCGACCACCAGCAGAACGGCGTCGTCGCGCTCGCAATGAGCGATCCGGTCCTGGTTGGTGGGGCGCGAGCCTGCTGATGTGTGGCCCGCAAGCTGGTATTTCATACGGTGTATCAACGCACCCAGGGCAGTATGGTACGCAGGCGCTCCAGATAACCCCCGCGTTGTTGTTCCAAGTCGGCGATCCAGCTCTGGTTCAGGAAGTCCAGTAGCTCATGTACGGTTTGCGGGCGCTGCGTCGGATCCATCTTCAGACACCAGTCGACTGCTTGCAGCAGCGCCTTTGAGTACCGGCGGCCAAAGGTTCGTACCGCCGGTTTCAGCGTGTCGTCGAGCACTCGCTCTGTGGACGGCGGCGGTGCCCGCCCGCTCATACACGCCCACATCGATGCCCCCAGCGCGTACAGGTCGGTCCACGGCCCGACATCCCCGTGGCGGTGCTGCTCAAGAGGGGCAAAGCCAAGCGTGAGCGTATGCGGGCCAGTAGGCCGGACTCCCGCCATGGCCATGCGGGCGGCACCGAAATCGAGCAACAGTGGCCGGCCTCCGGGACGCAGGTAAATATTGGCCGGCTTGATGTCCAGGTGCAGCAGATCGTTTTTGTGCAGCTCCCAAAGCCCGAGCAGCAGCTGTGGGAACACCCTGCGGATGAACTTTTCGCTCAGCTTTCCGGAGTGGCGCTTGATATAGACGCGCAGATCCTTGCCGCGCTCGTAGTCCATGACCAGATACACCGTGTTGTTGGCGCGGAAGAAGTCCGTGACATGCACGATGTTCGGATGTTTGACTTTGGCCAGCGCTGCGGCCTCATCGAAAAAACGCTTAATACCTTTGCGAAAAGTGTTTGAGCTCTCCCCCGAGATGCTTTCGACGCTGGCATCCTCGAGCCGCTTGGCCTGGTTCGTGGGAAGGTATTCCTTGATGGCGACCTGGTTCCCGGTGTCGATCTGGGTCGCGAGGTACACGATGCTGAAGCCACCACCACCGAGCGTTCGCTCTATGCGGTAGCCGTGTACCTCGAAACCCCTCGGAAGCGCCTCAGCTAGGTTCATGTAATATTTTTCTCGGCCCGCGGCCGTGTTTTCGCGTTTTGCTCCTGCACAAGCGATCGAGTGCCCATTTGAGCGGAAATAGCCGATACTCCAGGCTCTGAGACACTGACGCAGCTTCCTGCTGGGAACTCTTATCTGCCACTTGACAGGTGGCTTTTTATGCGTGTACCTCGCCCACGGGACCCTACAGGTCATCCAGGATTATTTCCATTATGAAACATAGCTTAAAATGATGAAACTAGCGATACATCGAGGCTCACTGTAGGGCACAGCCGCCGGGTGACGCCCCCGAGTCCAGCACGTAATAGAGGGATCCTGATGACGTTTAGTATGACCGCATTCGCCCGCCGAGACGCCGATTGTCCCTGGGGCAGCCTGGCCTGGGAGCTCAGGTCGGTTAATCACCGCTATCTGGAAGTTATGTGCCGGCTGCCCGAGGAGCTGCGCAGCCTGGAGCCGCAGGTCCGTAGTCTCGTCGGTGAGCGGCTCGCGCGGGGAAAGGTGGATTGTAGCCTGAGATTTCAACCCAAAGATCTCGCCACCGGCGAGTTTGAGCTCGATAGTGGACTGATCGACCGGGTACTGAGTATCGTCGACAAGGTTCGCGAGCGCGCGACGGGCGTATCGCCCTTGCGTGTCATCGACATCCTGCGCTGGCCGGGGGTGCTCAAGACCGCGGACGTCGACGTCGAGGTATTGCGCCAGGCCGCATTGGATCTACTTTCGGCCGCTGTGCAAGATCTCGTGGAAATGCGCACGCGCGAGGGTGGGCGTATGCGCGAGCTCATCGAGCAGCGACTCGAGGCGATGGGCGAGATCATCGCGGGGGTGCGCCCCGCACTGTCGGACGCACAGGAGCAGTTTCGCCAGCGGCTGCAGGAACGCCTGGCAGAAATCAAGCAGGAGCTCGATCCGGCGCGACTCGAGCAGGAGATCGTGCTGTTTGCGCAAAAGACCGATGTCGCGGAAGAGCTGGACCGGCTGCAGACGCATGTCGATGAGATCCGTCGGGTGTTGGGGAAAACCGGGCAGGTCGGCCGGCGGTTGGATTTTCTGATGCAGGAACTCAACCGCGAGGCGAACACCTTGGCGGCGAAGTCGGCGGATCTGCGTGTGACCAATGCCGCGATCGAGCTCAAGGTGCTGATCGAGCAAATGCGCGAGCAGGTGCAAAATATTGAATAGCGAGTTGCAAATGACAAGTAGCGAGTACCAAGTAGAAAAGCGCCAGAGACATTCCTTACCAGGGTTTCCTTGCCACTTGAAGCTTGATACTTGCCCACTGATATCATGAAACCCGGAACGTTATTCGTGCTCTCGGCGCCATCCGGTGCCGGTAAGACCAGCCTCGCGAAGGCGCTGGTGGATGCGATGCCGAACATGGCAGTTTCGGTCTCGCATACGACGCGCGCGGCGCGCCCCGGCGAGCAGCAAGGGGTAGATTATTATTTCGTCGCCGAACCGGAGTTCCAGGACATGGTCGATTCTGGGCGTTTTCTCGAGCATGCGCGCGTGTTCGGCCATCGTTATGGCACGTCACGCCAAGCGGTGGAGGAGCTGCTTCACCAGGGCAGGGATGTTGTCCTCGACATCGACTGGCAGGGCGCGCGTGCGATCAAGCAACAGATGCCCCAAGCGAAAACCATCTTCATCCTTCCGCCGTCACGGGCGGCGCTACAGAAGCGGCTGGCCCGGCGCGGACAGGACTCGCAGGGTGTCATCGCGCAGCGCATGCGCGAAGCCGTGTCGGAGATGCAGCATTATAGGGAGTTCGATTGCGTGGTGGTCAACGACGATTTCGGTGCTGCGCTGGAAGACCTCAAGGCGATTGTGCGCGGTGATACGGCCGGCATTCGACCGCTCGGCGTGGATGTGGCCGCGCTCCTCGGCGACACCTAGCTAAAAGGAAAAATATCAAGTAAAATAAAACGTTATCAAGCCGCCGTATTATGAGGCGGTATGCTGGCACACGAAAGGCCGCAGCGAGGTCTCGCGCGACGAGACGTCTAACCGTCACTGAGGTGAAAAATGGCCCGTATCACGGTAGAGGACTGTCTGGAAAATGTGGACAATCGATTTCAGTTGGTGTTAGTGGCCAGCAAGCGCGCGCGGCAGCTGATGTTGGGCGCGGAATCCTGCGTACCGCGGGAAAACGACAAGCCAACAGTGCTTGCACTGCGTGAGATTGCCGGTGGCTTCGTGACCAGTGCCATCTTGGATGATACCGCCGTGCAGCCCGGTCTTGAGGGTCTTGAGGGCGATGACGACACAGTCGAACAGATCCAGACAGGCGAGGGTGGGAGCGAGGCCCAGGTCGAAGGCGAGCCGGCCGGCACGCCGCAGCTCGATAGCCCGGCATGACGCCGAACTTCTGGCAGACCGCCGTTTCCTCGTAAGCGATCTATGCGCAAAGCTGGAACGTTACCTCGAGCCCGACCAGGTCGCTGACGTCTACCGCGCCTATCTCTTCGGAGCCGAGGCGCACGAAGGGCAGCTACGTCGTAGTGGCGAGCCCTATATCTATCATCCCATCGAAGTCGCACGCATCCTGGCGGACATACGCCTGGATGCGCAAAGCATTACTGCGGCCATACTCCACGACGTCATCGAAGACACGAAAACGGCGAAGAAGCACATTGCCCACGATTTTGGCAAAGAGGTTGCGGATCTGGTTGATGGTGTCAGCAAGATCAACCAGATCGAGTTTCAGACCAAGGAAGAAGAGCAGGCAGAGAATTTCCGCAAGATGCTGCTCGCAATGGGGCGGGACATACGCGTGATCCTGATCAAGTTGGCGGATCGACTGCATAACATGCGCACCCTGGACGCACTTGGCAGAAACCAGCAAAGAGACATCGCGCGGGAAACGCTTGACATTTATGCGCCGATCGCCAACCGCCTCGGCATGCGCCAGTGGTACCACGAGCTCGAGGACCTGGGTTTTGCCTATCTGTACCCGGCACGGCACCGCGTGCTGGAGGAGGCAGTGCGAAAACGGCACGGCAATCGCAAAGCGATCGTCGAGAAGATTCGCAAGGCAATCGTCACGCAACTTGAGCAAGAAGGCGTTAAAGCCGAGGTAACTGGCCGCGAGAAGAATCTCTACAGCATTTACCGCAAGATGCGCCAGAAGTTGCTTTCGTTCGAGGAGGTCTATGATGTCTACGGATTTCGCATAGTGGTGGACAAGGTAGACTCCTGTTATCGCGTGCTCGGTGTGATTCATAATATGTACAAGCCTATCTCCGGGCTGTTCAAGGATTACATCGCCATTCCCAAAGCGAACGGCTATCAGTCCTTGCACACCATTGTTTTCGGTCCATTCGGTGTATCGGTGGAGATTCAGATCCGTACCGAAGAAATGCATCGTGTGGCCGATGTAGGCGTGGCGACGCATTGGCTGTACAAGAGCGGCAAGCCCGGTGGCGCGAATATGCCGCAAAAAACCTTGCACTGGCTGAAAGACCTCCTCGATATTCAGCAAAAAGCGGGCAATCCGCGAGAGTTCCTCGAAAATCTCAAAGGCGACCTGTTCTCGGACGAGGTTTACGTTTTTACCCCGAATGGCGAGATCAAGAAGCTGCCGCAAGGCGCTACCGTGATCGATTTCGCCTATGCGGTTCACACCGACGTCGGTAATCACTGCATCAACGCCCGCGTGAATCGCGAGCTCGTGCCGCCGCGAACAGTGCTGCGCAACGGCGACCACGTGGAAGTCATTACCGCCGACTGGGCGACCCCGAACCCGGTGTGGT
>VRUB01000355.1 GCA_019456345.1 Nitrospira sp. | reverse complement strand
TCGATTCCGGGCGATCCCTGCAAGGCCATTCTAGGCGAAAAGGCATCGCCGGCGGTCTGCGAGGCATTCACTCGCAGATTTGGATTCGACCGTCCCATCTACGTCCAGTTCGGGCTCTACATGGGGCGTGTCCTGCAGGGCGACTTCGGCAATTCGATCCGCTTCAGCCGGCCGGTCAGCATTATCCTGATCGAGCGGTTGCCCATGACTTTGGAACTTGCTACCGGCGGCCTGATTGTCGCGCTGCTGATCGGCGTGCCCCTGGGCCTGATATCGGCCATGCGGCACAACACGGGGGTCGATGTTTCGGCCATGATCTTCGCCAACATCGGCATTTCCATGCCGGTTTTCTGGCTCGGACTCATGCTCGCTTATGTCTTCGCGCTGATGATGAAGGGCACGATTTTTTGGCTGCCGCCCTCGGGGCGGCTCTCGGCCGGCCTCACATCGATTCCCTTCTACGAGGTCTGGGGCTGGGCGGTCGAGGCCGGAACGTCCAAGGCCAATGCCCTGAATTTCATCGCCAATCACTTCATCTTCAACGCCTTCATCACCGGCGACTGGAAGCTGCTCAACGACGCCATTCGGCACCTGATCCTGCCGGTGGTGGCACTCAGCACGATTCCCATGGCGATCATCGCCCGCATGACGCGCTCCAGCCTGCTCGAGGTCCTCGGCCGCGACTACGTGCGCACGGCCCGGGCCAAGGGCGCCAAGGAGCGTCGTGTCGTGCAGAAACATGCTTTGCGCAATGCCCTGCTGCCGGTGGTCACGATCCTGGGTCTGCAGATGGGCGGCCTGCTCGGCGGCGCGGTCCTGACCGAGACGGTGTTCGGGCTGGCCGGCGTCGGGCGCATGCTGTTCGAGGCCATCACGGCGCGTGACTACCCGATCATCCAGGCCTTCACCGTCGTTATCGCCGTCTCCTACATGATCATCAACCTCATCGTCGATGTCTCCTACGGATTTCTCGACCCACGCATAAGGCTCGATTGACCATGGTCACTTTCAAACGCGGTGCCCTCGATCTCGCCGAAGGCCAGACCGAAGAACGGCTTCTCGGCAGCCCGACTGCGCTCTGGAAGACGGCCCTGCGGCGCCTGTTCCGACGCAAGACCGGCATCGTCGGCATGATCCTGGTCGGGTTCATGTTCTTCGTCGCCGTGGCGGCTCCGGTGATCGCCCCCTACGACCCGAACAACGTTCTGATCGGCAAGGAACCGGTTCGCAAGCGCGCCGCGCCCTGCATCCATCTGCTCGGCTGTTCGATCGAAGAGCCACAGCACTTCC
>VRUB01000121.1 GCA_019456345.1 Nitrospira sp. | reverse complement strand
ACCGAACGCGCGGCTTTCATTGGGGCCAGAGCGCATCGTCGCTCGCGACAGGCCGGTTATAGATACGCAGTCCGACCTTCTACGCTGTCAACCGTGTTACGTCCACTTGTCGCAACGGGGAAGTCCTTATAGACAATTGAACGTCTCAATTGCAGTATATCTCCAGCTGAAGCGGGTGTCCGTCGGTAAAAAGCCTTTGTGATCCGGCGGATACCGGCCACTGGGTAAAAGCGGTGCTGGGGATAGGCTGCAGGATTGCAGTCTATCCGCCATATCGGGCATTTGGCGGCGTAACGGAATTGGACTGCACGGCGGGAGTGATCGGGAAACGTGCGTAGATCAACACCTTAGTGAAAGATCGGAGTAGAGACTTGCGCGATAATCCGAATACTGTATATTTGTACAGTATCTGGGTTATCCGGCTCCATTACGCAGGGTGAGAAACCATGATCAAGAAAGCAACGCCCCCGCTAAGACAAAACATGCGGCTCCTCGACCAAGTCCGCCTCGCAGTTCGCCGGCGGCATTACAGCTGTCGCACCGACTGATGCGGCGCCGCGCCCTGCTGCCATGGCCACGCCGCCCGCTTACGCCGAGCTATACGCGCTCTCGAACTTCACGTTCCTGCGCGGTGCCTCGCACCCCGAAGAACTGGTGGTGCGGGCGCACAACCTCGGCTATCAGGCATTGGCGCTCACCGACGAGTGTTCTGTGGCCGGTGCGGTGCGAGCGCACATGGCGGCACACGATCACGGCTTACATCTGATCATCGGCACCGAGCTTGCACTCGCCGACGGCCCGCGTGTGGTGCTGCTTGCCACCAGCCGTGAGGGCTACGGCAATCTATCCGAGCTCATCACCTGCTGCCGCCGCAAGACCGTCAAAGGCCAGTATCACATCACGCGCGCCGATCTCGCTGGCGGCGTGCCGGAATGCCTGGCGTTACTGATCCCGGGTGCGCAGCCCGATGCGGCGGCCGCCCGCTGGCTTGCACGCGCGTTTCCGCATCGCGCCTGGCTGGCGGTGGAGCTCTTGCGCGGACCCGACGATCGTGCCCGACTGAAACAACTTCAACAACTGGCGCAAGATTCCGGTGTCCCGCTCACGGCCGCCGGCGACGTGCACATGCACGTGCGTGCCCGCCGCCACCTGCAGGATACCCTAACCGCCATCCGCCTCGGCACGACGGTGCGGCAGGCCGGCCATAAACTCTACCCCAACGGGGAACGACACCTCAGACGGCGCGACGAGCTCGCCCGTCTCTACCCGCCGGCGTTGCTCAGGGAGACGGTGCACATCGCCGAGCGCTGCCGCTTTTCCCTGGATGCGCTGCGTTACGAGTACCCGCGCGAGCTGGTGCCGGCGGGCGAAACACCGGCGAGCCACCTGCGCCAGCTCACCGAGGCCGGAATGCGCACACGCTGGCCGCAAGGCGCACCGGAAAAGGTCCATCGATTAGTCGAGCATGAGCTGCGATTGATCGCGGAGCTTGGCTACGAGCCGTACTTTCTCACCGTCCACGAGATCGTCCGGTTTGCCAAGAGCCGCGGCATCCTGTGCCAGGGCCGCGGCTCGGCCGCCAACTCTGCCGTGTGTTATTGCTTAGGCATCACCGAGGTGGACCCCGCGCGCATGGAGATGTTGTTCGAGCGCTTTATTTCCAAGGAACGCAACGAACCGCCGGATATCGATGTCGACTTCGAGCACGAGCGCCGCGAAGAAGTAATCCAACATATATATAGTAAGTATGGCCGCGAGCGGGCGGCGCTGGCCGCGACCGTCATCACCTATCGCCCACGAAGCGCCGTGCGCGATGTCGGCAAGGCCCTGGGATTGTCGCTTTCTCAGGTAGACCGGCTGGCCAAGTCGCTAAGCTGGTGGGACGGGCGACGGATAATCCCCGAGCGTTTGCGTGACGTGGGCTTCGATCCGCTCAATCCGACCCTGGTGCGCCTGATTCATCTGGTCAACATCCTTGTGGGCTTCCCCCGTCACCTGTCCCAGCACGTGGGCGGCTTCGTGATTTCCCAAGGGCCCCTCTCGCGCCTGGTCCCCATCGAGAATGCCGCGATGCCGGAGCGCACCGTTATCCAGTGGGACAAGGACGACCTGGATGCACTGGGCTTGCTCAAGATCGATGTGCTGGGCCTTGGCATGCTCAGCGCCATCCATCGCGCCTTTGATCTGGTGGAAGATTATCGCGGAAAAAAACTGACGCTTGCGAATATCCCTGCCGAAGACCCGGCGGTATACGCCATGATTCAGCGTGCCGATACCATCGGTGTATTCCAGATCGAATCGCGCGCGCAGATGAGCATGCTCCCGCGGCTCAAACCCCAAACCTTTTACGATCTGGTCATCGAGGTGGCGATCGTGCGGCCCGGCCCCATCCAGGGCAACATGGTGCACCCCTATCTGCGCCGCCGTCAGGGGCAAGAGTCCGTCACCTATCCCAGTCCGGCGGTACGTGATGTGTTGGCGCGCACACTGGGGGTGCCGATCTTTCAGGAACAGGTCATCAAGCTCGCCATGGTGGCCGCGGGTTTTTCCGCCGGCGAGGCCGACCGGCTGCGCCGCGCTATGGCGGCCTGGCGCCGCAAGGGCGGTCTCGAGCCCTTCGAGAAACGCTTGATCGAGGGCATGCAGGCACGCGGTTACTCAAAGCAATTTGCGCAGCAGATCTTTAGGCAAATCCAGGGCTTTGGCGAGTATGGTTTCCCCGAATCCCATGCGGCCAGCTTTGCGCTGCTGGTCTACGTCTCGGCCTGGCTCAAGTATTACGAACCTGCCGCCTTTACCTGCGCGCTGCTTAACAGTCAGCCCATGGGCTTTTATGCCCCGGCACAGCTGGTGCAGGATGCGCGCCGTCACGGGGTCGAGGTACATCCGGTGGACGTGCGCGTCAGTGACTGGGATTGCGCACTGGAGCCGTTTGCGAGGAAAAATCAGAAAGAAGTCAGGGCATTGCGGCTGGGCTTGCGCATGATCAAAGAACTTTCCCGTGCCGGTGCGCAAAGGCTAGTGACAACAAGAAATCAAGTCCCGTTTGCAAACGTCGAGGACCTGAGCCGTCGCACCCTACTCTCCCGCCGCGACCTTGACGCACTCGCCGCCGCCGGGGCCCTGGCAGGACTGGCCGGTAATCGCCATCAGGCCCGTTGGCAGGTGTTGGGTGTCGAGCCACCGTTGGCTGTTTTGCCAGACGCGCCTATTCTGGAAGGCCTGCCGTTGCTCCGCCCCCCTACGGAAGGGGAAAACATCGTTGCCGATTATAAGAGCCTTGGTTTCACACTGGGGCGCCATCCTCTGAGCTTGTTGCGCAATCGGCTCGATCGTTTACACATGTTCACCGCAGCCGAGCTGTGGGGGCTTCCCCATGGCCATTGCGTACACACTGCGGGTCTGGTCATCACCCGGCAGCGGCCCGGCACCGCCACCGGGGTGGTGTTTCTGACGCTCGAAGATGAAACCGGCCCCTTTAACGTGGTGGTATGGGGCAACCTGGCAGAAAAGCAAAGGCAAGCGGTACTGGGCTCACGTTTACTCGGCGTGACGGGCGAGATACAACGGGAAGGAGACGTGTTACACGTGATTGCCAGCCATCTGCAAGATCATAGCGCCTGGCTGGGTCAGCTCGTCACCCCCTCACGCGATTTTCACTGATTCCGCCGTCGCGCGTGAACCGTAATCCGTGAACCGTGAGTCGTAATCCGTGAACCGCTTTTCCTTGATCCCCCTTACTCAAGCCGAGTGAGGGACGCAGCCGAAGCGCAGGCTCGAAGGGGCACGAGAGCGGTGAAGCGGATCAAGGCAAAGGTCCAGTGAACCTTTGTCCCGCTGAACGGGCTCGCCACGGACGGCGAGCCCCGGGCTTGCAAGCAAGAGCAAGGAGAACGGAGCGCAGCAAGCCCGTTAGTAAATAACCGCCAGACCATCAGCTTGAGCGATTTATGCGATAAAATCTCTGTTACCCCGCGCTGATGCGCGCCAATAGAAACGCGACTGCGCACTCCGCTGAACCAGGTATGGAAAACGAGGACCGCAAGCTGCCACAAGTATCCTCCACCACCGAGGTGGCCGAGTTCTTGCGCAAGGTGGCAGCCACGCCGGCTACCGGGCCGTCCGGCGATCGCGGCCGGCTGATCTTCGCCATGGACGCCACAGCCAGCCGCGAACCCACGTGGGACACCGCCTGCCACATACAGGGCCAAATGTTCCAGGAAACCGCTGGCCTCGGCGGACTCGATATCCAGCTGTGCTACTACCGCGGTGTAGGTGAGTTCAGCGCCAGCCCTTGGATGTCGGGTTCCGGGGAACTGCTTCAACGCATGACCGGTGTTTTTTGTCTTGGCGGTCACACCCAGATCGAAAAAGTCTTGCGACACGCCATCAGCGAAACCAGAAAGAAAAAGGTGAATGCGCTCGTATTCGTTGGCGACTGTATGGAGGAGGATATCGACCAGCTGTGTCCCCTGGCCGGAGAGCTGGGCCTGCTCGGGGTGCCGGCCTTTATATTTCACGAAGGCGGCGAAATCACTGCCGGGCGCGCCTTCACGCAACTCGCACAGCTCACTGGCGGCGCCTACTGTCGCTTCGACGCCAGCAGCGCCCAGCAATTGCGTGACCTGCTGAGCGCGGTCGCAGTCTACGCAGCCGGCGGCCACAAGGCATTACAGGATTTTGGTAAGCACCGCGGTGGCGCCGTGCTGCAGCTCACGCAGCAAGTGCGAAAAGGGTAGGCCGTTGTTATCGCGTCTTGTTATCACCCTTCTCATAGTGAGCGCTGTTATCCTCCTGCTGCGCTGGTTCATCAAGACGCCACCGAAAAATGTCTTACGAACTCTGCGACGCACCGGCGTTGGCGTCGCCATCGCGCTGCTGGTGCTATTGGCCGCCACCGGTCGGTTGCACTGGTTGTATGCGCTGCTGGGGTCACTGGTCCCGCTCGTTTACCGCCTGGGCGCACTGCTGGGGATCGTACCGTTGATCCAGCGTCTGCTCGCTACGGCGCACACGCTGCACTCAAGCCACCACGGCCCCTCCCCCGGCCAGACATCCCGCATTCAGACGCGCTACCTGCGCATGTCGCTCGACCACGACACCGGTGCAATGAATGGCGACGTCCTCGAAGGCCGTTTCCAAGGGCGCAGGCTCGCCGAGCTCGATATCCAAGAGCTGCTCGCCTTATTTGCTGAATGCAAGGCGCATGATGCGCAGTCCGCGGCGGTGCTTGAGGCGTATCTCGATCGCATGCATGGGGAAGAGTGGCGCGAACATGCGGGTGCCACCGCCGATGGCACTGCCCCGCCACCGGCGGGCTCCCCGATGACGCGCGATGAGGCCTACGACATCCTGGGGCTTTCCTCCGGCGCGCGGGAACAAGACATTATCGACGCGCACCGCCGGTTGATGCAAAAGCTCCATCCCGATCGCGGGGGTTCGACCTATCTGGCGGCACAGCTGAATAGAGCCAAGGACTTGTTACTGAGGAAATGACGGCAGCGGGGCAGCCTGCTCGAGCGGTGCACGCATGCCCAGTACATCGATTAAAGCGTTTGTTTCTGATTGAACTGTCGGCATACGTCACGCAGATCTGCGCCTTTCGTACAGACTTCGTGCTTACTGTGCGGCAACGGGACGGCATCGCGATCATGAGCGCCGCACGCCTCCAAAGTGTCAGTATGACAACAGCGCGGGCAGCGGGTAAAATTCCACGCACCATGTAACGGGGCCACCGTCTCGCGCCGGGGCGCCCCGTTCTGGCTTTACATCCACATCATTCTTCGCGCTGCGCGATATGACACTCGCACCAGCATTGACCGATATGATTCTAGATAATAATCCCATTCGTGCCCATGACAGCCTACAACGGTTCCTTTTCGAGAATGCCGCAATCCGTGGTCAGATTGTGCACCTGGACGCCACCTGGCGCGCCGTATTGGAACGCCGCCGTTATCCAGCTACGTTGCGCGCCGTTCTCGGTGAATGCATGGTCGCTGCCGCCCTTTTGTCCGCGACGACCAAATTTACTGGCCGTCTTGTGATGCAGATTCAAGGGCGCGGGCCGATACAGCTGCTGATTGTAGAGTGCACCAGCGATCACACCATGCGCGCCATGGCGAAGTGGACGGGAAATGTGCCCTCGGGCCCACTGGCAACGACCATCGGCGACGGGCAACTCGCCATTACACTCGAACCGTACGAGGGATCCGAGCGTTACCAGGGAATCGTCCGGCTGGTCGGAAACTCCATCGCCGAGGCACTGGAGAACTACTTCGCCCACTCGGAACAGCTGGAGACCCGAATATGGGCCACTGCCGACGGCTACCAGGCTGGTGGCATGCTGATACAGCGCCTGCCCACCACGGACTGGGTCGATCCCGACGACTGGCCGCGCGCCGTGCATCTTAGCAACACCATCACCCGTAAGGAGCTGTTGACGCTGCCGGCTCGCGATATCATCCGCCGCCTATACCATGAAGAAGATATCTGGATATTCGACAGCATTCCGTTTGGCTTTCGATGCTCGTGCTCGCGTAACCGTGTCACCGACGTGCTGCGTGTGCTCGGTCAAGTCGAGATTGATACTATCATTGCCGACGAAGGACGCATCAGCGTCAATTGCGAGTTTTGCAACCACCACTACGAGTTCGATCGCGTTGATGCCAAGCAGATATTCGTGACGGGTGCGCTCGCCGGGACCTCCGTACGAGTGCATTAGTGTAGCTGACGCTCTGGGCCACGCCCAGCGCGCAAGAGCCGCCCCCACCGTTTCGACGTTCAAACTCAATACTACCCGATCGTTTTACTCCATTGCTCACCCCTGCCGGACCTCGCCACAGGGACGCGCGCCATGAACGTCCAGACCAAATCATGGTCCAATAATACTAGCGGGATGCTGAAAAAGGCCATCCCTGGCTTTTTCAGCTCGCAGAGCAAAAAGCTCGTCTTTGGCTCTGCTCCATTTTTCAAACACTTACGTGTTCGAGAAATGCGCGGCGCATCCATACACTGCTCTAGCAGGCTGCCGAAAATAGTTTTCAGCAGCCTGCTAGGCATCTAGGTCAGGAATGAGCTTGCTTCTGAGCCT
>VRUB01000120.1 GCA_019456345.1 Nitrospira sp. | reverse complement strand
ATCTCGTGGCCATGTCTGACCGTGCCCGTGTAGGCGTAACTCGCTTCTTTTTTGGGAATATAGCCAATACGTTAGCCCAAAAAGCAAAGATTCCTGTGTTACTCATACACCCTCCCGAAGAATTGCAGTAACGTCGACGGTGGCAGCGCACAACGAGGCCCAGATAAGACCCTCGGCGATGTTGGGGTTGGCGGCGTCCCTCGTGTGGCCGCAAAGATTCTTCCAACCCCTAGTCGCCATCCAATAGCCGCTCGTCGGTCTACGCATCAATCTCGTCGGTCACATATACACAAGCCGGCGGCCATGTGGTAGGCGACATTTTGGTGGTTGCCGGCGATCTTTGTCGTCGCGCTGAGGCTACTTTAAGACATTGAATTTAAAAGATATCGCCAGGTAGATTACTTTTTTAGCAAAATGCAGCGGGCAGCCGAAAAGTGCCCATTTCACGTGGGCGCCGAGCACTTATCAACAATGTTATCCACAGGTTCATCACAGCGCCTGTTAATAAAGCCCATTCTCTTTTTGTGACAACTAGTTAGCAATACCCCCCGGCACGGGTTAGCGGCTGTGCTACATTCGCCGGCATGACTACCAGCATCATGGTAGAGAGGAGTTGCTCTTCGCGGCAACGCGACAAATGTGCCGGCTTATTTTCCCCAGAAATGATTAAGCAAAGACTTGGCCCTTCTCTTTGTTTTGCTCAACGTTTGCTTGAAAACTTGGCGTCGTCTATGGCCTTAAGCTCGTCTGCCGCAAGCGACAGCTCCACAGCGTGGACTGAGTCCACCGCGTGCGCAACGGTGCGGGCCCCAGGAATCGGGATAATGTTGGCGCCTTGCGCGAGTATCCATGCCAGCACGACGGTGTGAACAGACGCGCCATGGCGCTCGGCAATGGGTTTGAGCACCGGATGGTCGGGGAGCGTCCTATTAAGTTGGCTACCGCCGAGGGGACTGTAAGCAAGAAACCCGATTCTCCGTTGTGTGCAATAATCAACCACACCGTCCGCTATAGGTTCCCGGCGGAACGGATTGAAGTGGTTCTGCACCGTGACGATCGGCACAATGGATTCCGCCTTCTTGATGTCGTTGACGGACACGTTGGAAAGCCCCACCCACCGAATTTTCCCTTGTTGCTGGAGATCAGCCAGCGCGCCGACGCTGTCAACAAACGGGACTTGCGAATCCGGAGCGTGAAGTTGGTATACGTCGATGCAGTCCACGCCAAGCGCTTTAAGAGATTGTTCACAGGCCTGCTTCAGTCGATCCGGCCGGGCATCGCTCTTCCAGCGTCCCTGTGGGCGCGTCAGCCCACCTTTCGTGGCAACTAATACCGCATCCCGCAGACCTGACCATGTCGTCAATGCTTTGGCGATGAGCCGCTCGTTGTGCCCGGTGTCGCTGTTGTCGAGGCAATACACATCTGCGGTGTCGATAAGCGTCACCCCGGCGTCGAGCGAGGCATGGAGCACGCGAATGCCGGCCGCCTCGTCCGGTCGGCCTTGAATCGAGAGCGGCATCGCGCCAAAGCCGATGGCAGAAACGGGCGGCGCGCCGGCTGCAAGAGATCGTGTTTGCATATGGGTCTCCGAATGGGTTTAGCGTCGATTTGCACAGTTACTCGGGTACATCCTATCTGTCAGAAACACATAACGATAGTTCACTGGCGAGCTATGTCGCAAAGGAGGCGTCCTTCAATCACGATTGCAAAGCAAGCCGAGTGATGGCGAACAGGTCGAACCGGCGTCGGCAGAATACTCCGGGTTGTGGGCGGCGACACCCGGGAAGTACAACTGGGCCGGCAGCAGGCGTAGACTGGCCCTGGTGTCGGAGCACGAAGTTTAACCGGGATACGCCGGTGGGGTTGTCGCTGAGCTTACTGCACTGATAGGACGGTGGCCGCGGCAGCGGCGAATGAAAATCACCAACAGGGGGAAGATCATGAGCGAACATATCTCCATACACCCAGCCGTCGATGGCGGCACGAAACCCGCGGCCCCGGGCTTCGCGGGTGGCACGCTGGTCTGCGATTGTGCTGACAATCAAGTCGCCGTAAAAATCAAGGGCCAGTGCGCCCATAACCACGTATGTGGTTGCACGAAGTGCTGGAAGCCGGAAGGCGCGCTATTCGCGCAGATAGCGGTTGTCGGGCGCGACAACCTCGGGGTGGTCGCAAATGAGGACAAGCTCGAAATCATGGACCCGAGCGCGACCATTCAACGCTATGCTTGCAACGGTTGCGGCGTACACATGTACGGCCGAATCGAGAATGAGGATCACCCGTTTTTCGGACTCGATTTCATCCACACCGAGCGATCCAACGAAGACGGCTGGGCGCCGCCGGAGTTCGCAGCGTTTGTCTCGTCGATCATCGAGTCCGGAACGAAACCCGCCGACATGGATGCGGTCAGGGCAAGGCTGAAGCAACTCGGCCTCGAGCCTTACGACTGCCTCTCGCCGGCATTGATGGACGCAATCGCAACCCACACCGCCAAGGCCGCGGGCGTGCTCAGTTAATGAATGGATGATTTTTCAAATTGTGACTCTATGACCAACCCAAGATCCGTTTAGCCGGGATTGATGCCAACGATGTCGCGGATGCAAATCGAGTTCACGTCGTACAAGGCTTCGGCAATACAGACTTGGCGTTCAGGAATTTTGTTGAAGTCGTCTTGTTGGGGTGTGAGGTCGAAGCACGGCATGGTTAGTTGTCCTCCGGCTATCGACACGCGGCGTTCGCATCGGCGCCGGGCACAGGAAGGAAACTGAGTCGACGGCAGCGCCTATTTACCGATACAAAAGGTGGCGAAGATACGTCCTAGTAGATCTTCGCTAGTAAATTCGCCGGTTACCTCATTCAGCGCCTGTTGCGCCAAGCGCAATTCCTCTGCTGCAAGCTCACCGGCCCGTGTTTGCGCAAGACAACGATGCCCGGCTTGTACATGATCACGCGCGCGACGTATCGCGTCGAGATGACGTCGACGAGCAGTAAAGCTGCCTTCACCGGCCGCCTGAAATCCCATACAGCGCTTAAGATGCTCGCGCAATTGATCAAGCCCATCACCGGTCTTGGCCGACAGCGCCACCTCGATTCGCCCCTGTGTTTCCTGCACGCCCGCGGCACGACCGGTGAGATCGATCTTGTTGCGAATAACCGTTACCGCAAGCTTTGCTGGCAATTGTTCGAGCAGGCCTTTAAGCACGGTGTCATCAACTGAATCGTCATCGATTACCAACAGAGTTCGATCCGAGCGCTCCATGGCGGCGCGGGCGCGGCGCATGCCCTCTGCTTCCAGTGCATCACCACCTTCACGCAAACCAGCCGTATCCAACACATGCATGGGCATACCGTCGATATCAATGCGTTCGCGCAACACGTCGCGGGTGGTGCCGGGGGTGGTGCTGACAATCGCCGTGTCTTGCTGGGACAATGCGTTCAACAGACTAGACTTACCGGCGTTTGGTGGGCCCACTAACACCACGGTTATGCCGTCGTGCAGCAAGCACCCCTGGCGCGCCGATTCAGACAGATCGTTTAGGCTTTCGGCAATTACAGAAAGCTGGCTTGCGATCTTATCGTCGGCCAAAAAATCGACCTCCTCTTCGGGAAAGTCGATGGCCGCCTCTATGTAGGTGCGCAACGCGATTAATTGTTCGACGGTCTGTTGCACCCATTCGGAGAACTTACCGTCCAGCGACCGCAACGCGCCGCGCGCCGCGCTCTCGGAACTGCTCTCTATCAAATCGGCAACCGCTTCCGCCTGCGCCAAATCGAGCTTACCGTTGAGAAAGGCCCGCTCCGAAAACTCCCCCGGGCGCGCCATCCGCGCGCCAAGCGCGAGTACGCGCTTGAGTAACATGTCCATCACTACCGGCCCGCCATGGCCGTGCAGCTCAAGCACATCTTCGCCCGTGAACGAGTGCGGCGCCGGGAAGTACAAGGCAATGCCGCGGTCGATGGGTTGCTGCGCGGCATCCCGAAACGCGCAATAGCTCGCAAACCGTGGCGCTGGCAGCTTGCCGATCAGGGCCTGAGCAACCTGCCGCACGGCCGGCCCAGACACTCGGACCACACCGATACCACCATACCCCGCGGGCGTTGCTACCGCACCAATGGTGTCGCTAATCGGCGCAGGCGTTACTTCGCCTTTGCCGCGATCATGCGTGTGATCTGCCACTGCTGGGCAATGGATAGGATGTTGTTGACCACCCAGTAAAGAACCAGGCCAGCCGGAAAGAATAGGAAGAACACCGTAAATACGATGGGCAGCGCGCTCATGATGCGTCTTTGCATGGGATCAAGCTGCGCCGGACTGAGTTTTTGTTGCACAAACATGCTTGCGCCCATTATCAACGGCAAAACGAAGTACGGGTCGCGCACGGAGAGGTCCATGTACCACAGAATAAACGGCGCTTGACGCATTTCCACACTTTCAAGCAATACCCAATAGAGCGCAATGAACACCGGAATCTGAATCGCGATCGGCAAGCACCCGCCCAATGGATTGATCTTTTCCTTTTTGTAGAGCTCCATCATCGCTTGATTAAAGCGCTGTTTATCGTGCCCCATCCGTTCTTTGAGGCTTTGCAGCCTGGGTTGCATGCGCTTCATGTGGGCCATTGACCTATAGCTCGCGGCCGAAAGCGGGTAGAACACCAGCTTAATTGAAAGCGTGAGCACGATGATGGCCCAACCCCAGTTTCGAACCCATTGATGGATGTACTCTAGGAGCCAAAACAAGGGCGCGGATATAAACGTCAGCCACCCGTAGTCGCGGGTCAACACCATTCCCGGCGCCAGACGTTCGAGTCGATCGCGCTCCTTAGGTCCGACATAAAGCGTGGTCGCCAATCGGCCACTATTGCCCGGCGCGATCGTGGTCGGCTGCAATTGCTTGAGCCCAATCGTATAGCGATTGCCCTCGAGCGCATTTGTGTAATAACGATTGGGCTGTTCGGGCGGCGGCAACCAGGCGGAGACGAAGAATTGTTGCAACATCGCGACCCAACCACCGGTGACGTCGAGCTCAAGGGGCTCCTCCGCCATTTCCGAGAACGGAATCTTGTCGAACTTGTCTTCCGGCGTGTAGATCGCACCGCCTGTGAAGGTGGGTAGCCGGGTTAGAAAGCCGCCTTTAGATTCGACATAGTTACGCCGGAACTGTCTATACAAGTGCCCCTGCCACGTCTGGCTAGAATTGTTCTCTACTAGGTATTCAATATCGATAACGTAGGCATCGCGACGAAACGTATAGACCTTGGTGTATTGCACACCATCGCTCTGCCAGCGCAACGGCACCTTGAGTTCGTCTTTACTATCCGCCAACACGTAACGATTGTTGCTGGCTGTGTACTCGGTCTTGTGGTTCGGATACGGGCCGCCGGTGCCGATCAAACCCGATTGGGTAACATACAGATTCTTGGTCTCGTCGGTCAGCAACTTAAACCGTGGACGGAGAGCGGGCGCGGGTGCAGCCTGGAAAAAGTCGGTATCGACGGCCACCGCATGCTTGCGCAGCTTGACCACGCGTAGACCGCCCCCGGTCGTATCAATGACAGCATCGAATAGGTCGGTAAGTACTTCGATACGGGTGCCCCGCTTTGTGTCCGTGCTCGCCGCTTCACTCACGGTGGGAGTAACCGGCGTCACAGAGCTGGGCGCAGTGGGTACTGGCGCTTCCACCGCCGGTGCTTCCGGCAGCTCCGTCGGAGCAGTTGCCGTCGCTGGCGGCTGCCCGGGAGCGGGCGGCACTTTGCGGTTCTCCAGCTGCCACGCCTGGGCGATCATGAAACCAATGATCGCCAGGGCAATAATGAGCAGAAAGCGATTATCCATGGCCGATGTTTTCACCGCGATCGCCGGGGACTGGGTCGTAACCCCCCGCGTGCCACGGGTGGCAACGCAACACCCGCCTGCACGTAAGCCAAATGCCCTTACCCACACCGTGATGGTGGATCGCGGCCAAGGCGTATTCTGAACACGTCGGATAGAACCGACAATTGCATCCGAGCATGGGGCTTATGGCGTAACGATAGCCCCTTAGCAGTGTGGTGAAGACTTTTTGCATTTCTCTATGATACCGGTCCAATGCCCTTGCAGCGATGCTTGTAAGGCGGCGTTCTCGCTGTCGGCGGCCGCCGCATGGGCAATGACCACGAGATCCAAGCCTTCAAGCCGTCGCTGATGCCGGCGAGCCGATTCTCGGATCTGCCGTTTAACGCGATTGCGCACCACTGCGGCCGTAGAAACCTTGCGCGAGACTACCAGCCCGATGCGCATATGCGGCAGTGTGTTGGAAGCAGCGAACACAGCGAAACAATGATCACGCGATTTAAACCCCTGCCGCAACACAGCTGTGAACGCCGGCGGGCGTAACAAACGATATGCCTTGGGTAGTCCTTGTCTGGCGCGAGCTGACGTATCAGACACTAAGCCGCGCGCGCCCTTTGGCACGGCGGGCGTTTATCACCGAGCGGCCAGCGGCGGTGCGCATGCGCGCACGAAAGCCATGTGTGCGTTTCCGCTTTAACACACTTGGTTGATAAGTTCTTTTCATTACTGGTGCCCCTTGAATTACAGTGTTTGCTACGAATGGGCCGGCAACTTACTGCCTTCGAACCATGTTTGTCAACCATTGTCGATTACAACCGGTTGTATCCATTAGGGTACGTGTGCACCTGTAGATAACAGTTGCGTTTGGAGATAGACTCTGCGGCCCCCTCGCGATCGGAACGATAACAAAATGACACAGCCCTCTCTGTGGTCAAACTGTTTAACTCGTTTAGAACAGGAACTTTCGGCGCAGCAATTCAACACCTGGATACGTCCGCTTCAGGCAGTCAAGGAAGAGCATACGCTGCGTTTGTTGGCACCTAATCGCTTTGTCATGGATTGGGTTAAGGAACGCTTCCTCACGCGTATTGCCGAGCTTGCGACCCAAACTGATACCAGTCCGCAACTAAATGTGTCAGTGGAAGTTGGTGGTGAGGAGCGCACCCGGGTTGAATTGAAATCAGCGCAACCAATGCGGGCCACTCCAAAAGCGACGCCTGTTGTCGGTCAGCTTAATGGTGAATTTACTTTTCACAATCACGTTGAAGGAAAATCTAACCAACTTGCGCGGGCAGCCG
>VRUB01000354.1 GCA_019456345.1 Nitrospira sp. | reverse complement strand
GTACTACCAATGGACCGAGTCGATGAGCGTCGGAATACCGTTGCTCGACGAAGACCACAAGGCGCTCATCCGACTGATCAATCGGCTGCACGCCGGTCTCGCGGCGGGTGCTAAGTTCGTGGCGCTCGAAGACATTTTCGACCGGCTGGTCGCGTACATCGAGTTCCACTTCACTCGCGAAGAAAAGGTCATGGAGGCCGGTGGCTACCCGTTCGCCGCGGCGCATCGCGAAGAGCATGAGGGCTTCACCCAAGCCATTTATGAGATGCGCGACCGTTATGCCCGCGAAGGCGACCAAACGATGACCGCGGAGCTGCCCGACTACCTCAAGAACTGGCTCAACCACCACATCCTCGTGCAGGACATGGCGTACAAGCCATACGTCCAGAACAATGCGCTCGCCGACAAGGTGGCGAGGGCGTTCGGCTCGTGGTTCGAGGGGGACGACGAAGACGAGCATCGCGCGATCCGACACCCATCGGCGGCGATTGATTCGGATCGGTACGGGCGGGCGCGAGCGGCGGCAAGGGTCGCGCCGACGCTCGACCGAATGGCCGGGCCATGAGGACCGCGTCGGCAACGGCCCAAGCGCAACACGGCGCCATCGATATCAACCGGTTCCGACACCCCATCGAGTTCCTGTTCGAAGAGCACGACCGCCAGCGCGTGATTTGCGCAGCATTCGAGCTTCTGGCTCATGACTGCGCCGCGGATCGCGCGCCAGAGATTGCAGCGCTGATTCTCGGCTACCTCGAACACGAGATGCCGCTCCACATAGCCGACGAGGAAGAGGACCTGTTCCCGCTGCTCACGCGCCGTTGCACTCCCGAGGATGAATTCGAAGAACTCGTTGCCCTCCTGAGCTGCGAGCACGAGACCGACGAAAAGCACTACCTCGCGCTCCTCGCGCCGTTGCGTGCGATCGTCAACGGCCTAGGCCCCCCGGACCCGGTGCAATTCGCGGCCGACGCCCGCGCCTTCGCGGTCCGGCAGCGCCGTCACCTGGGGTGGGAAAACGGCACCGTCCTGCCGCTCGCCCGCCGGCGCCTGACGGCTGCCGACAGGGCCGAATTGGGACGCAAGATGGCGGAGCGGCGGGGCATTTCCGATCGCCCTTGATTGGTTGATCGTCGGCGACTCCCGGTCTACCCGGCGCTCGAACGGAATCGTCTTGCTGTGGCAGACATGTTCTGCGTCACGGGCGAAACGATAGCGCCGGCCCGGCGACAGCGTCGTGAAAGACGGCGCACCGGACGCGAGACCACATGGACGCAGGCACGTTGCGGATATAGGATGAACCTC
>VRUB01000119.1 GCA_019456345.1 Nitrospira sp. | reverse complement strand
ATCAACGATTCGCGGCGTACCAGATTCACGGTGTGCACACCGCGTGCCCCGGCGAGGCGGATCACGTGCCGGCCGACGGCGGAGTTGGCGGCATTTTGAATGACCCAGTCGCCCGGGTCGAGCTCGACGCAGTCGCGTAACATTAATAAAGCGGTCGGCGGGTTTGCTTTCAACATCGCCAGCTGCAAAAGATCCAGATCGGCAGGTACCTTGATCGCCTGTTCGGCTTTTAGCTTGACCTGCTGCGCCCAGTTAGTGCGTCCCAGGCTAATGACCCGGTCGCCAACCGCCAGCGTCTTGACCCCCTTACCGACCGCGGTGATTCGACCTACTCCCTCGATGCCAAGCCTGGCTGGCAGCTCGCTTGGCCCCGGATACTTGCCCTGAATTATTAGAAGATCCGCCGGATTGATGGGCGAAGCCTCAATATCGACAACGATCTCGTCATCGGCCGGATTCCCAACTTCCAGCCCGTCGACGCAGTGGCAGACGTCATGCGGGACACCATATGATGCAAACTCGATTGCCTTCAACTTTCCGTCTCCTTCGCACAGGCCCTCGAGCTAAGGCGTGCTTTTGGCTGTCAGGACTGCTTGGTACGGAATCGCGCCGTCCCGTCGCGCTCGATCTGCTGCACCAGTCCGACCTCCCACGAGAGGTACTGCTGCATCGCATCGTCGGTGCCGGCGTCGCGATCGTACGGACGCAACCACACATCGTCCGCTTCACTCGCCATGTTCTCGAAACCCTGCGCCAGCGGCAGGCCCGCCGCCGCCCACACGGCGTTGCCGCCATCGAGCACCTTGACGGGCGTTGCCGTCAAGGCCGCCGCCTCCGGTGCCGCGAGCCGTGCGAGCACGCCGTCCTCGGACGTGAGCACGAGCAATGGGGCTGCCGGCAGCTTGGCGAGCGCGGTATCCAGCTGCGAGCGCAATGCGAACCAGGATTCGGGAATGTGCCGCTCGCAATAGTTGCGGCTACTGGAAAGATCGATCACGGTCACGCCGCCGGCACTGAGTTGAATCAGTGCCTGTGGCGACACTTTGTCCACCTCTACATCATCGAGCCCGAGCACGGGCACTGCCCGCGGCCCCTTCTCGAGGTCATTATTCGTCAAGCCGTTATCCAATACGGCCACGTCGGCCGAGCCCATCTGCTTCAGCCACGAGGCGGTCATGGTGGCGCGTACACCCGTATCATCGATCAGGACCAGGCGCGCGCGCAGCGTGCCGACATAACGGTCGGTCGCCTGCACCAGCTGACCGCCGGGGGCGGAGATAGAACCTGGCAAATGTCCGGCCTCGTACTCTTCCGGATTACGCACGTCGAGCATATAGAGTGAGCGCTCGTTGCTTTCGCTCCTCCAGGAATCGAGGGTGGCCGCATCTATGTGCTCGACACCGAAATGCTCGCCCACCTTGGCCGCCGCAGCCTGGGCGCTGATCAGTCGATCGGGGGCAACTTCGGGAGCGTGCCGGTCCATGCCATGCTCGAGCTCGTATCCCCCCAGGTGCCAGCCCATGGTGCCGTTTCGTAGTGCCGCCACCGGGTTCGGGGTAGCGGCATTGATCAATGACTGCGCGCCGATAATACTGCGCGTGCGCCCGGCGCAGTTTACAACCACGAGCGTGTCTGGCGACGGTGCGATGTCCCGCACCCGGTAGACCAGCTCGGCACCCGGTACGCAGATCGCGGCGGGGATACTCATGGCCTCGTACTCTTCGGCCGGCCGGCTGTCCAACACCACAAGATTCTCGCCCGCATCCAGCTTGGCCTTTAGCTCATCGGCTGAGATCGACGGCGTATGGTACTCGTGCTCGATGAACTCGCCGAAGGCTTTGCTCGGAACGTTCACGCCATTGAATAGTTCGTAGCCCGCGTCCTTCCAGGAATTTATGCCGCCGCCCAGAATCGAGACGTCGCGGTAGCCAAACTGCCGGAGCCGCGCCGCCGCTTTGTCGGCAAGCCCCTCGCGGCCGTCGCACAACACGATGCGCACAGAACGCCTGGGGACGAGGTCAGCGATGCGCAACTCGAGCCGGCTAAGCGGCAGCAGGCAGGCGTACAACAAGTGTGTGCGCGCGAATACCCCCTCCTCGCGCACGTCGAGCAGGGCAAGCTCATCGTCATCGAGCAGCATCTGTTTCAGAGCAGCCGCCGATACCGTGTCAGTCATTTGCGGATACCACTGCTGGGTGGAAATACCTTATAAGTACCCTTTTTCATATCGAACTCAATGCGATTGGGGAGGTGCTCAATGCTCAGGCCGTACATATGCAAATGTCGTGTCGGTACGCGGCTCACCACGTGGATGCTGTGGATGTCCTCGGGCATCAATGCGATGCCATCGCCTGGCCGTAGGACGATGCGCTTGGTTTCGCGGATCTCGCCTCTACCCGGCACGGAGCCATCATCGACGCGCTCATAGAGGCGGTTCTCCTCCTCGCCATCAATCCCGACGATTACGGCCCAGGTAGTGTGATTGTGCGGTGGGCTCGTACGACCCGGTATGCCGGTGGATAGGTACAGTGCGATGCGGTGATCGTCGTCCTCCGAGATCAAGTAAATGAGGCTGTCTTCCGTCGCCGGGCAGGGATAGGCGCTTTCGGAAAACAGCTCCGGGTGCCGCGCCAGGCCGATCAAGGTGGATTTGATTTCCTCGAGCGAATCGCGCGTGACGCCGTGGTCGCGCTCGATCGCGCGAATCCTGTCCACGGCCTGCGCAACCGCACCATCTACTTGATGCCGAGCCTGCATCATAATCGTACCTCCGCGATCCTGCCCCAGGGCTCATAATATCAGGGAATGCGACGGCCCTCCGCAGGTATCACCCACATCGACGAAAGCGGCGGCATACAGGCTATTCTGTGCTCCTCGCCGTCCTCACTGCAGGGGGGTCATGATGCGGCAGCAGGTACACGAGCACATTCGCCACCAGCATGGTTCCGGCGAGGAAATAAAACACCACCGTCAGGCCCCAGGCGTCGGCGATCACACCGCCAATAATCGGTACCATGGCCGACAGCCCCGCCTGTGTCCCGAACAAAAGGCTCGTCGCGCTACCACCAAGATGCGGCGGCGTCAGGTCCATGAGCCAGCTGTGGACGACTGGCCGCACGGCGAAGAGCGCAAAACCGAGCACGGATACCCCGGTAATAAACACCGCATCGCTTCGCGTCAACGTCAGGCCCGCTATGGTCACCGTCGTCAGCGTAAGCCCGGCAAGCACGACGGGGCGACGGCCGATTCGATCAGACCAGGTACCGGCGATCGGCGACGCTACCATACCGCCCAGCTGCATCGCCATGAGCGTCACACCCATCCACACCGGGCTCACTTGCAACACGTCGCTCAGATAAAGCGGAAGGAACATGAGCAGCCCGTTTTGCGCCATGCTGCGCACGCCCGCCATCAAGCAAAGACTCATGACGGTTCTATTACGCAGGATCTGTTTCAGTCCGGCGACATAGTTGCTGAAACCGGAGTCGTGGTGTCGGTGCCTGACACCTGCTTTATCCTGCCGCAATAATAAAACCGCTATGAGTGCCGCGATCGCGAGCACCGGTAGCGCGGCGATCGAGGCCACACGGTGCCAGGAGAGCGCCACCAATAATGCGCCGGCGGCAACTGGCGCGAGCGTGTCACCCAGATTCGCGCCAAACGCATGAATCGAGAGCGCGTAACCGCGGCTATTCGGATAACGTTCCGAAAGAAACGATATGGCGGCTGGGTGCCATAGATTGTTCGATGCGCCGATCAACGCTATCAATATAAAAAGCAACATAAACTGGCCGGCGGCGCCAAACGCGAACAGCGCTCCAGCCCCCACCAGCAGCGACACCACCTGGAACAGCACGCGCCGCCCGGTCACATCGACCACCATGCCACTGCCGAAGTTGGCCGTAACCGAGCTGATGTGAAACAACGAGACGAGCGCGCCTGCTTGCGCATAAGACAGGCCGAGATCGCGCGTGATGAACGGCAACAATAAGTAGAATGTGGCCGCGATCCAGTGCGTACCGGCGTGCCCGAGCCCGACAAGAAAGACGGGTCCCTGGTGCCTGGGATGTACGCCAGTAAGGCGGTCTATCGCGGAAATCACAACGGGGTCAAGGGTAACATTTGCGAACTTCTTAGATCTTAATAACGCCGAGGCAGCCAGCATCTCCCTTCACCCCGAGCTTACCACGTTAAGCCCTATCACGATGCTTTACGGCCGGGATTGGCATGCGTCGCACGCCCGATGACACACCGAGACACGCTGCATGCCGCGCGCGTTTGCCTGCGGCTCAGCAAGACGTAATAATGTGCTTAATTCGAAACCAGGTTTAGCGGCCGCACGCCAACGATACGCCATATGATCATCACCGGACTGACCACACATGCTATCGCGGTACCGCTGGGCACGGTGTTCTGGATGAGCCGTGAGCCTTATCGCACCGACTCGGAGATTATCGTCGAGGTCACGACAGACGAGGGCATCACAGGGTACGGCCAGATTCACGGTCGTCCGATGGCCGAAATCGTGACCATTCTGGACAACTTTACAGAGCTCATTACCGGCATGGATGCACTCGAGCATCTTGCCGTCTGGCACAAGCTGTTCGATGTCACCACCAGCCGCACCCGTGAGAAGATGGATCCGGACCTGGGTCAACCGCACTTCGGTGCCGGCAAACGGCCGCAGATCATGGCCGCGATTGCCGGCATCGACATCGCGCTGTGGGACATCAAGGGCAAGGCCCTGGGTCTGCCCATATGGAAGCTGCTCGGGGCGAAGAACCGCCCGGTGTCCGCCTACGGCAGCGGCGGCTATTACGAGCAGGGAGAGTCACCGCTCAAGGTCGTCGACGAGATGGCGGGCTATGTGGAGGCGGGATACCGTGCGGTAAAGATGAAGTGTGGCGGCCTCGATGTTGCCGGGGACCTCGAGCGCATATCGAAGGTCCGGGAATCAATCGGCGATGCCTGGCTGATGATCGACGCGAACTCGGCCTACACCCTCGAGCAGGCCACCGATGCCATCCAGACATTTGCCGAGCACGATATATTCTGGTTCGAGGAGCCGCTACACTGGTACGATTCGGCACGCGGGCTTGGACGGCTTGCCACGCGCACACATGTCGCGCTTGCCAGCGGCGAGAGCGAGTTGCACCGCTGGGGCATTCGAGATCTGGTTGACCTGGGGGGCATTCGCTACATGCAGTTCGACTGTACCCGCGCCGGCGGCGTGACCGAGTTCCTGCGCGTCACGGCCTATGCAGAGATGCACGGAATCATGGTGGCGCCGCATCACGACCCCCAGATCCACGGGCATCTGGTACTGGCCGCGCCGAATGGTTTCGCGGTCGAAACCTTCCCGAATCCGGAACGCGACCCGCTGTGGACCGAGCTTTACACCAAGCGCCCGGAAATTCGCTCCGGTATGTTGCACTTGAGCGAAGATCCCGGATTCGGTTTCGACATCGACTGGAGGACGGTAGATCGCTACCGCGTCTGACGTTGCAAGCACTGTCTCGTGGGCCGCTTGCGCGTGCCGGTTCAACCGCGACTACCGATTAACGACCTGTGAACGGAGAGCCTGATGCAAACCATTACCGACAAGCTCGTTGCTGAAAAAGATAGCGCCGTCGGGCGCATAATCTTTAATAATCCTCAACGCCGCAATGCCATCTCCTATGAAATGTGGCAGGCGATTCCGATCGTGCTGGACGACTTTGCCGCCGACGGAACCATACGGGTCGTGGTGCTGAGTGGCGCGGGTGGCAAGGCGTTTTCCGCCGGCGCCGACGTCTCACAGTTCGAAAGCAAACGCTCATCAAAGGACGCGACCGCCGAGTACGACGCCGCCGTGCAACAGGCGTCAGACCGGCTCAAGCACTTCGACAAGCCGACGATTGCGAGCATCGAGGGATACTGTCTCGGCGGCGGGCTCGGTGTGGCGCTTGGCTGCGACCTTCGCATTGCAGCCGACGACGCGCGCTTCGCCATACCGGCAGCGCGCCTCGGGCTGGGATACCGCTACAACAGCATCCGCACACTGGTGGATCTGGTAGGCCCGGCCTTTGCCAAGGAGATCCTGCTCACTGCGCGGCAATTCAGCGCCAATGAAGCGCTCGACATGGGTTTGATCAACCGCGTGCTGCCGCATGCGGAGCTCATCGATTACGTGCGAGACTACGCCACGCGCATTGCCGACAACGCGCCACTGACGCTGAATGCCGTCAAGAAAATCATCGATGAGGTCCTCAAGGACCCCGACGCGCGCGATCTCGAGCTGTGCGATAAGCTGGTGGACAAGTGTTTTGCCAGCGAGGATTACAAGGAAGGCCGCAGGGCATTCATGGAGAAACGCAAGCCTGGATTTTTTGGGCGTTAGCCCCTCCCCTGCCCCCACTCACCTCCCTAACCCCCTGATCACGCAGGAACTGAGAAAGAGGCAGAATTAAGGGAAACGCTACGTGCTCCGGCCATCCTGGCGTGGGCAGGCGAGCGCACTGGCATGGCGCCGGGCCTTGCTCTAATCTTTGTCTCTCAGAAACGTCTGCCATGCCTTTCATCACGACAGCAAACCGATCGGGGACAATATCTCTTATGCGAGTTTTGAGAACCCTCAAGTACACGTTTTTGGCGCTAGTGGTCACGGCCGTTGCGCTGTTCCTCCACTACAACCTGCCGCGCACCGACGTCGTACAGATTACCGGTACGGACGTGAAACGCATCGATCGGGGCGATTCCGGACAAGGAATAAGAACTCGCGATGTGCGCTTTATTAGCATCGTGACACGCAACGGAAAAGTTAAGATCTTGCGCAACGAGGACACCGGATGGGGTTGGCCGCCCTACTTCAAGTTCGACAGCGCAGACCTGACCGGCGAGGCACAGACTTTAATTGAGAATCCAGAGAAACCCTGGGTGCGCGTAAGATATTATGGTTGGCGAATAAAGGTGTTCTCGATTTTTCCCAATGCCATTAGCCTCAAGATCGTCGACAAAGACTATACACACATCCCATGGTTCAATATCATCTTTCTCACGCTTCTGGCTGTCGGGCTTTTTTATGTTATTCGCAGAATTCGACGGTTGCTGGAGCGGCTGCGCGAGAACAAGCGGTATCAGTCTATTTCCCGTTCCATCAGAAACATCTTCCAGCGATCCGCTAAAGGATGAGC
>VRUB01000353.1 GCA_019456345.1 Nitrospira sp. | reverse complement strand
CCCGGAGGCCGCGCCGGCACCCGCACCGCTGCTCCAGCGCGGCGCGTCTTCAGGCGCGTTGATGCGCTCGGGGGGATAGATCGGCCGGCGCAGGTTCTGGTAGCGCAGGCGCGCGTTGTCCGAGGTGGTGACGCCCTCGCCGTCGCAGGTGATGGTGGCCTCGGCGAGGGGCTCGGCCACCTCGGCGCGGTCGGCTTCACCTGGGCCGATCTCGGTGACGCCGAGGAATTTGCCGCAAAGGCATCCGCCTGCGTCGGGGCATCATGTCACCTTGGGAAGCGCGCAAAACTTCGAGATTGGTTGGACGATATTCCGGGCGCTGGGTAGAATGGTTCAACCGAGCAGACGATTTTGCGCGCGGCGGACCGTGCTCGAGTGCAGCAGAGATCGTCGGTGTACCGCGCGAGATCGGCTGCGAAAAAGGGGTCGAGTGCTCGTCTAGCTACCGTCGTCGGTGACCATAAGGGGCATTCCGAGGATGCCGGATCAGATGACTGACGAGACCCGCACCGAGGCACTTAAATGCCCCTTGATGGGGCGGGCACGGGCGCTCGAGAAGATCAGGGTGCACTACGGCGGCGATGTCTCGCTGCTCCTGGACCTGGTGCGTAGCGCCTTGGTCTTCCAGTCCCTCGACGACCTCAACGCCGCCGTCGACGCCATTGGGTCGAAGCATAAGATCGTTCGGATCAGGGACCGCATCGCCGAGCCGACCGAGACGGGATATCGGGACATCGCTCTCTATGTCCGGACGTCGAACGATCACATCGCAACGATGCGGCTCTTGCCGGGCCCGATTCTCGAGGCCAAGCGCCAAGGCCACAAGCTTTACGCGGAGAGCCAATCGATCCTGGCGGCGGCGCAGCGGCGAGGAAGATCGAGCGCCGGCGAGGGCGAACGCTACGCCGTCGCGGTCCTGGACATGTTCAATTACATGGACGACGAGGGCGCCATGTTGGTCGATGGATTCCCGAGCGCGGAAATTGCCAAGGAATATGTGTGGCGCCGCATGCGGGACTCGGTCGAGGAGTTGAGAGCGGCGAACCAGTCGAGAGAGGAACTAAAGCAACTCTGGTTCGTTTTCGGGGAAGACTCCCTCGTCGTCGGAGGCGAGGGCAGCGATGCCTATTACGGACTTGCGGACCTCGATTTCTTCATCGACCACCCGGCCTCGACGGCCGAGCGGGACTGGTTGGAACTCGAGCAGCGGTTTCCCGTGCACAGCGAGCCACTAATACCAAGGAGCGCTGATAATGACCCCTAGAGACGGTTTCCCAAGGCTTTCGGCGAGCACGCGCGTGGCGCGGCGGT
>VRUB01000352.1 GCA_019456345.1 Nitrospira sp. | reverse complement strand
CAATTTTGAATGCCGGACCGATCGATGGGACATTGGCGATCGGCCAGACGGGATTCGCCCGTCAAACCGACCCCCCCGTTGACCAATCCTGATCCACTAGTGGATTGATCGGATCGAAAGAGTCCGATTTGGGATTCCGTATTTTGGATTGGCATGCGAGTCTATGTGCATGCGTAACGGAATATCCTTCACCGTATCCGCCGGCGATCGTCAGCGATTGCGCGCGATCGTCGCGGACCCCAAGAGCCTGCAGAAGCACGTCTGGCGGGCGCGTATTGTCCTTCTGAGCGGCGAGGGTCTGGGCACTTCGGCGATCATGGCCGAGACCGGAAAGTCCAAGACCTGCGTGTGGCGTTGGCAGGAGCGGTTCATGCACGCGGGTGTCGGCGGCCTGCTTCGCGACAAGTCCCGCCCGCCCGGCAAGGCGCCGATCGCGCCAGATCGTGTCGCCGAGATCGTCCGCCTGACGCAGCAACCGCCGCCGCACGAGGCGACCCACTGGACGCTGCGCGCGATGGCCAAGGCGGCCGGCGTCGCCGCATCGACGGTACAGGCGATCTGGAAAGCCCACGGCCTCAGCCCGCACCGCTGGCGGAACTTCAAGCTCTCGAACGACCCGGCCTTCGCCGAGAAGCTCGCCGTTATCGTCGGCTTGTATGTCGATCCGCCGGCCCATGCGGTGGTGCTGTCGATCGACGAGAAGTCGCAGATCCAGGCGCTCGACCGCACCCAGCCCGGCTTGCCGATGAAGAAGGGCCGCGCCGGCACGATGACCCATGACTACAAACGCCACGGCACGACGACGCTGTTTGCTGCGCTCAACATACTGGACGGAACGGTCATCGGGCAGAACATGCAGCGCCACCGCCATCAGGAGTTCATCCGCTTCCTCAACCGCATCGAGCGCGAGGTGCCGGCGGACAAGGCCATCCACGTGATCCTCGACAATTACGCGGCGCACAAGAAGGACAAGGTCCGCGCCTGGCTCGAGCGCCATCCACGCTGGACTTTCCATTTTACGCCGACCTCGTGCTCATGGCTCAATGCCGTCGAGGGTTTCTTCGCCAAACTCACGCGGCGCAGGCTCAAGCACGGCGTCTTCCATTCCGTCGTCGATCTCCAGGCCGCCATCAACCGCTTCGTCCGCGAATACAACGCCGCCAATCCAGAGCCATTCAACTGGAAAGCCAACCCAGATGAAATCATCGCAGCACGAAACCGTGGGTTCCAAACGTTGGAATCAATCCACTAGCGGGGCATCAACCCACCTTCTTGGCAGTAGTATCTATGACTTCGGATTGGCGCGGCAGTAC
>VRUB01000118.1 GCA_019456345.1 Nitrospira sp. | reverse complement strand
TCACGGGTTGCTACGCTTGACTCGTAAACTTTAATTGATCGAAATTGGCAGCCGTGACTCACTAATTTCCAATCACGAATCACCAGTCACTCATCACGGAATTTGATAGTATTCTTTGTACCAATCCACAAAATGCGCCACGCCGATCTCTACAGGCGTCTTCGGGGCGAATCCCGTGTCTTGCGCCAGGCAATCGATATCCGCGTATGTAGCGGGTACGTCGCCTTCCTGCATCGGCAGCAGATCCATCTGCGCCTTCTTACCGAGACACTGCTCCAAAACTTCGATGTATCGCAACAGCTCCACCGGCCGGTTGTTGCCGATGTTGTAGATCTTGTAAGGTGCAGAGCTCGTGGCCGGATCAGGATACTCGCGATTGGTAAGCTCGGACCCGTGAATCGTGGGCCGTGACTGATTTTCCCAGTCCGCGTTCAGCGCCGGTGGGCTGTCAATTGTGCGCACAACACCCTCGACAATATCATCGATGTAACTGAAATCGCGCATCATCTGCCCCCGGTTAAAGACCGGGATAGGCTTTCCCTCGAGTATCCCCTGCGTAAACTTGAACAATGCCATATCCGGGCGACCCCAGGGGCCGTACACGGTAAAAAAACGCAATCCCGTGCACGGCAGACGATAGAGATGTGCGTAACTGTGCGCCATCAGCTCATTCGCCTTCTTGCTTGCGGCGTAAAGCGATACCGGATGGTCGACGTTATCGTGCTCGGAAAACGGCAGTTTCTGGTTGGCCCCGTACACCGAGCTGGAAGAAGCGAAAACCAGATGATTGACGCCGGTACGACGGCAGCCCTCGAGGATATTGCCAAAACCAACGAGGTTAGCATCGATATAGGCATAGGGATTTTCAATCGAATAGCGAACTCCGGCCTGGGCGGCCAGATGAGCCACGACATCAAACTTGTTGTTTCGGAGCAGATCTTCGATGCCCTGGCGATCGCAAATATCCAGCTTCTGAAAGGTGAACCCGGCTTCGCCGGAGACACGCCCCAAGCGGGCTTGCTTGAGGTTGACGTCGTAGTAATCGTTTAGATTGTCGATGCCATAGACCTCGTCGCCGCGCTCGAGCAATCGCACGGCAAGCGCACCGCCGATAAATCCGGCAACGCCTGTAACCAAGACCTTCACTGTGATTCGGTCAGTTAGCAACTAGTAGCGGGTGGCTGGTAGCTAGGGGAAAGCATGAGATAAAGCCTGATGGGGTTTAGACCATCTAGTTACTCGATACTCGCAACTCGTTACTGCTTTCCAGGCACGCTACCGCCCTGCAGGGCGCAACCACGCTCCGCACAGCACCCCTGCTACTGCGCCTCGCCGCGCGGTGCAGGGCCGAGAAATCTTCCCAGGCCTATCTCCAGACAGGATAAAGGTGGCGAGACCTTATTCTGTAATCACCAGACGACAGCTTGTTGTGTCTGCCGGCCACCCTGGGCACCCGACACGCGTCCATCCTATTCCAGTCGCAATATATCGGGCACCACTATGCGACTTCGCTCGACAATCGCGGTCAAGCGCTCATAGCTCGCCGCCGGCGCCTGTAAGTCCGTCAACACGCAGGCGTCGAACGGCCCCGCATGATTCAAATCGCGCCAAACCTCCTTGCCGATGAATCGCGCGCACTCGCTATGCGGGTCGTAGATCCCCGCTATCTCCACGTTCGTCTGCCCGGCGCGCAACGATGCAATCTCCGCCAGGTCGGACACCCCGCACAGCACCACCTTGTGCCAGCCGTTGGCGGCGCACTGCGCGAAGGCCTCGGCACAAGACGCGCTGGCGCGACGATAAAAGGCAAAGGAGATGGAAAGATACTTGGCGGTGAGCCGGCTTTTTTCGGCAAAACCCTGAGGCGTCAGATAATAAAGGTACCGATTGGCGGGGGCTTCGCTAATCTTGACAAATCCCTTTCGAATACAGCGCCTTAGGTAGGAGTTCGCAAGCCCGAGGGCCACCCCCAGGTGTCGCGCCAGATGGCGTTGGCTGACATCGCTGTTCTTCCCTATCGCGTCGAGCAGCTCCAAGACGAGCTCGTCCTCGCGCTCTCCCTTAGCGTTCATATGATGAACACTATAGGTAGACCCCCCCCGCAGTCAACCCTGCCCGGCCTTGATGCGCCCTCGCTCAGGTCGCTCGTTCCACGGCATCCTCGCCCACTTGCACCCGCGCCTGCTGGCCCATGATGTCCAACAGCACTACCACCCGGTCCTTGCCCGAGCGCGCCAAGAAGATTCCTTCGTAACCGGCCATGCTACCCTCGGCGATTCGCAGTGTATCGCCACGCCGCCACTCCGGCGAAGGCAGCTCCTGGATCCCCTGCTCGTCCTCGCGCTCACGCAAAATCTCGATCAGATTGTCGGGAACCGGCGCAGGAAACTGGCCAAAACGCACCAGCGACGTCACGCCCAGGGTGGAGCGAATCGGGCCCCAGTTGTCGCGCTCGCGGTCGAGGCGCACAAAGAGATAGCGCGGGAACATGGGCTCGATCACCATCACGCGCCGGTTCAAGCGCCGCCGCCGCTGGCGCACCCGCGGCAGGTAGGTCTCGAACGCCTGATGCTCGAGATTACGTCTGGCGACGTCCTCCTGGCGAGGTTTGCAATAGACCACGTACCACTTCTTGGCGCTCGTCTCGGTCATCGCGAATCAGCCGCTCACGCGCTCGAACTCCTGCCCCCTTTGTCACTTGGCAGCGGTTTGGCGCGCACTTTCGCTGCCCGTGTACAAGAACCTCTGCACGTAACGATCCACGCCCTCCTCGACGGTAAGAAAATCACCGGCATATCCGGCACCACGCAAAGTGCTCATGTCCGCTTGCGTGAAGCTCTGGTATTTCCCCTTCAAATCTCCAGGGAAATCGATGTACTTAATAATACCTCGCTGTTGCAGCTGCTTGAGTGCAAGCGCTTGTTGTCCTTCGAGGCGCCGCACGCTGTTCACGACTGCCATCGCCACGTCGTTGAACGTCTGACCGCGTCCGGTGCCAACATTGAAGATGCCGCTCTTTGCTGGATGGTCCAGGAAGAAAAGATTGATATCGACCACATCCTCCACCGAGACAAAGTCACGCTGCTGCTCGCCATCACCATAGCCATCGCTGCCCTCGAACGGCCGCACCTGGCCGTTATCGCGGTACTGGTTGAAAAACTGAAAGGCGACCGACGCCATACGCCTTTTGTGTTGTTCGCGCCCGCCGTAAACATTGAAATAACGCAGGCCCACGATCTGGGCCGTCTTGCGCGGTAATATTCGTCGCACGTGTTGGTCGAATAGAAACTTCGAGTAGCCGTAGACGTTCAGCGGCGCCTCATGCTCTCGTTCCTCGCGGAACACCGGCCCCGCGCCATAGACCGAGGCCGATGATGCATATATATACGGGATCCTTTTCTCCTGGCAGAGGTAAAGCAAGGCTTTCGAGTACTCGTAATTATTTTCCATCATGTAGCGGCCATTCTGCTCCGTGGTGTCGGAGCACGCACCTTGATGAAATACAGCCTGCAGATCCCCGCGCAACTGCCCTGCCTCGAGCAGACTAAGAAAATCGCGCTTATCGAGAAAATCGGCTATCTCACAGTCGACGAGGTTCTTGAACTTCTCCGCCCACTCAAGATTGTCCACGACAACGATGTCATCGATGCCGCGGTCATTCAACGCCTTGACAAGGTTGGCGCCGATAAAGCCCGCGCCACCGGTAACGACGTACATCAGCTATCCTCAAGAGCGAGTTCGTGCAGGATCTCCGCCGGTGTGGCCGACGCCGCGCCGACCTTGGCGACGACGATTCCTGCGGCCACGTTCGCCATATGCAAGGCATCTTCCGCCTCACCACCCACGGCAAAGGCACAACCCACCGCTGCTATCACGGTGTCGCCGGCACCCGTGACGTCGAACACCGCTTTGGCGCGCGCCGGATAATGCAAGACCTCTCTGTTACCTTTAATCAAGCTCATGCCCTCTTCCCCACGGGTTATCAGCACGGCACCGAGCTCCAGTGACTCGATCATGTTGTTGGCCTTTTCTTCCAGCTCGGCATTATTGCGGAAATGGCCCGCTACCTGCTCGAACTCCTTTCGATTCGGCGTAATCAGGTCCGCCCCCCGGTAGCCGCTGTAATCCTCGCCCTTGGGATCCACAACCACAGAGGTGCCGGAATTTCGCGCCGCGTCGATCATCTCCTGGATATAGCCGAGCCCACCCTTACCGTAATCGGAAACGATCACTACCTGGAACTCGGGCAGGTGCTTGAGATAAGAATCGAGCAGGCGAACGCGACAATCCTTGCTTACCGGCATATCGAAGTCGATACGGATAAGCTGTTGGTTTTTCGATATGACACGCAGCTTGACCGTGGTATTGAGCAGCTTGTCGCGCTGCAGGATACACTGTACCTCATCCTCGCCGAGGATGCGTTGTAGCGCGTCCGCTTCGTTGTCGTCGCCACTGGCGGCGAATAGCGTGCAGCGCGCGCCCAGCGCGCGCACATTGCGCGCCACATTAGCCGCACCGCCGGGGAGCTCCTCACAACGGCCAACCGCAATGACGGGCACAGGCGCCTCCGGTGAGATGCGCTCAACGGCTCCATACCAATATCGATCCAACATGGCATCACCAACCACCAGGACCCGGGTGTTGGCGATCTTTTGCAACAATTCTGGCAGCACTTATTAGTTTCCTGCGGATAACCGCTGCGGAACCGACCGTCTCCCAAGGGCTCCTCGATCATTCGAGCGCGACCCCACAGTTCGCTGCGGGCTCCGTGTCCACACGTATCTGCAACCCATCGTTATTTGTCGCGTCGGTATTATCGGGCGTTTTGCCGCAGCTGTCGACCGGTGCGCTTGGGCCGAACAACCGGACGATAGACGCTGGGCCTGGGATGTTGACATCTGGCCAACGTAGCGCGATGGCATCAATGAGGTTCAAGATCCCTATTAATCGCCTCCAGTACATCCCGAGGTTTCGCCGCGCGAGTAATCGGGCGGCCGATAACCAGATAATCGGCGCCCCGTTTGACGGCCTCCCGCGGTGCCATGGTGCGAGCCTGGTCATCTTTCGCGGCCGCGGTGGGCCGGATGCCCGGCGTGACGAGTACAAATCCCGCGCCCATGTTCTTACGCAATCCCGTGACCTCCTGCGGCGAGCACACGACGCCGTCCAGTGCGGCCGCTCGCGCGAGCGCCGCGAGCACATCCACCTCGTGCATCAGTCCTCCGTGGATTCCGACGCCGGCGAGATCGCGCTCAGCGTGACTCGTCAGGACGGTGACACCGATCAGCAGCGGACGCTGGTCGCAGCCATCCACGGCCTCTCGCGCCGCCTGCAGCATGTCGGCACCGCCCAGAGTGTGGACGTTTAGCATCCACGCGCCCATCCGCGCCGCAACGGCGCAGGCTCGCGCGACAGTATTAGGTATGTCGTGAAACTTGAGATCGAGAAAGATATCGAAACCACGTTCCGCGAGCGCGCCCACTATCGCCGGACCACCGATCGAAAAAAGCTCCATCCCGACCTTAAGTCGACATTGCGCCGGCTCGACGATGGCCGCAAAACCCAGGGCCTCATCGGTCGACGCGAAATCCAGCGCCACAATAACGCGCGGATCGCTCAATCACTCCTCCAGAATGGGCTTGATGGTGTTCCAGCGATTACAGCCCGGACAAACCCAATGCAACGACTTACCCTTGAAGCCGCATTGTTGGCATGCATACCCACGGTGCTGCTCACGCAGCTCCTCGATAATGTTTCGCAGCAGCACAAGATCGTCCTTGCCCGGGCCGGTCGCCTCCGTGAGATTCAACTCGATTAAACGATGCAATCCGTGAACCGATGGGCGGCGTCGCAATGATTCAACAACGAACTTCTCTGCCGCGTCGATCCCTTCGCGATTCTTAATAATATCCGCAAAGGCCAAGATCAAGCCGATGACCTGGTGGCGTTGCAGGGCAGACCTGAAAAACTCGTAAAGACCCTCTTCATCCCCGAGGTATCGATAGCTGTCCGCAATCTTGTCCGCCACCTCGCCCAGGAACTGGGCATCCTGACCTTCGATGTTCTTCCAGGCCTTGATGGCCTCACGGTGTTTGCCGCACGCGACCTCGATATCGCCAAGCAGTATGCAGGCCCGCACGCACGCATTGTCGCTGCGCAACGCTGCCTTGACGTGTGTGCGTGCGCCAGCATAATCGCTCTTGGACATAGCACTCTCTGCCAACTCACAATAGTAATGCGCAATCACGTCGTCCATCGACTGGTTCGAAAGTCGCCCGAGCTTGCGAGCAGTCGCAATCGCTTTATCCCACTCCCTTTCTTGCTGATAGATTCGCAGAAGCAGGCGCAACGCTTGCTCACGGTGCAACCTGATCTCGGCAAGCTCCTGAAACAGATTTTCGGCACGGTCAAACAGGCCGGCCTTCAGATAATCCTGGCCCAGCTCCAGCAGGGCGTGCGAGCGCTGCTCCTTGTCGAGCGTCGGGCGTGCGATCAGGTTTTGATGAATACGGATTGCACGTTCGACTTCTCCACGACGTCGAAATAAATTTCCAAGCGCAAGGTGAGTCTCAACGGTTTCGCTGTTGACCTCCAGCGCCTGCGTGAAGACCTCGATGGCCTTGTCCGGCTGTTCATTCAAAAGAAAATTGAGCCCCTTGAAGTAGGCCGATGGCAGATCGAAGGAGTTTTTCCGGACGCGCCGCTTCTGGTCGAGCCTCGCACCCAGCCAGCCCGACGCCGCCGCTAGCGGTAGCAGCAACCAAAGAAGATTGTATACGTTAAACGCCATCTTTGACCGGCAATGCACGCAGATTGCTGACTTCCTGTTCTACGCGGCGTTGCTCCTTTCGGGCGTGGACCAGCTGGCGCTGCAGACGCAGCAACATTCTCAGGCTGCTCACGAAACCGATAAGGATTCCGGCGATAAAGGCCAGCAACAGCATCCACGCAAGCGGCTCCTTCCAATGCATACCGAAGTAGTAATTGAAGTCGACTACATGCTGGTTCTGAAATGTCACGGTTATCCCGAAAAACAGCACGATCACCGTGATGAATCCGTAGACGATTTTCTTCATAACCCCTCCGACACCTCTCTGAGGACAGCTCGCGGGCACGTCATGCTCGATCCGCGCTGCATCCTGCGGCCCCTGGCTGAGCGCTGCACCCACCTTTGCCCGTGGGTGCGCCGGATAAAGACGAGTGTCCGGTGGACGCTCGTCCCGGCGAACGGGAAATCCACGGAGGGATCGCCCCAGCCT
>VRUB01000117.1 GCA_019456345.1 Nitrospira sp. | reverse complement strand
GCCCATTCGCGACAGCCGAGCTGCCTCGAGAGGTGCAAGGGAACGCAGTGGGCGCGATACCGGAAATCGGCACCGCGGCAGAGCTTCGCCGTTGAACGCAACTGCCGCCGGGCGGGGGAACAAAACGCATGCCTCAAGCGGATCTGAAGCGCAGCGCACCCGTCGCAGCGCCGGCGGTTCCGACGTTAGGGGCCGGGCCCCTGCATTCCGAGGCGAGAACCGCCGCGACCCGACGCAACCTCACGCGAAGTCGCGACCCCGAAGCGCCCCACGACGGCGCGATCGCGAGGTACCCGCGCTGCTGGGTGGCGGAGGGAGTTCCTTCGACGGTGACTGAGCGCCGCGGCATGTGACACAAGGAGCGACTGAATGAGCAACGAAGAAGGCGGATGCCGGTACCTGCGGGGAACGTTTCAGCGAACCTGTGGCTTTTGCGGGTGCGTGTTCGACGTTGGGGGTGTTTATTGCACAGGCGGACAGCTAGGCGGCAGCTTCAAACGGCACGACTAAGCGACTAGCATAAGGTTCGAATCCCGTTGGGGACGCCAGTTTTTTCATGTAGTTACCGCGACGTGTTTCAAGCGTGTCGATATTTTTTCAATATGTAGGAGCACCTGACTTTTAATCAGGTGGTCGCAGGTTCGATTCCTGCACGGCCCACCAATGAATCAACGAGTTACGCGATTTCCCAGCAACCCACGAGACCCTGAGTCACCAATAAGTCACCGGCAAGTCTTGCAACTCGGATTTAGAGCCCCTTGGGGATGCCAAAATAATCAAAACGTCCGCTTCCGACCCCTTGCCGACCTTCGAAATACGAGCACTCCAACGTCCGACCTCAAAGGCATACCGGATCAAGGCGATGGTTTGCAAGTCTCTCTGCAACAGATTTAGGTAAGATACTGCCTTGGGAAACCGGGGCACATATTCACGTCCATGATCGAGGAAATTGGAAGTTGGCTGGGGAAACTAGGTCTCCAGAAGTACACGACTCTCTTCGTTGAGCAGGAAATTGACCTGGCGGCCTTGCCTGAGCTCGGCGAAGCCGACTTGAAAGAACTGGGCATTCCTCTCGGTCCGCGCAAGAAGCTCCTCAAGGCTATCACCGCCTTAGCCGGCGAAGACGTTGAATCGCATGGCACATCAGCATCGAGCACCACCGAGGTAGTCCCGCCTCTGCCTGCTAACTCCGACGTCAGTCTAGCGGCATGGGAACGAATGCCCGGTGAACGAAAACCAGTAACGATGCTATTTGCCGATATCACCGGCTCGACCGCGCTCACAGAAAAGCTCGATGCTGAGGAGACGCACGATCTCTTGTACGGCGCAACGCAACGCATGTGCGAATCGATAGAGAACAATCGGGGTACGGTGTGTCGTTTCATGGGCGATGGAGTGATGGCGATGTTTGGTGCACCGGTGGCAAGCGAGCACCACGCCGTGGATGCTTGCGAGGCGGCGTATGAGATGCAGCGTGCTATCCGTGACTACGCTGAGGAAATCGCGACACCCCACGGGAGCAGGATAGCGATTCGAGTTGGGTTGCACTCGGGGGAGGTAGTGGTGCTCACAGTGGGCGAAGGCGAAAAGATGGAGTACGACGCCTCTGGTCCCACGGTGCCGATCGCCGCGCGCATGGAGCAGGCCGCTGAGCCTGGCGACATATACATTTCAGCAGCTACCAAGGCGCTTGCGGAACCTCGTATCGATGCAGAGGCGCTCAAACCTGTGTCTGTGAAGGGGATCTCCGAGCCTGTTCGTGTATTTGTGCTACGGCGGGTGATGTCCGCCGAGGAGAGTGCGGCGCAGACCACACGCACGCCCTTTGTCGGTCGGCGTGCCGAGCTCAATCAGTTCCGGGGCATCCTGGATACCTGTATCGAGGATGGCCAAGGTCAGACCGTCTACGTCCGCGGCGAGCCGGGTATTGGCAAGACACGCCTGGTGGAGGAGTTTGTTCGAATTGGAGCAACCAACGGCATGAAGTGTCATCGAGGGCTTGTGCTCGACTTCGGGGTGGGCAAGGGTCAGGATGCCATCCGCGCGTTGGTCAGGAGCCTGCTGGCGATTCCATCTGGAAGCGGCGAGGATGAGCGACAACACGCGGCGGATGCGGGCATTAATGACGGCACGCTGGAGCCAGGCCAACGCGTGTATCTCAACGACCTGCTGGACCTGCCGCAACCAACAGAGCTTCGGGCGCTGTACGACGCAATGGACAACGCCACTCGCAATGAGGGCAAGCAGGCGGTGGTGTCCAGATTGGTCAGCAGGGTAAGCGCTAAGAACCCCCTCCTGGTGGTTGTGGAGGATGTTCATTGGGCCAACGCCATTACTCTGGCACATCTAGCCAGCGTCACGAAGGCGGTAGCAGAGTCCGCGGCATTGCTCGTGATGACCTCGCGTATAGAGGGCGATCGGCTGGACCAGCGTTGGCGGAGCAGCACTGAAGGCAGTCCGCTCTTTACCATCGACCTCGGTCCACTCCGCAAACAAGAATCGCTCGAACTCATCGAAGGATTTATCGACTCGAGCGACCCACTCGCTCAAGGTTGTCTCGAGCGTGCTGCCGGTAATCCCCTGTTTCTCGAGCAGTTGCTACGCCACGCCAAGGAAGGCTCGGCTGAAGGCCTGCCCGATTCCATCCAAAGTCTCGTGCTCGCGCGAATGGACCGACTCAGGCCTGAACACAAGCGAGCGCTGCAGGCGGCTTCTGTCATCGGGCAGCGCTTCAACGCGGATGTGCTACGTCATCTGCTCGAGACAATCGATTATGACTGCCAGGCGTTACTCGAGCACAATCTGGTGCGGACCGAGGGGGCGGGCTATCTGTTCGGACATGCCCTGATTCAGGAATGTGTCTACAGCGCGCTGCTTAAGCGTCAACGCCGAGAACTGCATCGAAAGGCGGCGCACTGGTACTCGGGTAGTGACGCGGAACTTTATGCTGAACATTTGGCTAGCGCCAATGATGACGAAGCACCGAGCGCATTTGTCGAGGCTGCGCGCGAGCAACTCCAACAATACCGCTTTGAGCGGGCTCTGCACTTGACCGAGCGTGGTTTAACGATTTCCTCGACTCAATCAGACCGGCACCGGCTGAATTGCCTCAAAGGCGAGCTCCTGCATGACCTCGGGAACATCGAATCTTCGATGGCTGTATACCGAGAGATGCTCGAGCATGCCAATGATGGTGTGCAGCGGTGCGATGCGTGGATAGGCCTTGCTGCAGGAATGCGGGTGACCACCAACTATGAGGCAGGACTCGAGCTTCTTGACAAAGCCGAACCTGTGGCAACGCATCACAGTCTCATTATTCAACTTTCGCGTCTTCAGCATCTGCGCGGGAATCTATGCTTTTCACTCGGCAGAGTCGATGGTTGCCAGGAGGCGCACCAATCGGCGCTCAACTATGCCCGCGAAGCCCACTCGCTTGAAGACGAAGCGCGGGCGCTCGGGGGGTTGGGGGACGCAGCGTACGTGCGCGGCCGGATGAGAACGGCCAATGATTACTTCAACGGATGTGTGGAGCTTTCCCGCAAGCATGGGCTCGGCCGCGTCGAAGTGGCGCATATTGCTATGTGCGGCTTTACGCGTTTCTACCTCGGCGATTTGCAGGGCGCAATGACCGCAGGCCTTGCCGCCACGGAGGCGGCGAAAAAGGTCGGCGCCCAACGTGTCGAAATGAACGCCGTTGGATGTATTTGCCACGCGGCTACTGATCTAGGCGAGTACGAACTTCTTGAAGAGCAGGCGGATCACCAACTGATCCTGGCCCGAACACTCGGCGCACGGGCGTGGGAGCCGTTGGCTCTCTTGTGGAAGGCCATTGCTTTGCAAGGCAAGGGGCGTCAAACCGAAGCCCGAGAAGTATTGATGCAAGCGGCCTCAATTACTCGTGACGCAGGCCGGGCATTCAATGCGGGGCGCATTTTCGGTGCTCTCGCGCTGGTAGCTGGCGACATTGCTGCTCGAGAGGGCGCATTGGATGAAGGAGAAACCGCCCTCCGTGAAGGCTCAGTGGGTCACAATTACTTTTGGTTTTATCGGTTCGCAATGGACGCGCTACTTAACGTTGGCGACTGGGAGCGGGTCGAAGCATACGCGGCTGCGTTTGAAGACTACACCCGCGCCGAACCATTGCCGTGGACCGAGTTTTTCATCGCCCGCGGACGAACACTCGCTGCCTTTGGCCAAGGCAATCGAGACGAAGCCACAATTCGGGAGCTTCAACGCCTGCGAGACGAAGCAGATCGAACTGGTTTCAAAGCCGCATTGCCGGCCTTGGAGGAAGCACTCTCGGCGGCGTGAACGGACGTTCAAAGGCACCTTTCTTTGCCAGCCTGGACGTCCGCTCTTGGCCGTTAGCGGATCTTGCAGCAATCTCCAAAAGGGGAGTGTTTTATGCACAGGCGGACAGCTAGGCGGCAGCTTCAAATCAAGACCCGCAACGGCGTGCCCACCCGGCTTACGTCGTGCCAAACGGCGCTGGTGGGCGGATACGTGGTCGAGGGCCATGTGCCCGCCCGTGATATTCAGCGTCTCTTGGAAGAACGCCCCGCGATCAAGGGCCTCGCCGTTCCCCGGATGCCGATGGGCTCGCCGGGTATGGAAGGGTCGCGCAAGGATCGTTATCAAATCCTTGCCTTCGACTGGGACGGTAACACGGCCGTCTACGCGAGCTATTAGCCTATCGGGATTGACGGCCGCGAACCGGCTCCACGTTTACTCACTCCCGCGTGTTCTTCGACGCGCGGGATTCTTGTGCCGCGCTCATTCTCGTGGTCCAACAGATCCTGTACGATACTCCGCGGCCACACTCTTGAAGCCCCACAGCATAGTCATCAGGCCATGGGTACCTGGGAAAATCCAAGCTGCCGTCCGTCTGCTGGTTGGTTCACAGCTTTAGTTTTGCTCGCGCCATGGTTGATCCTGGCCACCGTGCTGAGCGCCATTGCCAGCGCCGAGGAAGGACGCTTTGCCGCAGCGCGCAGGGCCATGATCGCGGCGATCGAAGAGGATGTCAGGCGCACCGCCAGCTACACCGGCAGCAAACGCTTCGATGCGCGTGTCATGGAAGCGATGGCAAGCGTGCCACGCCACGAGTTCGTGCCGGTCGATTTGCAGCCCGTCGGCTACGAGAATCGCCCGCTGCCCATCGGCTATGGGCAGACCATATCGCAGCCTTATATCGTTGCCTTGATGACGGACCTGATGGGCATCGACACGGATGACGTGGTGCTCGAGGTCGGTACTGGCTCGGGCTATCAGGCCGCCGTTCTATCGGGCCTGGTGAAGCATGTGTACACGATCGAGATTATCGAGCCACTGGCAGAGCAGGCGAAAAGCCGTCTTGCCCGTCTGGGCTATGGCAATGTCACCACGCGTCTGGGTGACGGTTATTACGGGTGGGCCGAGCACGCCCCGTTTGACGCGATCATTGTCACCGCCGCCGCCGGCCACGTCCCACCGCCGCTGATCGAGCAGCTCAAGCCCGGCGGGCGTATCGTTATTCCGGTGGGCGGCCGCTTCCTCACACAGCAGCTGTTGCTGGTGGAAAAGACGCAGGCCGGCGATGTGACGACACGCCAGGTCCTGCCGGTGCGGTTCGTCCCGCTCACGGGCGAGCACTGAGCGCTGGCACTGATGTGCACCGTGTAACGCGCATGGAGGCTTGACTCGGTGACGCCCACGCCGATTAAACCGCGACTCCTGTTCCTATCGATCTCACTGCTCTCAGCCGCCGCTATCGGTTACGAGATCTTGCTGATGCGGCTGCTGTCCATTATCCAGTGGTACCATTTCGCCTACATGATCATCAGCCTCGCGCTGCTCGGATACGGCGTCAGCGGGACCGTGCTGGCGCTGGGCAAGCGCTGGCTGGCACCGCGTTTCGCCGCTGTGTATGTGGCGAGCGCCACCCTCTCCGGGATCGCGATGATCGTGTGCTTTGCGCTCGCCCAGCGCATCCCGTTCAACGCGCTCGAGGTCGTGTGGGACCCGCGCCAGCTGCCGTACCTGGGGGCGATCTATCTGCTGTTCTTCATTCCGTTCTTTTTTGCGGCAAGCTGCATCGCGCTGTCATTCGTCCACTATAAGGAGCTGATCAGCCGGATCTATCTCGCCGATCTGCTGGGGGCAGGCGTCGGTGCTGCCGGCATTATCCTGGCGCTGTTCCTGTTTCGGCCCGAGGCGTGCCTGAAGCTGCTCGCTGTCATCGCCTTGGCGGCGGCCGTGGTGGGCGCCTTGGATCGCGCGTTACGACTGCCGCGCTGGGTGGTGCCGGCGTTAGGTGGAGGCGCCGCCGCGGTGGTGTTCGCACTGCCGCAGAGTTGGATTGCCTTGCAGATATCTCCCTACAAGGGCCTGAGCCAGGCGCTGCAGGTGATGGGGACGCGGGTGTTGGGCGAGTACACGAACCCGCTGGGCCTGCTCACGGTAGTCGAGAGCCCGACCATTCCTTTTCGCTACGCGCCCGGCCTTAGCCTTAGGACCCGGCATGAGCCGCCGCCGCAGCTGGGCGTGTTCACCGATGGCGATGCGTTAAGCGCAATCAACCGTTACAGCGGTAAGCGCGAAGAGCTCTCGTATCTCGACGACAGTACCGCGGCCCTACCCTACCACCTATTGCAACACCCCAAGGTCTTGGTTCTGGGCGCGGGCGGCGGATCGGACGTGTTGCTGGCGCGTTATCACGAGGCGCGCTCGATCGATGCGGTCGAGCTCAATCCGCTCATGATCGACCTGGTGCGCAACACCTATGCGAGGTTCGCGGGCGATGTGTACGGCGCCGAAGACGTGAGGGTGCATGTCGCGGAGGCACGCGGCTTTGTCGCTCGCAGCGCCGAGCGCTTTGACCTGATCCAAGTCGCCTTGCTCGACTCCTTTGCCGCGTCCAGCGCCGGTGTGCACGCCTTAAGCGAAAGTTACATCTACACGGTAGAGGCCATGCAAGAGTATCTCGCCCATCTTGCGCCGGGCGGGATGCTCGCGATCACGCGCTGGTTCCGGTTGCCGCCGCGTGACAGCTTGAAGTTATTCGCGACGGCGGTCGCGGCGCTGAAGCAGGCCGGGGTGTCCAAGCCTGGCACGCGGCTGGCGTTGATCAGAGGCTGGGCTACGAGCACGTTGGTGGTCAAGAATGGCGCGCTTACGCAAGCCGAGATCGCAAGCATTGGCGCGTTCTCGCGCGCGCGTTCTTTTGACGTGGCTTATTATCCCGGCATAACGGCGAGCGAAGCGAACCGGTTCAATGTGTTGGATAAGCCGTACC
>VRUB01000351.1 GCA_019456345.1 Nitrospira sp. | reverse complement strand
GTTCGCCGCGGAAAAGCGGTAATGCCTGAATGTTGAACAGGTAGATCACGATCAGGACACCGAGCAGGATGAGCTGGCTCCACTGGGTCGTGTCGCGGAAGAAGAGCTTGAGGTCCTTAATAATGAATTCGCGTTTCGCCACTGTAAGGGGCCGAAATACGGTGCTCAGGATCGCTTGCCAGAACCGGCCTTTTACGAACCGCTCCGCGCCTTCCTGTGCCTTGGAGAAACCCGTTGCGTACATGGCGCGATGTAGCAACGCGCCGATGACGACGAACGTGCCGGCGGTGCTCCACAACAATACCAGCGGCAGCATGTCCAACGGTCCCACGAGGAATCCCATCAAGCTGTTGGTCGCCCACTCGCTCGGCAGCAGTGGCGACGTCGGCGTGCGCAGCAGCGTGATAAAGTCGAGCAGGCTCTGAAACCCTTCGGGCCGTGCGAGCTGCTCGGGACGGATGATCCGAAAGAGGAGTACCAATATGCCGGCTGCAGCAAGCGTGATGATTGAAAGAATGTCCCGCGTGCGTCGCGCGGGAAACGCGTTGACGAGCGTGAGGGTGATGGCGCTTCCTATCACCGTGGGAACGACCAGTAACGGAAAGAACACCATGATCGCGTACGGTACGAACAGCCATCCTCCGCCATACACCACTCCGTAGGCCGCGAAGATCGGTACCGCCATGAGCGCGACCATCCACGAGCTGTGTACCAACGTTTCGCCGAGCTTGGCGAGATAGAGATGCAGCCAATCGACCGGGGACGAAACCAGCAGGTCGAGGTCTTTCGCGAGGAAGAACGACGACAGGGCCGTGATGATATTGGAAAGTAAGAGGATGGCCAGGAACGACAGCAGCACCAGGCTCAGGAGTTTGCCGGCCAGAAGCGACCCGATCTCTTCCACGCCGCGGAAGTATCTCAGCATGCGGAAGAGCACGCCGAAGATGATCAACCAAAAGATCGCGCCGACCGTCACAAGCAAAGTGAATCGCCCGACACGGCCTTCCCGCGCCGATCGCGTGCGCGCGAGTGCGGTACGCCACTTTGGCGAGATGATGAGTGGAAACGCCGATGTGCCCACTCAATCTCCTAAGACGGCCGCGAGTTCCCGAATCGCCAAGCCTCCGGTGAGTTTCAGGAACAACTCCTCGAGGGTGGCGTTTCCACTGGCGGTTTGTCGCCGCAAGTCTTCCATCGTGCCAAGGGCAACGATATCGCCCTTCTGGATGATGGCGATCCGGTCGCACATCGCCTCTGCGACTTCCAGCGTGTGCGTGCTCATGAGTATCGTGCCGCCCCGGTTCACGAACTGGCGGAAGATGTCT
>VRUB01000012.1 GCA_019456345.1 Nitrospira sp. | reverse complement strand
AGGAACTTCTCGATCGGGTAATCCGGGTAGCGCTTCTTGAAGGCGGCGAGGCTCGCCTCGGCTTCGTCATGCTTGCCCTGTTCACGCAGTTGCGCGATGCGCTTGAGCCATTCCTCCGGCGACAGCGCGCGCATCTCGGTGGCCGTAAGCGCAGCCGGCGGCCGTTGCTCGCGCTTGTCCTCCTTGCTTTTCCTGCCGACTTCGTCGCGCGCGCGCATTCGCTCTGTTGACTCGGCGGGCACCATCGCCGGCGTCACACTGGCGGGTGCGTCCGTGCGCATCTTCGCCGGCGGTGGCGCCGGTGCGGCTTTCTTTTCTGCGGGTACTTTCTGCTGCATCATGAGCGCGGGTTCTTCCGCCAGCGGCGCCGCGGGCGCCTGCGCCTCGAGCTTGCTGCGCGGCTGTTGCGACTGCAGGCGGTCCGCCTCGAGCGCACGGCGCGGCGCGCCCGCCGGCGACGGCGCCTCGCCGCTTTCTCGTGACACAAAGGTGACGAGCCCGACGGTCAACAGCAATACGGCCGCAAGTGAGGCCGGCACCAACCACGTACGGGCGAACGGACCGCGGGCGACGCGACCGCCATGATCCACGGCATGGCGCGCTTCTTGCAGAATCGCGGCGTCCAGCGCCGCTGGCGGCTTTTCCCCCGCCGCTTCCTTGTACGCACGCGACAGCTCGGAGTCGTTCTTCAAGTACTCCTCCAACGCGCGGTCGATCGGTTCCTTGGGGCTCATGGTCTACTCGCCAGCCTCCTCGTTCAAACCGTGCCTGAGCTTCGCCACCGCATAGCGCAGCCGGCTTTTGGTGGTCTCTGCATTGACGCCGGTCACCTCCGCAATCTCCTCCAGCGACAGGCCCGTCTCCTCGCGTAACAGGAACGCCTCGCGCTGGGGCGGTGGCAGCTTTTCGATAAGCTGCAGCAACCGCACGGCAAGGCGCTTGCTGTGCAGCCGATCCTCGATCGGTGCATAATCCGCCTCCGGCAGATCCTCCAGCTCGAAACCGTCCTCCCCGCCGTAGGGATTGCTGCGGCCATCCATGCGGATCGGGTTGTGCGCTTGCCTGCGGTAGTAATCGATCACCCGATTATGCGCCAGCCGGAAGAGGTAGGTCGTGAATTTGGCGCGCACCCGGTAGCGGCTGCGCGCACGGATCAAGTTGGTCCAGATGTCCTGAAAAAGCTCTTCGGCGACATCCGCCTTGCCGCAGTGGCGCAGCAAATAACGGTACAGTGCACCCTTGTGCCGGTTGTAGATGGTTTCAAAGGCCCGCAAGTCGCCATGGCCGTACGCCAGCATCAAGTCCTCGTCGCTGCGCTCCGTACCCATCTGTTCTAAACGTCCCTGCGCGCATCACGGGTTAGCCAATCCGGACGGCCCTCGCTTCAGCCGCCCAGGATCGCGCCGGATAATCGGTCCGGCCGGCCCCGTACAGCCTAGGCCTCTCGCCGACCGGTAAATGCGCGCGCCAGCGTGCCCTGATCGACATACTCCAGCTCGCCACCGACCGGCACGCCGTAGGCAATGCGCGTTGCCTGGATCTTGCGTGCACGGACCAGCTCGCCGATGTAATGCGCGGTCGCCTCACCTTCGACGGTCAAGTTGGTCGCCAGGATGACTTCCTTGAGCGATCCCTCATCGAGCAGCGCCTCCAGGCGCGCCATGCCCAGATCCTCCGGGCCAACGCCGTCAAGCGGAGAAAGATGGCCCATCAGGATAAAATACACACCATTGTAAACACCGGCCTGCTCCAGAGACATGAGATCGGCGGGAGACTCGACAATGCATAGTTTCGAACGGTCGCGCCGGGGCGAGCTGCAAATAGCGCAAAGCTCCTGCTCGCTGAAGTTATTGCAGCGCTTGCAGTGGCCGACACGATCCAAGGCGTTACGCAGCGCCTCGGCGATCTGACCCGCCCCTTCGCGATCACGTTCGAGCAAATGGAGCACCATACGCTGCGCCCCTTTCGGGCCGACGCCAGGTAGCCGCCGCAGCGCCTGCTTGAGGCTTTCTATTGCGGGGCTGGCAGTAAAGCGATCGTGCGTATCCGACATCAAGCGCTGTTCAAAACGGCAGGTTAAGACCGGGGATATTGAGGCCACCGGTTAGCCCCGCCAGCTTTTCCTGACTTGCCTGCTCTGCCTTGCGCACGGCGTCATTAACTGCCGCCGCGATCAGGTCCTCGAGCACTTCCTTGTCATCTTGCATGAGACTGGGATCAATCTGCACGCGTCTCACATCATGCCGGCAAGTCATGGTCACACTCACCATGCCGCCGCCGGCTGTTCCGATCACCTCGATCTTGGCCAGCTCCTCCTGCGCGCGGCGCATATTTTCTTGCATCGCCTGCGCTTGTTTCATCAGATTACCCAGTCCGCCTTTCATCATGCATCCTCGGAGTTCAAACTTTAGGCCGGATCGATTCCGGGTTGACCCGCGCGTTAAACTGCTCTTCCAGCGCCTTCACATTCGGGTCGTTATAAATCGCCTGTGCTGCCGCTTGCTGTCGCGCGTCCTGCTCACGCTGCCTGCGCTGGGCGGGAGTCTCGCCTGCCGGTGCAGCGATACGCATGATTAGCTTTAACGGCGCGCCGAGAAGTTTCTCCAATGCCTCCTTGAGCGCCGCCTCACGTTCCTTGCTGTGGAGCTGTACACAGTTTTGATCCAATACCAATGTGATCGCGCCCGGTGTGCGTGCCTCGAGCACACTGTTTTGCGCCATCTCGCCGGTGAGACCGCTCAGCTGCAGTTGCTGCACGATGTCGACCCAGTCGCTGGTTGTTTTCCGCTCTGGTTCGCTCGTTTTCCGATCCGCCGCAAGTGCAGCGGTTACCGGTGCTTGCGTAGGTTGCGCTTGCCTCTTTGGCGCCAGCTCGTTCGGCGCCTCGCTCGATGAGGCGGGTCGAAAGGCGAGCATGCGCAGCAGGATCATCTCAAGCCCGGTGCGCGCATCCGGCGCCAACGCCAGATCGCGCCGCCCGATAATGCCGATCTGATAATAGAGCTGCACGTCCTCCGGGGTCATAGCGCGCGCGTGATCGAGGATGGCGGCCTGCTCGGCCTCGCCGCTACCTAGCAAGGCGGGATCGACTTGCGCCAGCGAGATCCGATGCAGGCGCAGAAGCAACTCGCTCAGCACCGCATCGTAATCCGTGCTGTGCTCGGAGACGTCGGCGATCACGGCCATTAGTGCGCGTCCATCCGCAGCCGACAATGCCTTTATGATTCCCTCGACCGCATCCTGGTCAATCGTCCCCAGCATCTCGCGCACGTCGCGCTCGCCCACCTCGCCGCCGCCGAAAGCGATCGCCTGATCGAGCAGGCTCAACGCATCACGCATGCTGCCATCGGCGGCGCGCGCGAGCAGTCCGGGCGCGTCATCATCATAGCGCACAGCTTCCGTATCCAAAATCTTTTTCAGCTGCGCACAAATCGGATCGGGTAAGAGCCGCTTGAGATTGAACTGCAGGCAGCGCGACAAGATGGTCAGCGGCAACTTTTGCGGATTGGTCGTGGCGAGCAGAAACTTGACGTGCGGCGGTGGCTCCTCGAGGGTCTTGAGCAGGGCATTGAAGCTGTGCCCGGAGAGCATGTGAACCTCGTCGATGAGGTACACCTTGTAGCGCCCGTGCATGGACGCATACTGCACGTTTTCCAGCAGCTCGCGTGTATCGTCTACCTTGGTGCGCGAGGCCGCGTCGACCTCGATCAGGTCGACAAATCGTCCTTCGTCCAGCTCTGTGCAGGCTCGGCACTCCCCGCAAGGCTCGGAGCTCACGCCCTTATCGCAGTTCAGCGACTTCGCGAGAATGCGTGCGATCGTGGTCTTGCCCACGCCGCGCGTGCCCGTGAACAGATAGGCATGATGCACACGGTCATTATCCAACGCATGCACGAGCGCGCGCACGACATGCTCCTGACCGACGACTTCCGCGAACGTGCGCGGGCGATACTTGCGGGCTAGGACCTGGTAGCTCACTGCTGTTTGAAGTTATGAACGAAGATTCGATGTCACACTGTTTGGTGGACACAAAGACAGGTGGCGGCTCCAGCCAGCCACACCCCGGCACCCGCACCGGCTGCTGCGGCTGCTTCCTTCCAGACCTGACCGGGTTCACAACCTGCCGTCACCAGGGGGACCGGCCTTCACCGCCGTATCTCGCGTATCTCGACTGGCAACAGTGTAGCACGGCACGCTCGGCCATCGCACGGGCGGCCGGGACCTCCCAGCCCCCCTCACCCTACCCTCTCCCACGAGGGGAGAGGGAATTAAAAACGTAAAACACAAATTTTATCTTTCAAAAGAAAAACGGCTTGCCGCTCGTCGATACGAAAAGAAACATCCGAAGCGCGCTACTGATCACCCCTCCCCTCGTGGGAGGGGCAAGGGGGAGGGGTTGGCGGAGAGGGAGGGATTCGAACCCTCGGTACGCTTTTGACGTACACACACTTTCCAGGCGTGCTCCTTCAACCGCTCGGACACCTCTCCGTATCTGACTGCCGGCGCTAAAAAGATGCTGAAAAAGCCCTTCCATGGTTTTTTCATCTCGCAAAGCAAAAAACGCCACTTTTGCTTTGCTCCAATTTTCAAACACTTATCGTATTTGAAAAGTGTGCGGTGCGTCCGTGCACCACCTTTCGAGAACTGCTGCAAATAATTTTTCAGCAGCTGTGTTAATACAGAAGCGGGGGACAGGACGATGAAGGGTAAACCAGGTTGCCGCGCCGGCGCAATGGCCGCAATCAAGTGCTCGCTCGGGGCGCTACTTGGGTGTGGATCCGGCACCGCTCGCTGCAACCTCGCGCGCCTCACGCAATGCCGCGAGCCCGCCCTTCAACACATGCACATCGAAACCACGCTCGCTCAGAAGGAACGCTGCGGCGGAACTGCGGTTGCCGGTCTCGCAGTAAGCTATGTAGCTGCGCTCGGGGTCAAGGCCACTCACTTTTAACCGCAGCATATACAACGGAATGTTGAGACTGCCTTTCAAGCCGCCCTGGCGGTACTCGTCCTCGGTTCGCACATCCAGCAGCCCGGCCCCTTGCTTTAACATCTGCTTCGTTTCACTGGGCGACACCCAGCGCACCAGCGGCCGTTTCAACAGCGCCTCGAAATCGCCTTTTGACAGTCGCATGAGGAGCCCGTCCGTGATCATAACGACCGTGGCGTTGCGCGGTGCGTCAGACAAAAGCGCTTCCTCACCGAAACTTTTCCCTTCGCCTAGCTCGCTCAGTACCGCGACCTTGCCGCTTTCCTCGGCCTTGCGCGCGACGTTGCAGCGGCCCTGCTTGATAAGGTAGAAGTAATCACCGGCGTCGCCTTGCTTGATGATCCCTTGCCCGGCCTTCACCGACACTGATTCCAGGCGTGCAAACAGCTCGCTGATGTTTGTCGGCGGCAGCATCTGAAACGCCTTGTTGCGCAGCACCTGCATGGTCCATTCGGCGTCTTCGGCCTCGGCCAGCTCGGTCACCTCATACTCACCCGTCACCTGGTCCCAGGTCAGCAGCCGATCCAGCAAGTCACTGGCCACGCGCGCAAACTTTACGCCGGTCTTGGTCTTCCCTGTATACTGGCGCGGCTTGAGCTGGGCCAAGGGGTATCTCGCCTCTTCCGTGCCACCGACGATAATGCGGCTCAAGCGACTGTCGGCCGGAATCAGCTCTACTTCGCCCTCCAAAAGGTATATGGCGTCGTTGTCCGTCGCCCCATGCTTGAACAACACCTCACCCTTCGGAGCGGTCGCTATCTGTGCGGCAGCGACAAGCTCTTGATAGTTGGCCGGCGTGAGGGCGTTGATCGGCACCAGTGTCTGCAGGATCGCGGAATCGTTCATACGCAATAGCGGGCGCCCAGAAGCAATTTTATGTTTTGCTCAAATTTTCAAATACTTGTGTGTTTGACAGACGTGCAGTGTATGCCTGCACGTAACCGCACGCTCTTGCATACAGTATCAGTCGCGTGCGGGTCAGCCCATCGCCAACAGCTGCCACGCCTCGCGGACTGCTGGCGCGGCGCCCGGCTCACGAAAACATGGCCACAGACGATCTGGCGGGAACACGGTGTGACTCCCGCGGGTCCAATAAACTGGCGGAGAGGGTGGGATTCGAACCCACGTGAGCGCAAGCGCTCCATCGGATTTCGAGTCCGCGCCGTTATGACCGCTTCGGTACCTCTCCGCGGGTCGCATAGCTTACGTGTACTGGCACATCGCGACAAGCCGGGGCGCCAACGCTCGCGAAACGCGGTATAATGCACACGATTGTCGGCTTGTTCTCGTATCACACCATGTCAGCAGTACATCGCCAGATCAACTCCGCTCTCCTGTACCAGGGCATTCCAGGATTACTCGACCACCCACGCAACGCCATGGCTGCCGCTCCCCTAACTCGTGGAATCGCAGTCTTTGTGCTATTCGGATGGATCCTTGGCGGTTGCAGTGAACCGCCGGCTCCTAGTCTCGAGGTCGTAAAACGGGCCGGAAAGCTAGTCGTGCTCACGCGCAATACGCCGACTACTTATTATGAAGGCCCCGATGGCCCGGCGGGCATCGAATACGACATGGCCAAGGGTTTTGCCGATATCCTGAATGTCGAGCTCGAAATGGTTGTGCCCGAAAACTTCAGCGAAATATTGCCTATGCTGGCGAAAAACGAGGCGCACATGGCAGCCGCCGGCTTGATCGTTACCGAGGGTCGCAGGAAAAGCGTTCGTTTTGGCCCCCACTATCACCAGATCCGCCAACAGGTGGTCTACCGTCTCGGTACCCAGCCGCCCAAGCAGATGGAAGACCTGCTTGGCCGGCAACTCGAGGTGGCTCGCGGTACCAGCTATGCCGAACGGCTCCGCGCGCTCAAGCAGCGGTATCCCGGGCTCGAGTGGACCGAGGTTGACGGCCGCAGTACGGAAGATCTGTTGCGCATGGTGTGGGATGGGTTGCTCGAGTTCACGATTGCGGACTCTAATATCATCGCCATCACGCGTCAGTACTACCCCGAGCTACGCGTAGCATTTGCCGTCGACGAGCCGCAACCGCTGGCCTGGGCGTTTCCGATCAGTAGTGACAACAGCATTTATAACTTTGCCGTAGCCTATTTCAAAAGACTAAAACAGTCGGGCGAGCTCGACCATCTAATCGAGCGGTACTATGGTCCCTCCAGCCGCTTCAACTATATCAATTTGACCGTCTACCACCAGAGAATCCGCAACCGCCTGCCCCGCTACGAGACCATCTTCAAAGATGCCGGTGACAAATATCGCATGGATTGGCGCTTACTCGCCGCGATCGGCTACCAGGAATCGTTCTGGGATCCACTCGCTACATCGCCCACGGGTGTGCGCGGAATGATGATGCTCACCCAAAACACGGCGGCGGATCTCGGCATTACCGATCGTGTAGACCCCTTTCAAAGCATCGATGGCGGGACACGTTACATCCGCTCGCTCATTGACAGGATCCCCAAGAGCATACGCAGCCCCGACCGCACGTGGATGGCGCTGGCCGCCTATAACGTGGGCCTGCGCCACCTGGAGGACGCCCGCGTCATCACGCAGCAGCGTGACGGCAACCCGGATAAGTGGAATGATGTCAAACAGTCCTTACCGTTGTTGTCCAAACCCGCCTGGCACAAGAAAACCAAGCACGGCTATGCGCGCGGCGTGGAACCGGTGAGATTTGTGAGCCGCGTGCGAACGTACTACGACGTGCTGATTAAAGTAGACGAGGAACGGGCGTCCGCACCCAACACTGCCGTCCTCAAGCTGCGGGCGCCGGCAATATAGATCATTGCCCATGAACCGCGAGTCGGGACGCGCAATCGTGACGTCTCACGCCGGCCAGCTACGGCGTAGGACTAACCCCCTATGTAACATCGCCTCGGCGTTTTTGCTCGAAAAACGCTCGCAGGTGCCGACCACACTCCTCACTCAAAACCCCGCCCCTCACCGTTGCCCGGTGATTCAGCGCGGGCGCACGCAGCAAATCGAACACCGAGCCGGCCGCACCGCCGTGCGGATCCGCTGCGCCATATACCACCCGCGTAACACGCGCGTGCACAATTGCACCGGCGCACATGGCGCAAGGTTCCAGCGTGACATACAGCGTGCATCCGCGCAGGCGATAGTTTCCGAGACGGCTCGCTGCCGCACGCAGAGCCAGAATCTCCGCATGCGCCGTCGGGTCGTGCGTACCGATGGGCCGGTTCCAGCCCTCGGCGATGAGCTTGTCATCCATTACCACGACAGCCCCCACCGGCACCTCGCCCTCGTGCTCGGCGCGTTGCGCCAGCGCGAGTGCGCGCTCCATCCACCTTTCGTCGCGAGAAGAGAGGGGGGAGGAATGAGGTGCTTCGTTCGGTTTGTGGGTTTCGCGCCTCACGCCTTACACCTCGCCCCTCACGCGTTCTACTCCCATTCTATTGTTGCCGGCGGTTTACTGGAGATATCGTAAACCACCCGGCCGACCCCGCGCACCTCGTTAATGATACGACTCGCAATGGTGGCAAGCACCTCATCAGGGATTCGTGCCCAGTTGGCAGTCATGAAATCCACCGTCTCTACTGCGCGCAACGCGATCACGTACTCATAAGCGCGCTGATCGCCGACCACACCCACAGACTTGACCGGCAAGAACACCGCGAACGCCTGGCTGATCTTGTCATACAAGTCGTGGCGCGTGAGCTCCTCGAGATAGATCGCATCGGCCTGGCGCAGCACGTCAGCATATTCCTTTTTGACCTCACCCAGGATGCGCACGCCGAGTCCAGGACCGGGAAAGGGGTGGCGATAGACCAGCTTGTGCGGCAAACCCAGCTCTTCGCCGATACGGCGCACCTCGTCCTTGAACAGCTCACGCAATGGCTCGAGCAGCTTGAGGTGCAAGCGCGCCGGCAAGCCGCCAACATTGTGGTGCGACTTGATGACGTGCGCCTTACCGCTGCGGGCGCCGGCAGATTCAATTACATCCGGGTAGATGGTGCCCTGTGCGAGCCACTTCGCATTGTCGGCCCTGCGTGCCTGCTCTTGGAACACTTCTATGAATACACGGCCAATAATTTTGCGTTTTTCTTCCGGGTCGGAGACACCCTCGAGTGCGGAGAGAAACTGTTCTTCCGCATCTACCTGTATGATCTTGACACCCATATGCTCGGCAAAGGTGTCCCGAACTTGCTCGGCCTCGTGCAATCGCAACAGGCCGTTGTCGACAAAAATACAAGTAAGCTGATCGCTGATCGCCCGGTGCAATAAGGCCGCCACCACGGAGGAGTCCACTCCGCCCGAAAGACCGAGCAATACGGAATCCTGGCCTACCTGTTCACGCACCGATGCGAGCAGGCTCTCGATGATGTTTCCGGGTGTCCACAGCGAGGCGCAGCCGCAGATCTCGTGCACAAAACGCCGAAGAATCTCCTGCCCGCGCCGGGTGTGGGTGACCTCCGGGTGAAATTGCAGGCCGTATAGATCGCGGGTCTCATCGCTGATGGCTGCAAGTGGGGCATTCTCGGTGCTGGCGATCACGCTAAAACCCGGAGGTGCCTGCTCGACGCGATCGCCGTGACTCATCCATACCTCGAGCTGACGCTCGCCCTGGCCATCGATATGATTCTGGATACCGGCCAGCAGGCGGGAATGCCCTTGCACCCGAACCTGCGCATGACCGTACTCGCGCCGCGCGGATGTGTCTACGCGGCCACCGAACTGGGCCGCCAGCAACTGCATACCGTAGCAGATGCCAAGTATGGGCACCTGCAGCTCAAAGATTACCGGAGCTGCACGCGGGGTTTGCGCCGCGGCCACCGACTCCGGGCCCCCGGACAAAACGATCCCACGCGGTGCAAACGCGCGGATCTGCTCCGCTGGCATATCGTAAGGGTGCAATTCGCAATACACCCCTGCCTCGCGCACACGACGGGCGATCAGCTGCGTGTACTGCGAGCCGAAATCGAGTACCAGGATCCGCTGCGAATGAGGATCTGTCATCTAACGCTCCCACGAGAAATTGATCCATTAGCGTAACAGCGGCGTTGAACGCAGAGCGCTGCCGTGCTCGCCATGAATGGATCAGGTTGCAATCACTGGGTGGCAGGAGTCAAAACACTGTTGAGAAAACTTTTCCAACAGTCTGCTAGGCATCAAACTCGCCACTGAGGTCATCGCGTTGGTAGTTCGGCGCCTCTTTCGTGATGGTGACATCGTGCACGTGGCCTTCCTGCACACCGGCGTTTGTTACGCGCACAAACTCGGCACGCGTACGCAACTCCTCGAGTGTGGCACAGCCCGTGTATCCCATGCTCGCACGCAGACCACCCATCAACTGATGAATAACTCTTATCATCGGACCCTTGTAGGGCACGCGCCCCTCGACCCCCTCGGGTACTAGCTTGTGTGTCTCTGCGGCGTGCTCTTGAAAGTAGCGATCACTGGAACCCTCGCCCATGGCGCCAAGCGAACCCATTCCGCGATAGGTCTTGTACGATCGACCCTGATAGAACTCGACCTCGCCGGGGGCTTCATCGGTACCGGCCAACAGGCTCCCGACCATGACGGCGTGCGCGCCGGCCGCAACCGCCTTGGCGATGTCGCCGGAATAGCGCACACCGCCATCGGCAATCAGCAGCACGTCTGTGCCCTGCAACGCCTGCGCGACGTTACTAATAGCGCTTATCTGCGGAACTCCCACACCGGCCACCATGCGCGTCGTGCAGATCGAACCCGGCCCGATGCCGACCTTGACCGCATCGACACCGGCATCGACCAGGGCGGCGGCGGCCTCGCTCGTGGCGATGTTACCGCCGATGACCTGCACGTGGGGAAAGTGTTTTTTCACCCATCCAACCCGATCGAGCACGCCTTGCGAATGCCCGTGTGCCGTATCAACGACGATGATGTCCACCTCGGCCTCGACCAGCGCCTCCACTCGTTCCTCGGTGCCGCGGCCTACACTGACGGCCGCGCCCACGCGCAGGCGCGCATTGTCGTCTTTCACCGAGCGCGGGTACTCGGTGGCCTTTTGAATATCCTTAAACGTAACCAGGCCCTTGAGTCCGAAATCGTCGTCCACCACCAGCACTTTCTCGATCCGGTGCTGGTGCAACAGGCGTACCACGTCCTCGCGCGTGGCGCCTTTCTTTACCGTCACCAGGCGCTCCTTCGGCGTCATAACGCGGCTCACCGGCTCATCGAGGCTGGTCTCGAAACGTAGATCACGGCTGGTCACAATGCCTGCCAGCGCCCCGTCCTCCGTGACCGGCACGCCGGAGATGTTATGCGCGCGCATAAGAGCCATTACATCGCGAATGCTCGTTTGCGCCGCCACGGTAATCGGGTTGGTGACCACGCCGCTTTCCGATTTCTTGACCTTGCGCACCTCGTCGGCCTGGCGTTGCGGCGGCATATTCTTGTGTATGACGCCGATACCCCCTTCCTGTGCCAGACAAATCGCGGTGTTGGACCCGGTCACCGTGTCCATGGCCGCAGACAGCAGCGGAATATTCAGCTGGATCGCGCGCGTGAGGGGGGTCTGCAAACTGACGTCTCGGGGGAGTACCCTGGAATGAGCGGGCACCAACAGGACGTCATCGAAGGTAAGTGCTTCCTGGATGAGCCGCATGCGCTATTATAGAGATTGAACGCAATCGGGTCTACCAGCCATCGGCAAGCTGCCGTGCCGCGCGGGCCCAGTGCCCGGCGCCAGGTTGACGTTATCGCCGCGCTCCTCTAGGGTGCGGTCGGAGTGCCATTAAAGATGTCTACAACGGAGTCTATTGCCACATGAAGAAACCTATTATCGTTGCCGCACTGGCCGTTACACTCGGCGGCTGCGCCTCTGCCGGCAAGGGGCCTTCTTCCTATGACCTGCTCTACTCGCAGGCACAGGACGAAATACGCGTCGCCATGCAGATGGGGTTTCTCTGGAGCGATACCGAAAATCTTCTGCTACAAAGCAAACAAGCGCAGGCCCGGGGCGATAAGAAGCGGGCCAAGGCGCTGGCCGAACAGGCCCTGAAGCAGGCACAGCTCGCTCAGCAGCAGGCCAGGGAGCAGGCCAATCCCGAGGTGGTTTATCCGGCGCTGTAATGCGCGCCCCGCCAGTGTTCAAAAAAGTCGGGGTTGGACCCACCGCCCCATAGGCTCACCATCGCCCGACACACGAATCGAGCGTTTGCTTCCGAAACCGATGCCGGCAGAGATGCCGGCACCGAGCCTGCAGGAAGGCATTCACGGCGTTTCAGGGAAATAAATGCTCGATTCATGTCTGTCCAGCGCAACCCAATGGAAAAGCACCTCCGCTGTTGGTGGGTTTCATGAACTCACGCCGGGACTTTCCGGGCAGTAGTGGATTGAACCCGGCTTTCCTGCAGCAGTGATGGGGGGTATGTTGTCAGTGCTATGAATGACCCCTTGCGCCCGTCGGAGCAGTCGAGGCCTTTTCATGACATCTACACCGTGTCGCGTCTCAACGCGGGGGCCAAGCAGATACTGGAGCAAGGGTTCCCGCCTTTTGTGTGGGTCGAAGGCGAAGTCTCCAACGTGGCGCGCCCGGCTTCAGGTCATATCTACTTTTCTCTCAAGGACGATCGGGCGCAAGTGCGATGTGCGCTGTTCCGGCCGCAACAGCGCAATCTCGACAACGTCCCGCAAAACGGTATCCAAGTGCTGGCGCGAGCACGTGTAAGCCTGTACGAAGGTCGGGGTGAGTTTCAACTGATAGTCGAGCACCTGGAGGAGGCAGGGGAAGGCGCGTTGCGCCGCGCGCTCGATGCCCTGAAACGCCGGCTCAGCGAAGAAGGGCTGTTCGACGTCGCGCACAAGCAGAAGCTGCCGCGCCTGCCGAGGCGAATCGGATTAATAACCTCCCCCTCCGGCGCCGTCGTGCATGATATCGTCATCACGTTGCGGCGGCGCTTCCCCGCGATTCCGGTATTGCTCTACCCGATCCCGGTGCAGGGTGAAGATGCCGCGCCTCGGATCGCCGCCGCCATACGGCTTGCTTCGCAGCGCCAGGACTGCGATGCGCTGATCCTGGCGCGCGGCGGTGGCTCGCTGGAAGACCTGTGGGCATTTAATGAAGAGCCTGTGGCACGCGCGCTATTCGAGTGCCGCATTCCCATTGTCTGTGGCGTGGGTCACGAGACCGACGACACCATTGCCGATCTGGTGGCCGATGTGCGCGCCCCGACACCGACGGCGGCCGCGGAACTGTTGAGCCCCGATCAGCGAGAATGGCGTGGCTACTTCGAGCAAAAGACCGCCCGCCTCGAACAACTGATTCAGGACGCCTTGTCCGCGAGACAGCAAAAGCTCGACTGGCTCACGGCCCGGCTCGTGCATCCGAAGCAGCGCATTGCGCTGTCGCTGGAGCGGCTGGCGAACCTGGAGCGCCAACTGCAAAGCGCGTTGGTTGCGCGGCTGAGCATGGCCTCCAATCGTTGCTTGGAGCTGAGCGCACGGCTTGACCGGCTCTCGCCGCAGGCGCGCATCGACGCGCTGGGTTTGCGTTTCGAGCATTGCATTGGTCGATTGTCGGCTGCGATGCAATACGCGCTGGAGCGCCAGCAGCAGCGGTTGCGGCGGGCCGCCCAAAGCCTGAATAACCTAAGTCCGTTGTCCACGCTCGAACGCGGTTATGCCATCGTCGAGAAATCGGCGACAAAACAGATCATCCGAAATGCGCACGAGGTGCGCACCGGCGAGCACGTCGACACCCGGCTGGCACACGGCCGCTTGCACTGTCTGGTCAAAGGCGTAGTGGAAGACGACTAAGCGACGTGTTTTGGTGTCGCCTAACCCGCGATTATGTACTACCGCGCTTGCTGCGCTTCGCTGTCCGTGCTGTTGCTTGCAAGCCCGGGGCTCGCCTTCCTGCGCTACGCTTTCCTGCTGCGCTTGGAAGACCGGGGCAGACCCTCCGTGGTCTGCCCGTTCGCCGGGCCAAGGGTCCACTGGACCCTTGGCAAGTCTCCGGCTCACCCGTGGCGAGCCCGTTCAGCGGGTCAAACGTTCACTGGACCTTTGTCTTGATCCGCTTCACCCTTCCCCCGCCCCTTACGGGCCCGCTCTTCGTTTGCACTCGGGGCTCGGCTTGACCAAGGGGGTCAAAAGAAGCAAGACAAATTCACCTTACTCTGGCCTGTTGGTCGACTGCGATGCTCGGCTTGAGTAAGGGGGGTTCAAGAAAAAGCAATTCACGCCTCACGGATCAATGATCACGGGCCTATGGCGCGGTCTCAGTAACGGGGTCAAAAAACCTAAATCCCCCTTTTTCTACACTGTAGCTACTGTACGCTCCAGAGCTTGACCGTCTGATCGCGGCTCGCTGAGGCCAGCGCAGCGCCATCCGGGGAGAAGGCCAGGCCCTGCACAAAATCGCGGTGCCCGCGCAGCGTCGCCGCCACGCTCGCTGTTTCCGGGTGCCAGAGCTTGATCACATTGCCGCCACCGCCGGTCGCCAGCCATTTCCCGTCGGGTGAAAACACAAGGGAGAGCACGCCGTGCCGCACGCCGGCAAACGTACGCAGCAACCGGCCCTGGGCTACGTCCCAAAGCTTCACGACACCCTTGGAACCTCCCGATGCGAGCCATGTTCCGTCAGGTGAAAATGCCAGCGAGAGCACGGTATCTTTGTGCCCCGCAAACCTGGCCGCTTCTCTGCGCTTCGCCAGGTTCCACAGTCTGATGATTCGATCGGCACCCGCAGAGACCAGGTATCGCCCGTCGGGGGAAAATGCGAGCGTGTGCACATCATCGCGATGGCCTTCCAGGGTGAATAGCAACTCACGGCTCTCAACACCCCAGACGAATACGGAGCGGTCTTTACCCGCAGCGGCGATTGTTGTGCTCGCCGGCGAGAACGCGACGGTAAACACAGCATACCCCGGACTTTGCAACCGAGCACGCGCACGGCCCGTGCCTGCCTCCCATAAACGCACCGTACCGTCGTCGCCGCCGGAAACCAGCCATTTGCCGTCCGCCGAGTACGCTATCGAGTTGACCGAGCGCTCATGGCCTCGCAAAACGCGCTTCAGCGCACCCGTTGAAGCGTCCCAGACCCGTATGGTCTGGTCATAACCGCCGGAAGCCAGTCTGGTACCGTCCGGTGCAAACGCGACCGCATGCACCCAGTCTCCGTGGCCTGTGAGCGTGCGCGCCAGCTCGGTTCGCAACGAGCCCGCCGTTGATCTGCGTGCCCGGCTCGCGGTGGCGCTACGGCCCCGGCCGGTCTCTTGCGTCGATCTTGCCTCGACGGCGGCGGTCCCGTCGACCGACGGTGGGCGTTTCTTGGCGTGCTTGTATCGCGGCCTGATGGGTCGGTTCCACGATGACCCCATAACAGACGCTGTGATCTGATCCCAAGAGGCCATCAGGCCCGGGAAATGCGCTCTCAGCGCGGATCCCTGGAGCACGACGCCCACACCAATGGCGCCCACCACCGCCGCCGCTACGAGCCAGCGTGCGGGGGAGCGGCGGCGTTTGGATGGGCGGCGCGCGGTTTTAGCCATGCGCGACGGTATTGAGTGGTGCGACGCGGGCTTACCGGCGCGGAAGGTAGCGGCGCGAGGTGCCGCTGCGTCGCGCTTCAGACGGCCCCTGCCCATCAGCGTGTCTTGCAACTCGCGTGCGGTCTGCGGCCTATCCTTTGCGTGGATGCGCAGCGCCCAGTCTATGGACTCCAGCACATAGGCCGGATAGTGTTCCCTGCCGATTTGTGTGGCCGCGGGCAATGGATCACTCTGATACCTGCGCACGGCCTCGTGGCGATCGGTTGACGCAACGGGCCGGTCGCCTCCGATACCGCGGTACAGGCTGGCCCCGAGCGCATACACATCGGTCCAGGGTCCCTGCTTGCCGTTATCGGGATACTGCTCGACGGGGGCGTAGCCGGGGGTCAGTGCCACCACCTGGCTCTGCCCGGGCCCCAGCAGGGCCTGTCGCGCCGAGCCGAAATCGATCAGCATCGGCGTACCGTCCTCGCGCAGATAGATGTTTTCGGGCTTGATATCGAGATGCAGCAGGCCGGCCTCGTGGACAGCCTGCAAACCGTTCATGATGGGCAGAAAGATGCGCAACAGGTCGGCCTCATCCAGGCGCGCCCCGTTACCCTTCAGGTGCTGGGAGAGGCTCGTGCCCTTCTCGTACTCCATGACCATGTAGGCGGTGCCATTGGCCTCGATGAAGCGCAGGACGCGCACAATATTCGAATGCTTGAACCGCGCCAGCGCCTGGCCTTCGCGCAGGAACTCCTTGAGGCCACACTGGTAGGTAACAACGGTATTACCCTCGGGATTGGGGACGATGGTCGTTGCGCCCTTGCGCAGGGCAAAATCCTGCGGCAAATACTCCTTGATCGCGACCTGCGTTCCCAGCTGCACGTCTTTGGCCAGATAGGTAATGCCGAAGCCGCCGTGCCCGAGGATGGTTTCGATCACGTACTCAGCCAGCTGATATCCGGTTGGCAGCGCGTCTTTGTGATAACCCGTCATACTCCGAAAACGCTTCCTGTTCGCAGATGGCGCTCTACTGGGGGACCGAACGGCGCGCCCATCGTCTTATTGTTCGGGTCCATGCTCCCGTGCCCCTTACTTGCAACGAAGATGCCATTTTGCCCGCCCGCCTGTCGCCGATGAACGGGGGAACGCCCGTTGACCCGCTGGTTTATCGCGCATGCCGCCTTCCGGGCGCTTTTCCCTTGTTTTCCCGTCTTTTAGCTCGCTGCCGCGCCTGCGGGGCGAACGGATTTTCCGCCGCCCGCAACTCGATCTGCACCGGTGTGCCTTCGAGTCCAAACCCGACGCGAACCGCCTTCGACAAATAGCGGCGGTAGGACGGCGGTACAGCGTCCACGCGCGTGCCGTGAATCACCACCAGGGGTGGGTTTTTGCCGGCCTGATGAGCGTATTTGAGACGCACCGGGCCGCCGCGCGCGCGCGGTGGCGCGCTCGCCTGCACCGCACCTTGCAATACCCGGTTCAGCCTGGGGGTACGCAAGATCTTATGAGCCGAGGCAAAGGCGCGGTCGACCGAGGCGAACAGATCAGCTATGCCGGTGGCACGGCGCGCCGAGATATAGTGAACCCGGGCAAACTGCAGGAATGCCATTTTTCGATGCAGCTCGTTCTTGATCCGCGTGCGCTGCGCCGGGTCCAGGCCATCCCATTTGTTCACCGCCAATACCACGGAGCGGCCGCACTCCAGGACGAACCCGGCCAGCATCGCGTCTTGCTCGGTGATCCCGCTGCGCGCATCGAGCAGCAAGATCACCACATTGGCTGCCTCAACCGCCTGCAATGCCTTGACTACCGAGAATTTCTCCACCGTGTCGCTGATTCGCGCACGGCGTCGGACCCCGGCAGTGTCGATCAGCGCATAGCGCCGACCGCGGCGCTCGAGCGTTACCCGTATGCTGTCGCGCGTGGTACCCGGCTCGTCGAAAACGACGACCCGCTCCTCTCCCAGGAGCGCGTTGACCAACGTCGACTTGCCCACGTTGGGCCGTCCCACGACCGCGATCACGGGCATGTCTTCGGGCTCGAGTCGTTCCTCCGTGCGCGGCAAATCTTGCAACACGCGCGCCATCAGCCGCGCCACACCATCGCCGCGGGCCGCCGAGATGGCCGCGGGTTCTCCCAGCCCCAGATCGTGAAACTCGACGGTAGCGAGTTGTGGCTCTATACCTTCTGTCTTGTTGACGGCAAGCCAGACTGGCGAGCGTTGCTTGCGCAGCGCCTCGGCGATCTCCCGATCATCCGTGTTCAGGCCCTCGCGCCCGTCCGTGACAAAGATAATCGTATCTGCCTCCGAGATCGCTTGCCGCACTTGAGCTGACATGGCATTCACCAGCGTGGCTTCGCGCCCAACAGGCGACCACCCGGCAAGCCCACCGGTATCAACGGTCAGGTAAGGGCGATCGCCAACGGTACCGGCGCCATACTGGCGATCGCGCGTCAGCCCGGCCGCCGGTGCTACTAGCGCACTGCGTCCACCGGTCAGCCGATTGAACAACGTGGACTTGCCGACATTCGGCCGCCCCACCAGCACAATTACAGATTTCATGACAACGCACCTTCGACGCGCCCATTCGCCGGCACTGAACGCATGAACGCGCCTACCTTTACCAATATAGGCATCGAATCAACAGACGGCCAAAACCGCCCTCGCTGCCGGACGCGTGGCCACGCAGGCCACACCCGGATATAGTGGCTGTAGCAGGTAATGGCCGCAACGGCCCGAAATCCGCGTAATCGGCAGATCCACGAAAGGTTTTGCAAGCGGACGGCCGCGCTGGCCGTTACTTGCGCTTTGCCCGCGGTTCCACCCGCAGGGCGGCAACCACACCACGTTGATTCTGCACAAACAGCGTGTCGTCCATGGCTATCATCTTTCCGCGTATCGCACCGCCGCCCAGCCGGTGGCGGGCCGCAAACTGACCGTCCTCCTTCGACAACCAATGCACGTAGCCCTCAACATCCCCCACTACGACATACCGGGCCGTCAGCGCCGGTCCATTCAGTACGCGGGCGCGAAGCTTGTCCTGTTTCCACAACGCGGCCCCTGAGCCCTGATCCAACGCCAATACATCACCGGCCGTATTAGTGACATACACATTACGATCGTCCGCGACCATACCCGAGTAGGTCGACAGCTCGCGGGACCACCGAACTCGGCCATTCTCTATATTTATTGCCACCATCCGTCCCTGAAAACTGGCAGCAAACAAAGTGTTGCCCGCGACGAGCGGTGGCGCATCCACGTCGATCAGACGCTCGATCTCGCTGCGCCCGCGTGGGTGTGCCACGGCCCGCTCCCACACCAGTCGACCCGTCTTGAGCTCAAAGGCCGAAAGCTTACCGCTCGCGAATCCACAGAATACGAGCCCGCGGTATATGAGGGGTGTGCTGGTACCGTGCAAGCTCAGTGCCGGCACAGCGCGCTGCTGCGACCATACGTGCGTGCCGTCCTTTACCGATAGAGCGAAAACCCTGCCGTCGATCGTCTGCGCCACGACCAGACCGTCACTCGCACTCGGCGGCGAGAGCACTTCGCTTGACACCGTGGCACGCCACCGTATTTCGCCGGTCTCGCGGTCCATCGCGATCACTTGCCCCTCCTTTGTTCCCAGTAAAACCAGCCCTTCGCCGAATCCGATCGCCCCGGTGCGTTCTTTCGTCTTCACTCTCCACTTGTCCCGCCCGGTATCGATGGCCAATGCGCTCACACGACCGGCAGGATCGGCCACATAAAGAACGTTGCTGTCCAGCACCGGGGCCAGCGTGACCTGCTTTTTCTTTTCCTTCTGGCCCACATCAGCCGACCAGATCTTCTTCACGTTCGCCGTGGGCGTGAACTTATTCAGTGGCGATGGCGGTTCGACGTTGCTCTTGCCACTTGTGCATGCCAGAAGCACCAGCGCGGGGCCGACAATGGAAAGGGCTCGCCTCACTGCACTGTCTCCGGACCCAGATCATCAAGCTTCATATTCAGCACCGCCCGGTAGGAAGACGACGCGCTCAGGTACTTGAGTGCCTGCTTGTACTCGTTGCGCGCCGGCGCCTTGTTTCCCTTGGCGGCTTCGATGTCTCCTCGCAGCTCATGGTAATCTGCCTCGAACCCAACGATGTCCTTAATTTCAATCAGCGCCAGCGCCGATTCGAGCTCATTGTCGTTGGTCAGGAGTCGGGCCAATCGCAGGCGTGCCGCATGACGGGTGCCGTCATCGGTGGCATTCTCGACGGCCCACCGGAGCTGGCGGCGTGCTTCTTCATTTTTGCCGTCGTCAAAACTGACGCGGGCGAGGATCATAGCTGCAAGACCGGCGTACGGTGTTGCTGCATAATCCTCGATCAGCGTAGCCCCCGATGCCCGTACGGTTTCAATAGCTTTCTTCTGATAATCAATAATTAACTGGTCATAAATCGCCGAAGCCGATTCCGCCCGCTCCTTCTTGTATCCGATCCAATACTTATTACCAAACAGAATGGCTACACCCAAGGCAATGCCAAGTACCAGGGCATTGCCATAGGTCTTCCACCACGATTTCAGGTTTTCGACTTGTTCGTCGTCGGTGTAAGGCTCGGCCAATTTGCTCTCCGAATTTCGCGTACTCCACAACCCCGACACCCGTCACGGCCAATGCCGAGCGCGGGTGTGCGGCGGACAATTGCTGGGATTAGACCGATAATAACTCCGCGGGTCGCCGGCCCAGCAACGTGAATTAAATCATGCTTTGCCGATGAGCGCAGCGCCTTCAGCTCAGGTGCCGCTTCAGAAACTCGCCACTTTCGCTCTGGGGAATCTGTTGCTGGGCCATGTCATGCCGAAGATCCTTCACGCTCACATTCTGATGCAGGCTCTCGTCCTCACCGAGCAGCAACGCAAACCGGGCGCCGCTGCGGTCGGCGCGCTTGAGCTGAGCCTTCAAGGTGCCGCCGCCACAGTTGCACTGCACGCGGATGCCCTGGTCGCGAAGGCGTTCGGCGAGCGCCATACCACGCAACGCCAACGTCTCTCCCAGTATCGCCACGTAGACCTGCGGACGCGTGTCCGCCGTCGCGCCCCCCTGTTGTGCAAGCAGATCCACCAGGCGCTCCAGGCCAAGGGCAAATCCCGTTGCCGGCGTCGGTCTGCCGCCCAACTGCTCCACCAGCCCATCGTAGCGCCCCCCACCACAAACGGTTCCTTGCGCCCCGAGCCGGTCGGTGGTCCATTCGAACACGGTGCGTGTGTAGTAGTCGAGACCGCGGACCAGCCGCCTGCTGACCACGCAGGCAATACCGGCGTCGTCCAGATAGCGCTGCAGTCCCTCAAAGTGCTCACGCGACGCCTCGTCCAGGTACTCAAGCAGGTCCGGGGCATCGGCAATCACGGACCGCATCGCCGGGTTCTTGCTGTCGAGGATACGCAGCGGATTTCGCTCCAGGCGCCGCAGACTGTCCTCATCCAGCTCATCGCGCCGGGACTCCAGGAACCTCACAAGGTCTTCGCGATACCGCTCCCGCGACTGCGGTGTTCCGAGCGAGTTGATTTCCAGCGTCAAGCCGTCGATACCCAGAGCCCGCCACAAGCGGGCGGTAAGCAATACAAGCTCGGCATCGATGTCCGGCCCAACAAGCCCGAAGGCCTCAACATCGATCTGGTAAAACTGGCGATACCGCCCCTTCTGTGGCCGTTCGTGGCGAAACATCGGCCCCGCGTGCCAAAGCCGCTGGACCTGGTTGTGCAGCAACCCATGCTCTAGGCTGGCGCGCACAATTCCCGCCGTCGCCTCCGGCCTCAACGTCAGGCTGTCGCCATTGCGATCCTCGAACGTATACATCTCCTTGGCGACGATGTCAGTTAACTCGCCGATGGAACGTGAGAATAGCTCGGTTTTTTCCAGCAGCGGGGGACGAATCTCGCGGTAACCATAACCGTCCAGCACATCGCGTGCGACGGACTCGACCTGCTGCCAGCGGGCAATAACCTCGGGTAACAGGTCATTCATTCCACGAATGGCCTGAATCAGCTTGCTCACTGGGGTAGCCTCAACGCGCGCGGCTCAAAGACACGACTTATTTACAACCGTGTAGTGCCCTGCTCCTCGCGTAGGTATCGTATTGTTGTACCGTTTTGATGGGAAATTTTCTAGTTATCACTCGCCGTCGTCGCGCCTAGTGTAAACCGCGCCACGCGGCCACGCTTGAACTGTACGGGGTCAATATCCTCCCCATTGTATTTGATCGTGATGCCCTCCGGATTGCCGAGGAATACCTTCAACGGCGGGTCCCCGAACACAGTGACCGTGCGACCAGGCGGCAGTAATTTATAAATTAGCCGATGGTCGCGCGCATCGCGCACATCCACCCAGCAGGACTCGCTGGTTTCAAGCACAAGGCGAGCATCACTCGCCCCCGCCACGCCGAGCCCGGCGGGCGCAACATCGGCGACCAGATCACCCACATCGCCACCAGCCGAAGCCGGTGCGACGCCGGCTACGCCAGGCTGCTCGATGCCCGCCTCAACGCTGGTCGTGGTCGATACCGGGCTAGCAGCTCCTGGCTCGAGCATGCGCGCCGATCCTGCCGCGACGTCCTCGCCCGCAGGCGTGGTCGGCTCAGGCACGGGCGAGGCGGTTGTCGGCTCGACATCCGTACCTGCGACTGTCGCCGTGCCAAGTATCCGCGCCGGCGACATCGTATCCTCGCTAATGTCTGTAACCGAGTCCCGGTCCACTGGTTCGTTCGGCCTCAAACGATAATCGCGCCCTTGCCACCAGATAACGGCAAGCACGATCAGCACGGTTACGACCAGAAACGTGGCGAACTTGACCGACCCATCTCGTGTCGTGATCTGTGGTTCGGGCACCAGCGCATTCAATCGAGCCGAACGATAAGTGCCGTTGAGGCGGGCGTAAGATGCGACCACCTCATCGACGGGAAGCCCCAGCAGCTGCGCGTAGCTGCGCAAATAGCCGCGTACATATGTCGCCCCGGGCAGACTTTTGAAATCATCGCTCTCCAGCGCGCTAATCTGCTGCGGCGAGAGATGTAACATCTCGGCGACTTGCTCGCGGCTAATTCGCTCCTGTACACGCGCATCGTGGAGCCGCTGCCCAGGCCCGGTATCGGTGCTCTGCGAAGTTGTCAATTCTCTTTCGCTCATGACATCAATTTCTCTTCAACGAGAGCCCTTGCAACCGCTTCGCCTCGGAAGACCCTGGAAACTTACCCTTCAGTCTCACAGCGTAGCTCGCCTCGGCATCTTTGTATCCCAACGCATCTTCGATCTTGACAGCAAGCAGCAAGCTCTGTGGCGTGTCCTCGCCCACCTCGAAATAGCGCTGAATGAATCCGCGTGCGGAGTACGTCCTACCGGTGTCGTAGCTGATTTTTGCCATTTGATAAAGTGCGTCTGGTAACTTGGGGTCAAGACCCAGGGCCGCACGAAAATAGACCTCGGCATCCAGCGGCGCCGGTTTCTTCATCAGGCACAGCCCGGCATTCAAGTTGGCCTGCGCCGGGGTGGCGTAAAGCGGGTCGGCCAGTGCCAGCCTGAATTGCTCGACGGCCTTGTTTACGTGGCCTTGCTCGCACAGAAAGGCGCCGTAGTTGTTATGCACCTTCGAGTTTTTCGAGCGCCCTATCGCGTCCTTGGGGCTCGCCTTCAACGCCTTGTTGAAATATATGTCGGCCTCTTTGTGCTCCTTTAGCTGCCATTGCAACAATGCCATGACGTTATTGGCGCCAGCGTCGTTGGGTGCCAATGCAAGGGCTTTTGAGATGTTTTGCATGGCTATATCTAACTGACCGCGCTGCAGATACGCCGCCGCCAACTCGGTGTTCAGCTTGACAATTTTGTCAATTCTCTGCTCGACCGCGGCTTTTTGCTGCTTTTGCTTGGCCGTGGCGCAGCCCGCGAGCGTGATACCTAAGAGAATAGCAGCAAAAACACGCAGTATAAGACTCACGGGGCACCTACGGCCAACGGCCGCTGCCGGCCCGCGCGGCGGGTGCGGTCCTGGACCCGCCCGGCAAGCTGGCCACAGGCCGCGGCAATGTCATCGCCCCGGGGCCTGCGGGTCACCGTTATCAGGCCTGAGCGCAGCAATATCTCCCGAAACCGGTCTATGATGCGCGGGCTCGAGCGCCGATAAAGGGTCCCGGGAAACGGGTTGAACGGGATCAGATTCACCTTGGCCGGCACACCCGCCAACAACCGGGCCAGCTGCTGCGCATGCCGCGGCTCGTCGTTGACACCTTCGAGCATCACATACTCGAACGTGACCTTACCCCTCGGCGCCCCGGCCACATAACGCCTGCATGCCGCCAGCAGCTCGCGAATGGGATATTTCCGGTTTAAAGGGACGAGCACATCGCGCAAGGCATCGTTCGGCGCATGCAACGATACCGCCAGGCTGACCTGACAAGTCTCGCGCAGACGATCGATGAGCGGCACCAAGCCGGCGGTGCTCAGTGTGATTCGGCGTTTGGAAAGACCGTACGCATGGTCGTCCATCAGGAGTCGCGTGGCCGATACGACATTGTTGAAATTCAGCAGCGGTTCACCCATTCCCATCATCACCACGTTGGTAATCACGGAATCGCCCGCGTGTGTACTATTTAGTATACGGGAGGCGCGCCACAACTGTCCGATTATCTCCGCAACCCCAAGGTTGCGATTGAACCCCTCCATGCCGGTGGCGCAAAAAGAACAGTTCAGGCCACAACCTACCTGCGAGGACACGCACAAGGTTCCGCGGTCTTCCTCGGGGATAAAAACCATTTCCACCGCATTGACGCCATCGATCTGCAGCAACCATTTTCTCGTTCCATCGGCCCCGACCTCATCCTTGAGCACGCGCGGCGCCTCTATGACGGCAGCTTGTTGCAACCGGCTGCGCAGGCTCTTACCCAGAGTTGTCATGGCTGCGAAGTCGTCGACACCGTGCCGGTACATCCATTGCATGAGCTGCCCGGCACGAAACGGCTTTTCGCCCAGGTCCGCAAAAAACGCCTGCAATGCCTCGCGGTCGAGGTTCAGGAGATTGACACTTCGGGTGCCTTCTCGAGTGCTTTCCATCAGCGCGTCCGTGGGTAAATCTCGCCTTCGGAAAAGAAAAATGCGATCTCGGTTTTCGCAGTCTCCGGTGCGTCCGAACCATGAACCGCGTTTCGCTCTACGTTCTCGGCAAACTCCGCACGGATCGTCCCAGGGGCTGCCTGGCTAGGGTCCGTTGCACCCATCACGTCGCGATTCTTGGCAACAGCGTCCTCTCCCTCGAGCACTTGCACTAGGATCGCACCCGACGTCATGAACTTGACCAGGTCATCAAAGAACGGTCGTTCCTTATGCACCGCGTAGAAGCCTTCGGCCTGTTGCTTCGCGAGGTGGAGCATCTTTGCGCCCACGATCCGCAGACCGGTATTCTCGAGCCGGGTGTCAATCACCCCGATCAGGTTCTTCGCGACCGCATCCGGCTTGATAATGGAAAGTGTACGCTCGATTGCCATTGACATCTCCGCCAAGCCGTTAAAAAGCTTGCCCAAGCACCTAAAAAATAAAGGATGTTTCAACCTCGTTGCAAAGCAACATAGTGTAGCCACAAGCACGCACGCACACAATCCGGGCACGGCAGCTGCGTCTATCAGAAGGCCCACCGGCATGTAAGACGCGCTCACAAAGCGCGAGACGAATTGGTCGGCCCGCGCCGCACCGGAAGACAACGGAGCAGGGAGGTTAGCGGGCCCTGACGCCCCCACCCTAGCAGGGTGCTGAAAAAGTCCTTGCTGCGCTCCGCCCCTGCGCTTCGCTTTCCCTGCTGCGCTTGGGTACCGGCCCGCGCCCTCCTGGCTTGGGCGTTCGCCGGGACAACCGTCCACTGGACGGTTGTCTGTGTCCGGCTCACCCCCCGGAGCTTTATCTATTTCCGCGTCGCCCCTGGTTTTTCAGCTCGCAGAGTAAAAAACGCGCTTTTTTGCTCTTCTTCACTTTTCAAACACTTACGTGTATGAAAAGTGTGCGGTGTAGGGTTGGACTATTTACTCTAACTTAGGATGTTGGGAGAGCTCTCCCTGATATTTTGACTCGCCACTTTCTTCGCCACGCCCTCCCGCTGCGCTCGACAAATTCGCCGGGAGAGAAATTGGACTGCCGCAGGCGACCCGAAGGGTGTACGCCAGGGATGGCGGGCATCAAAGCCCGGGGCTCGCCTTGCTGCGCTACACCCCGGCGCCTCGCTCTCCCTGCTGCGCTTGGAAGACCGTAGTGGGGAAACAGCTTAGATGCTAAAGCTTTCGCCGCAACCGCAGGCGCCTTTCACCCTGGGATTATTGAACTGGAAACCCTCGTTCAGACCTTCGCGACGGTAGTCAAGCTCAGTCCCATCCAGGTAAACGAGACTCTTCTCATCAACGATCACATTCAGGCCACGGCTCTCGAACACCTGGTCATGCGGCCCAATCGTGTCCGCGTAATCCACCACGTACATAAAACCGGAGCAGCCGGTGGCCTTTACGCCCACGCGCAGCCCTTGCGCCTGCTCTCGCTTGGCAAGGAAAGTCCTTACGTGCTCCGCTGCCGCCTCAGTTAAAGTAACCGCCATGATTGCTCCTTCAATAATTTGCAGAGACTCAAGTCCGCCGCGAGCGCAGCTCGCGCTGCGCATTTGTTAGAGATCAGTGTGTGCATGCTATCGCGGCAGAACCGCTTGCTGCGTGCGATCTTCCTGACGCTGCGCCACGTCACGCACGCGCTCACGCGCAACCAGGTCCGCCAGCGTGATGCCGTCGAGAAACTCGTAAATCCGCTCGCTCAGCTTTTCCCACAGGCTGTGCGTCAAACAAGTCTCGTCATCGTCGCAGTTCCGCTCACCGCCGCAGCGCGTCGCATCAATGTTCTCATTGATCACGACAATTATCTGGGCGATCGAGATCTGCTCGGGACCTTTCGCCAGATTATACCCGCCGCCGGGCCCGCGGGTACTGTCGACCAGCCCGTGCCGGCGCAACCGCGCAAATAACTGCTCCAGATAGGACAACGAAATCCCTTGGCGCCGGGCGATGTCCGCCAACGTGACCGCCCCCTGGTCGTAATGCAACGCCAGATCCAGCATAGCGGTAACCGCATAGCGTCCTTTCGTAGTCAGTTTCATTGTTACTTACCCACTCAATCAATAAGTTACGACTCAGTCTACTTACCTGATGTAATTAGTCAATTATTTATCTGGAACGTTCCCGCGGCGGCCGCCGGGCCGGGCGGTTGGAACCAAGTGCGCTGTTGACTCCGTTCACTGAAAATTGGCGGTACCGCTGCCTCGATGTCAGTAGCTCAATGCTAGTTATATTAGCATATTCCTATATACGTATAGAAGCTCGTTCAGCCCGGGCGGCGCGTCTGACCGATGCTGCGCTGTACTGCCGTAAGAATGCCCCGGAGGATGTTGAGCTCATTCACATCAAGGGCCGTGCGATTGAACAGTCGCACTAGGCGCCGCATGAGCTTGCGCGGATTGGTCGGATCCAGAAAACCGATCTCGACCAGTACCGCTTCCAGATGGCGGTAGAAACGCTCCCTGTCCTCGCCGGACGCCGGTGGCACCTCCGGCTCATGCCAGTCGATGTCCGTGACCTCGGGTTGCGCCTGACTGGCACGCAGGATCTCATAGCTCATAACTTGCACCGCGCAGGCAAGGTTCAGCGACGAGTAGCGGTCGTTGGTCGGAATGCTGACGACGTACTGGCACGAATCGAGCTCAGCGTTGGTCAGTCCCATCTTCTCACGGCCGAAAACCAGTGCCGCTGGCCGCTGCTGTGACGCCGCCACCAGCATTTGCGCGCAAGCACGCGGGTCGAGTGCCGGCCACGGGATCGCCCGGGCACGGCTGCTGGTACCGATCACGAGACTACAGCCGCGCAACGCCTCACCAAGCGAGTCGCTGGTCACTGCGCCGGCCAGCACATCGTCGGCGCCAGCCGCTCGCGCCCACGCCTCCGGGCCCTGGTAATCCACCGGCGCGACAAGATAAAACGCTTCCAGGCCCATGGTTTTCATAGCGCGCGCGGCCGCGCCGACATTGCCTGGGTGGGTGGGATGCACCAGCACTATGCGAATATTGCTCAGCGACATGTGGCTTCTCTCAGGCACCGGACAGAACCGGGCCGATCCGACGAAAGAGTAGCGCTCTCCCCTTTCCACGTCTAACCCGGGCCGATAGAATCGCGTTCTTTGTCCCGGCAACCACGGCAGCGCTAATCATGCACCCTATGCTCAACACCGCGATCAAAGCCGCACGGCGTGCCGGTAAAGTCATCCTGCGTCACGCTAACCAGCTCGAGCGCCTGACGATCGAAACCAAAGGACGCAACGATTTCGTAAGCGAGGTCGACCGCCAGGCCGAGACGCAGATCATCAATGTGATTCAGTCGGCTTACCCGGACCACGCCATTCTCGCCGAGGAGAGCGGGCGCCACCAAGGCAACGATTACCTGTGGATCATCGACCCGCTCGACGGCACAACCAATTACCTCCATGGCTACCCCCAGTTCGCGGTGGCAATCGCGCTGCAGCGGTGTGGGCGGCTGGAGCAAGCGGTTGTGTTCGACCCGTTGCGCAACGAGCTCTTTACCGCGTGCCGCGGCAGCGGGGCCCAACTGAACGAGCGGCGCATGCGCGTAAGCCAGGTCGGGAGCCTGAAGTTCGCCCTCCTCGCTACCGGTTTCCCGTTCCGGGTCGAGAAATACCTCGATACCTGGATCGACACCTTCCGTGTCCTGTTGACACGCACCAGTGGTGTTCGTCGTGCAGGCTCGGCGGCGCTCGACCTGGCTCATGTGGCCTGTGGACGTCTCGACGGTTTCTGGGAGTTTGGCTTGAGTCCCTGGGACATTGCAGCGGGCTGCCTGCTGATCGAGGAAGCTGGTGGCCTCATCAGCGACCTCGCCGAAGGCCACGACTTTCTCGAAACCGGTAACGTGATTGCCGGGAACCCGCAGATCTATGCCAAGATTCTGCCGCTGATTCAGCACGAGCTGCCGCAAGATCTGCAACGCTGACCTCGAATTGCACGGACTCACCGCAGAAATCGCCGAGACCGCACAATAAAACCCCCAACGCACAGACGCGAAGACGCGAAGAATTGTTACTACCCAGATCATGAAGTACGTCCCGTTCGAGGCTCGCCGGTGTCAGCCACCGGTAAGCGGTGGAGCCCCGCCGCAGACCCGGGCAAAGCCCCGCAAGGGGGGGCAGACAGGGCGAGGCGGGAGAAGACGAGTGTCCGGTGAATCGCCGTCCCGCTGAGTGGGCTTGCCGCAGACGCTGCGCCCCGGGCGTTGATGCCCGCCATCCGTGGCGTGCCCCCTGCGGGTCGGTAACGGCGGTCCAATTTCGCTCTCGGTGAGATTGTCGAGCGTTGCAGGGTGAGCCGGAAAAAGACAACAGTCCAGTGCACTGTTGTCCCGGCGAACGCCCAAGCCAGGAAGGCTTGGGCCGGTACGCAAGCGACGCAGGGACAGTGAAGCGCAGGGGCACAGCGATGAAAGGCTCGTCGCGAGGCTCCGGGACGCGCCCAGCAAAGGCGAGGAGTGGTGCCGGGGTGAGGCGGGATAAGATGAAGGTCCCGCGGGCCTTCACCCCGCTGACCGGGTTCACCAGGGAGGGTGAACCCCGGGCTTTCAAGCGAACCGAGGGCGGGTAGCGCAGAAAGTCCCGTCCACGCAGCCGAGGATGCAAACCCGGGAGCCGGGTGCTGGCGCCGGCGAGTGACAGTGTGTGAACTATTTTGTGCTCCGCGTAGTACAAGCCGCAATTGGCAATTCAGCAGACAGAAACCATAACCATCTTTTCACCTTACTCCTTGCCACTTCCACTACTTGCTACTTTTTCTTGATCCTGTATTCCGCCGAACGGGCATGGGCCGACAGTCCTTCGCCACGCGCCAGCACCGCCGCGGTCCGGGAAAGCCGTGCTGCACCTTCCTGACTACAAGACACCAGGCTTGTGCGTTTCTGGAAATCGTACACACCAAGCGGGGAGCTGAATCGCGCTGTCCCAGAAGTTGGCAGTACATGATTCGGGCCGGCGCAATAATCACCCAGCACTTCCGCCGTATAACGTCCCATCAAGATCGCTCCTGCATGACGCACGCGCTGTGCAACCGGAAGCGGATCGGCAATCGAAAGCTCGAGATGCTCGGGCGCGAGACGGTTAACAAGGTCAATGGCCTCGCTCAGCCCATCGACCGTAATCAAGGCACCTTGGCGCTCCAGCGCCGCCGTAATGATTGACCGGCGCTCCATACCATCGAGCAACTGCTCGATCGCGCCATGCACGCGCTCGGTGAAGGATTCATCCAGACTAATAAGAATTGCCTGGGCATTTTCATCATGCTCAGCCTGAGCAAACAAATCCATCGCCACCCAGGCAGGGTCGGTTTGCCCATCACACACAACCACGACTTCCGACGGACCCGCAATCATGTCAATGCCCACGTCGCCGAACACGGCGCGCTTGGCGGCGGCCACATAAGCGTTGCCTGGCCCTACGATCTTGTCCACGCGGGGTACGGTCTCGGTGCCATAGGCAAGTGCGGCAATCGCCTGCGCGCCACCGATAGCAAAGACGCGGTCAACGTCGGCAATATGGGCGGCCGCTAATACCATATCATTCAATTCTCCCGCCGGTGCTGGCACCACCATGATAACCTCGGGCACCTCGGCCACCTTGGCAGGCAATGCGTTCATCAGCACGGAAGATGGGTATGCGGCCTTGCCGCCCGGAACGTAAATGCCCACGCGCTCCAGTGGCATAACCTGCTGCCCCAGCAACGTGCCCTCTCCATCCTCATAACGCCAGGATTCGAGGCGCTGCCTTTCGTGATAATCACGTATGCGGCTTGCTGCATGCTGCAGTGCCTCCCTTTGCGCGGGTGGCAGCGATGCGGCTGCCTGCCCAATACGCTCGCGCGTTACCTCGAGCTCGGCCACCGTGGCGACGTCATGCTCGTCAAGACGGCGTGTGTACTCCAAGATTGCCGAATCACCTTGTGCGCGCACGCGCGTGAGGATTTCACGAACCGTGTCCTCGACGCGCCCGTCATCGTCGCGGGCACGGTTGCACAGCCGCTCGAACTCAGCCTCGAACCCGTGATCTCGGCTGTTGAGCATGCGAAGCCTTAGCGTCTGCATTGCGCCCTATTGCACTGACTCGGCCAGCCTTTTGACGAGATCCTTGATAGCCGCGTGCTTCATTTTGGCTGACGCCCTGTTAGCCACGAGCCGCGCGCTGATATCCGCGATATGCTCGACCTCCACCAATCCATTGGCTTTGAGTGTCCCACCTGTGTTAACGAGATCCACGATACAATCACACAAGCCGACGAGTGGTGCCAACTCCATAGATCCGTATAGCCTGATGATGTCAGTTTGTATTCCCTTGGCAGCAAAGTGCCGCCGTGTCGTTTTCACATATTTGGTGGCAATGCGTAGACGGGTCCAGTTTCGTGGGTCATCACGCGCCGCCAGTTGATCCGGCTCGGCGACAATCAGGCGACAACGCGCGATACGCAAGTCCATAAGTTCGTACAGGTCGTCGCCATCATGTTCCATAAGCACATCTTTGCCCACAAACCCGATATCGGCCGCTCCATATTGCACATAAGTCGGGACATCAGCGGCACGTATGATAATCAGTTTGACATC
>VRUB01000116.1:369-7277 GCA_019456345.1 Nitrospira sp. | reverse complement strand
ATCACTACGACACCGAAGTAGCTGACGACGATCGCACCAAACTCTTTCAGACCCAATCGCTGCTTGAGCAGCGGGATAGATAGAAGCGCCAGCATGATTGCCCACGTGTAATTAAGAGGTTGCGCCTCTTGCGCTGGCAGTAAATCGTAGGCCTTGAAAAGAACCGTGTAGTAGAGGAACGGATTCAGGAACCCTAGCGCGGCCGCGCGCGCAAGATCGTATTTTGAGTATTGTGCAAGCAGGTGCAGTTTTTTCTGCACGAGCAGGACCAGAAACAAGGTGATAATTGAGACGATATTGGCATAGAACAGGAGCTGAGCAGGATCCAGATGGCGAAGCGAGAGTTTGAAGGCCGTCGCCACTGTGGACCAGAACAATACGGCAGTCAGGGCGAAGGCATAGGCTTGTGTCTGGCGATCCATCTATCGGGACTGTAGCCGCTGTTGTTCTTGTCGATTGCCTTCACTTTATACAACTGTGGGCGTATAACACAAGGTCGACATCATGGATATGGCCGTGTTGAACTCTTTTTCATGCGGGGGAATGGCGCGTGCAACGCGGTGGTGAGACCCTGATATGATCGACGTTCAACTTCTGACTTTTATCGCTGTGGCGGCCGCACTCACTATCAGTCCCGGTGCGGATACCATGCTCGTGATCCGAAACGTCGTAGCCGGCAATCGCCGCGATGGCATTATGACAGCCGTCGGCATCTGCTCGGGTCTATTCGTGCATGCAACACTTTCGGCGCTCGGACTCTCGGTCATCCTGGCGCATTCTGTGCTCGCTTTTCAGGTCTTGAAGGTCGCTGGCGCCGCCTACCTGGTGTGGTTGGGTCTGCAGTCGTTAGCGCGGGCGTTTCGCCGGGGCAGGGAGGGCGTTGCGCCTGCTGGCAAAACACAGCGTGATGAAAGCGCGTGGCACTCCTTTGTCGAAGGTCTTTTGACCAACGTCCTCAATCCCAAGGTCGCCGTGTTCTACTTGGCCTTTCTGCCGCAGTTTATTAATGTCGGTGATCCGGTCTTTGCAAAGTCGCTGCTGCTTGCAGGTATCCATGCCACCATGGGCCTGGTATGGTTGACCGCGTTAGCCGCTGTGCTCGACCGCGCGCGTTCGATAGTCACCCGCCCGCACATCAGGCGGCGCCTTGAAGCTGTCAGCGGGACGGTCTTGATCGGCCTGGGCGTGCGGCTTGCGCTGTCGGAGCGCTAAGTGCTTGCGCTGAGCTTGAGATACGGTTGATCGTTACCGTCTTCCGAGCACGCAGCCAACAGGACGACGGCTGCCAACGTCACCGTCTTGGACGGGTGAATTATACGGTGCGGTCCCGCATCAGCTTGGGTTCATCGCCGTGGGCGCGGGCTTGGTGGGACAGCTCGAGGGTCGCCATTACCGGCCAAGGCCACGGGCTCCACGATCAGCGTAAGCTCGCGCATCTGGCGAACGCGCACGCGTTGTCCCTTGCTAATTCGGCCGCCTACGGCTTGCGCCAGCCAAAGCTCGCCCCGTACCTGCACATAGCCCGACGGGGCCAGGCGTTCCGTGGTCACACCGATGGCGCCGACCAGGGAGTGTGCTTCCGCCGGAAAGTCGGGATCATAGGAGCGCCAGAGGAAGGGAAACAGGAGGACATCCTTCGTGACCCAGAACCCGAGAATACTCCACAGCACCCAGACCGGTATGCCCAGCGGCTCTTTGGCCAGCAACAGTACCAGTACCAGCAAAATGGTCCCGGGCACCTGTATTAACGCGTACTTGATCACAACGCGCGCCGACCAGCGCCGTTTGTCGGTCGGTATTGCGGGTCTGCGCAACCAGCTCCTGAGCTTTGCAGTAAGCCCCGTCATGTCGATGCGTTATCCGTGCTCCGGGCCACACGAGGGTTCCAGTTTGCGCGCGGGGAATGCCTGCAATAAAGAATGGACGCCCCCGATAAAACGAGGGTCCCTGCGTAAGTAGGACCGTCTCTGTGGAACCCACTTGGAGCTCACGGTCAGTTTCCTACTTTGAAGCTGGATACAATGATTGCAATTAAGACTCCCTGGTAATATGACGCAGCACATATAAGCCAGTACCAATGATTAAGAAAAATGGCAGGCTGATGATGATTATTTTGACTAGCTCCACTGCGCTGGCATAGAACGCTTCTTCCACGCTAAACTGCGATGGATAAAAGGATTTTAGATAATGGATCTCCTCTAGGGAGTGCCAGCAAACAGCAGCAACAATAATAATGCTGAGGACAATCGCTGAACCAGTCAGGGCCCGATAGGTTCGTTTCATGGTCAACGGCTCTGGATAAGCGCAAGCATGTGTTCAAAATAAAAGGAACAAACGGGTTGTAGCATCTCTGCTCGGTTTCCCCGGTAATCAATGTTCACGGTCTGCGAGGGAATTTCTACGAGCTTCCGGAAATCCTAACTTATAATTTTCTCCTAAAGCAGTCTCGAAAGATACGAGCTAAACAACTATGGGACAATTCGGCATTGGCCAAGGCGTGCGCCGCCTCGAAGACCCGCGGCTCCTGACTGGCGCGGGCCGTTATACCGACGATTTGCACGTGCCGGGGCAGGTGCGGGCGTACTTCTTGCGCTCACCCCACGCGCACGCACGCATACGCGCGATCGACACCGCTGCGGCGCGCGCTGCCCCCGGAGTGCTGGCTGTCTACACCAGCGAGGATGTGAAGGCGGCGGGCCTCGGCACCATCCCTTGCCTGGTACCTCTCAAGCAGATGGACGGTAAACCGCTCGTCACCCCGCCGCGCCCGCTGCTGGCCGAAGCTCTGGTGCACCACGTGGGCGAGGCGGTGGCCATGGTGGTCGCAGAGACGATTGATGCGGCGCGGGATGCCGCCGAGCTCATTGACATAGACTACGAGGACTTGCCGGTGATCGTCGACACGGCCACGGCGATCACCGCGGACGTGCCGCACGTCTGGCCGCAGGCGCCTGGCAATATTTGCTTCCGCTGGGAGAAAGGCGATCGTGCCGGGACCGACGCCGCATTCGAAAAGGCGGCACGGGTCGTGAAAAAGCGGATCGTCAACAACCGCATCATTGTCAATCCGCTGGAACCGCGCGCGGCCCTTGGAGAATGGGACGGTCAGCGCTTCACGCTGCAAACGCCCTCGCAGGGACCGCATCTTCTGCAAGAGCAGCTCGCCGAGCATGTCTTCAAGCTCCCCAAGGACAGATTCCGCGTTGTGACCCCCGATGTGGGTGGCAGCTTCGGGACGAAGATATTCCTCTACCCCGAGCATGCGCTCGTGCTGTTTGCGGCGCGCGCGCTCAACCGCCCCGTGAAATGGACCGGCGAGCGCTCCACGGATGATTTCGTCTCCGACACCCAGGGCCGCGATCATGTGGCCGATGCCGAGCTGGCCCTCGATGCTGATGGCCGCTTCCTGGCACTGCGGGTGCGTACGATTGCCAACTTGGGCGCGTTCCTGTCGAACTTTGCACCATTCATTCCCACGGATCTCTACGCCGTAATGTTGCCCGGGGTATACACCTTCGCTGCGGTGCACGTGGAGGTGACCGGCGTGTTTACGCATACGGCGCCGGTGGATGCCTACCGGGGCGCTGGCCGGCCCGAAGCGGCGCACCTGCTCGAGCGCATGGTCGATGCGGCGGCGCGCGAGATCGGGCTGGGGCCGGTGGAGCTTCGCCGGCGCAACTTCGTATCGTCGCAGGCCATGCCCTACCGCACAGCCATGGGGCTCGACTACGACAGTGGCGAGTTCGCACGCACGATGGATATGGCGCTCGCACGCGCGGACTGGAAAGGGTTTCCCAACCGCGCGCGAGCGGCGCGGGCGAAGGGCAGGTTGCGCGGGATCGGACTCGCTTATTATATCGAGGCCTGTGGCGGTGACCCGGAGGAGGGCGCCGAGGTGAGTGTCGACACCGAGGGCAACGTCGAGGTGCTTATCGGCAGTCAGTCGAACGGCCAGGGGCACGAGACGGCGCTCGCACAAGTCGTAGCGGACCGCCTCGGCGTAGCCATCGAGCGGGTGCGCGTCGTGCAGGGCGATACCGACCTCATCGCGACGGGAAGCGGTACCGGCGGCTCGCGTGGGCTACCGGTTGGCGGTGTCGCCTGCGCGCAGGCGGCTGATGCGGTGATCGAAAAGGGGCGGCGCATCGCCGCGGAGGTTCTGGAGGCCGCAACCGCGGACATCCGTTTTGTAGACGGCATCTTCGAGGTCGCCGGCACCGATCGGCGGCTCGCGCTTCCCGAGGTGGCGGCAGCCGCGCACGAGTCGCGCTACCTGGCCGAGGGCGAGCCCCCCGGCTTGTCCGCTGCAGAAACCTTCAGTCCGAAGGCCCGCACTTTTCCGAATGGTTGCCACATCTGCGAGCTCGAGATCGATCCCGAGACGGGCACGGCGGAGATCCTGCGCTATACGGTGGCCGACGATTTCGGCACCGTCGTCAACCCGCTACTGCTCGCGGGGCAGATCCACGGCGGCGTTGTGCAAGGTATCGGTCAGGCGATGATCGAGCGCTGTGTGTACGACGAGGAGACTGGTCAGCTCCTCAGCGGCTCGTTCACGGACTACGGGCTGCCGCGTGCCGACAACGTGCCTTTCGTCGATTTGGTGCTGAACGAGGATGTGCCGTGCAAGAACAATCCGCTCGGCATCAAGGGTGCCGGTGAGGCCGGCGCGGTGGGTGCACCGCCGGCGGTGGTGAACGCCGTCATCGATGCCCTATCCGACTTTGGCATCACGCACCTCGATATGCCCATTACGCCGGAGCGTATCTGGGCGGCGCTGCGCGACAATCAACGCACATCACGTTGATTCGCCCGGGTCTGAAGTAAAATGATTGGCTACGAGCCTGTCCGAGGAGTCACTTTTGCGATGCAACAGTTGGGGTAGGACGCCACATTGTCGCCAACAACATTGATACAGTGGGCTTTGTCAGAACCAAAGAAGCGCGTGTCCAGGATTGCCTGGAGGTCGTTAACGGGCAAAAACATTACTCGGACAGGCTCCTAGTCGGCGAGTTTCGGCAAGGACTTGCGCATGTAGACACGTTGGTATCCCCGCACCGTTCGCCTCTCGGTATTAACGTACCCGCGCCGCTTGTACATCTCGATGTTCTCCGCCATACACTCATGAGTATAAAGATCGAGATGAGAAAATTCCTGATTGCGTGCTTCGGATTTCGCAAACTCGACAAGCTTTCGGCCAAGGCCCTGACCCTGATATTCCGGCGGGACCGCAAAATTGTCCAGAAGTATTCCGTCGTCCCGCAGGATTAGTACAAGCACGCCGACAACCTGGCCATCCAGTTCCGCGACGAATGCTTGATGTTTCCGCACGACTTCCGAGTAGTCGTCGAGCATAGGGCCAGGCGGCTTTCCCATCCGGGCAATGTAATGGCGGTAGGCGGCCTTAACGCAGTTCTTCATTTTTGGTGTGTCGGCAGGCTGTGCCTTCCTGATGCCTGGATCGTTGTTACTCATGACCCCCACAATTCAATGCAAACTTCACCACTTAATGTTAATGATTAAGCCTCAATCTTTTTCCTTTCCCCGACATTGCCAAAAGTTATTGCTTGACAAACTAGTCTCATTTCGCAGGAGAGAACCGACATGTCCCAGTGCATGAATCGCAGCGTTTTACGCTGTGGACTTTGTACGAGATTTAGACGGCGAAACCAAATAACGATAGCTGCTTCGGTGGCCTCAGAAGTTTCGTCAGCCATGATCCGTCGCCCCCTGGATTAGGTGAATCCATGCTTTCTCACCCGCTAACAGCACCGCAGTAGGCAGCATGTCAAACGGTATTCACCATAAAGGTTTGCTGAGGTTTTCTGTGAATGAAGAGAACATAATGTTGAAGCTCACGCTTATCCGTTCCTCGTCGCTCTTATTGGGATCAACTGAATGTTGTAAATAGGACGGAAAAACAAGAAGGGTCCCATTTCGCACACTTACGACGACCTGATCCGTGTTCCCGGCAGTGAGCTTCGTGACAGGAGGCCTGATGATGTTCGTCTGAATTCTCGGATCGTGAAAGTTGATGGTATCGGCCCCTGTCTGAGTCTGCACATAGTAGACCCCGCTTAGAAAATTATTGGGATGACTATGAATCCTGTGTGATGTACCGGGTGCATTTATATTGACCCAGCAACCGGTAATCTCGAAGGCATCATAGCCGATTTTCAAGAACTGCAGGGCGGTCTTTACGGTGTCGTTGACGTATAAGATGAAATCGCGAAATTCCTCCAGTTTGTGAATTTCTTGATTCGACTGCCACGCCTTTCCGGGCGTCAGTTCCGACGAACGCCGACGCATTCTGTTAAGAGCTGTGAGGATGCTCTTGTTTACCTCTTCGTAAAACTTGGCCCGAAGCTAAACTTTCCACACGAACGTTGGAAATATAGACAGCACATCCGTGCTTTTAATCCATGAATGTTCCTTCATTGTCATGACGAAGTTTGCCTAGTTCGATCGACCCCACCGCCTGACGGCGTACTCCAGCCGCGCCCGGTTCTCCGCGTGTGCTGTGGCATCGGGTGCGGCTTCAGCCGCGCCGTTCACGGTTCGGTGGAGCGCCTTGTTAGGCTCAGATTGCAACGCTTGTGTGGTACTTGGACTCATGGATGCATAGTCGTTTTTGAGCGGCGGCACGTCTCGTGAAAAGTTAGTGGGCGTGATCGAGAGGCTTTTGTCAGTTAGTCTGCGATTCCTCTCACGACGCGAAACCCGGTATTGTATTTTCTGTATGTATAATAAAGGCTATTGCGGTGTGCCGAACGCAAGAACCTTGGATCGTTTAGCCAGGATCCCCCTCGAGTACCACGCATACTGCAATCACCTGTGTTCCAACTTGTTCCGTCCGCCGGTGCACCGATATAGTTATCGTTCCAGCAATCCTCTAGCCATTCCCACAC
>VRUB01000116.1:0-359 GCA_019456345.1 Nitrospira sp. | reverse complement strand
TCCCACACGTTTCCGATGGTGTCGTACAAACCGAATTTGTTAGGCAGGAAACTACCGACGGGAGCCGTACGAGCCCCATATCCGTCTTTACATTTTTTGTTCTGCCATTTAAAGCTTGAACTGGCATCCACGCCGTTGCCGTATTTGCAGAGCATGCTCACCGAGTTTCCAAAGAAATATCGGTCGGCCACTCCTGCCCGCGCAGCATATTCCCTCTCAGCCTCACTGGGTAGTCGGTATGTCTCTCCCGTCTCTTGCGACAACCATGCGACATAAGCTTTTGCGTCTTCCCAGTTCACGCATACCACTGGATCACGATCAGTCTGTCGAAAACCGGGGTAAATCCACGAAACTCCTTC
>VRUB01000350.1 GCA_019456345.1 Nitrospira sp. | reverse complement strand
ATCGCGTTAAAAAGTCCGATACTGTTAAAAGCCCCATCGGCTGTGTTAAAGATCAACCGTGCGTTCGCGTCACCCGGAGGCGGGCCAGCGCGGTAACGAACACCTTCAACAACATTCAGCAGTTCGAGCGCCGTGATCGATCCGTTAGTCGTGATGCGCACGCTGTTGGGGAGTGCGCGGCGTACATCGCGGCCAATCCGCCGCAGCGAGGATTCGGCTGAATCCACGAGTTCTGCCCGCCGGGCCTGGTCGTTGAAGCCGCTAACGGGACCGGAAATCATAAAAGCGCCGAACGAGACAATGATGACCATAATCGTCATGGTGACGATCAGCTCGATCAATGTGAAGCCGGCTGACTGCGCTTTCATGATATTCAAAAGTTGGGGCGGTATGCGCTGAGCGTGAAATTGATGTTTGCTGCGTGCGTTACGGTTACGTTGATCAGATAATTGTCGCTTGCTGCGATTGAAGGAAGCGCGCTCTGCGTGACGGTGACGGAGACCGTGTAATCACCCAGGCCCGGCAAAGCAGCATCGAACTGATTGCGCGCGCCGACATCGACGAGGCCGTGATAGTCATCGACGTCGTCGTACAAGTCGCGGCTGGCCTCGCCGTCGCCGCCGCCGGGGTCGGCAAAGGCCTTGAGAGAAATCTCTTCCAGATAGGCTTCCGCGATGGCCACGGCCTGATACCGTATCATTGGATCGGCGCTGTACCCGACATTCATGGAAAACACCATAAGCACCGCCGAGACAGCGATGCTGACGATGACGATGGCAATCACCAGCTCGATCAGGGTGGTGCCGGCTTGCCTGCGCATGCTCATTCGGCGACCGTTACGGCGTCAGGACGTAGCCGCTTTGAGCCTGCACGATCAGACTCCAGGAGCCAACGCTGACGGTCAGGTCGCTGCCCAGGTCGGTTTGCCCGAGCCCGTCGAACTCGTAAGTGACAACGGGTCCGAGGGTGACACCGGCGGGTGTCGTGCCCGCGGCGGCCTGTCCGTCCGGCAGCAAAACGGGGACCGCCCAGCTGACATCGCCGGGATCGCAGCGATTAGCCAGGACAGTCTGCTGTGCCAGAGCGTAGCCGCTGGCATCGATGCTTATCTGGACGGGACAACCGCTGCCAACGGCAATTTTCTGCCCGTAACGAAGCGCTGCGACGACTTCTTCGTAAAAGCCGCGTTCCTCGAAGACCTGGTGATCGGCAAACCGCGGCACAGCGAACGCAGCGAGGATGCCAAGGATCACTATTACGGTGACGAGTTCTATCAGCGTGTAGCCGCGGCTCGCACCGGCCCTCAGGGTCCGCTCGCGATGATGCTTTGTAG
>VRUB01000349.1:1003-1339 GCA_019456345.1 Nitrospira sp. | reverse complement strand
CCCTCGGTCACGGGCGTTTACTCGACTGCCGGCTGGTTGGAGCGCGAGGTCTGGGACATGTACGGGGTGTTCTTCTCGGATCACCCGGACCTGCGCCGCATACTCACCGATTACGGTTTCCAGGGGCACCCCCAGCGCAAGGACTTTCCCCTCACCGGCTACCTCGAGATGCGCTACGACGACGATCAGAAGCGGATCGTTTACGAGCCCGTGTCGCTGGTGCAGGAATTCCGAGATTTCGACTTCATGAGCCCATGGGAGGGCGCGAGCTATCTGCTCCCGGGCGACGAAAAGGCCGACGAGAACGGGTGATGGCCGAGGTCGAGATCAAGAACT
>VRUB01000349.1:0-993 GCA_019456345.1 Nitrospira sp. | reverse complement strand
TACACCATAAACTTCGGGCCCCAGCACCCGGCGGCCCACGGCGTGTTGCGCCTGGTGCTGGAGCTCGACGGCGAGGTCATCGCCCGCGCCGACCCGCACATCGGCCTGTTGCACCGCGGCACCGAGAAGCTGATCGAGTACAAGACCTATCTCCAGGCACTGCCCTACTTCGACCGCCTCGACTACGTCGCGCCGATGTGCCAGGAGCACGCCTTTGCGCTGGCGGTGGAGAAGCTGCTGGGCATCGAGGTGCCGCTGCGCGGCCAGTACATCCGCGTCCTGTTCTCCGAGATCACGCGCATCCTGAACCACCTCATGTGGCTTGGTGCCCACGGCCTCGATATCGGGGCCATGACGGTATTCCTTTACTGCTTTCGTGAGCGCGAAGACCTCATGGATTGCTATGAAGCCGTCTCGGGGACACGGATGCACGCGACGTACTATCGTGTTGGTGGTGTCTACCGCGATCTTCCGCAGAGGATGCCTCAATACCAACCCTCTAAGTGGCACAACGAAAACGACGTCAAGCGCCTCAATGCAAATCGGCAAGGCTCATTGCTCGACTTCATTTGGGACTTCACCGAGCGCTTTCCCAAGCGCGTCGACGACTACGAAACACTGCTGACCGATAATCGTATCTGGAAGCAGCGCACAGTAGGTATCGGGGTAGTGCCGCCTGAACGCGCGCTACAACTAGGTTTCACAGGTCCAATGCTGCGTGGATCGGGTGTTGAATGGGATCTCCGCAAGAAACAACCCTACGAGGTCTATCATCGTTTAGATTTCGACATCCCGGTTGGCGCTAATGGAGATTGCTATGATCGCTATCTGGTACGTATCGAGGAAATGCGCCAATCTAACCACATCGTACGCCAATGTGTGAAATGGTTGCGCGAAAACCTGGGGCCGGTGATCGTTGACGATCATAAGCTGGTGCCGCCCACGCGGGAAGAAATCAAGGACGATATGGAGTCGTTGATCCATCATTTTAAG
>VRUB01000348.1 GCA_019456345.1 Nitrospira sp. | reverse complement strand
AAGACCACACCACCATCAGTGCCAACGCCATGTACCTGAAAAACGTTCTTCGCAAGATCAACACCAATCGTGATAACTTCGTTCATGGACGGCTCCTGTTTCCCTGTGGTTCATGAAAACCACCATTTTGGCACCTAGTGGATTGACCGAAACTGAAGAGTCCGAATGTGGATTCCCAGTTTGATGGGTCTGTGCGAGTCTGCGGCATGCGCACAGGAATCTCGATCACCGTCAGTCCGTCGGATCGTCAGCGGCTCGAAGCGACCATCCGGGACCGAACCGCGCCCCAGAAGCATGTCTGGCGCGCCCGCATCGTTCTGTTGACCGCCGACGGGCTTGGCGTCAGCGCCATCATGCGCGAGACCGTCAAGTCCAAGACCTGCGTTTGGCGCTGGCAGGAGCGCTTCATGGAGGAAGGCGTCGATGGCCTGCTGCGCGACAAGACTCGGCCACCGGGAAAGGCGCCCGTGGAGCGGGAGACCGTCGAGCGGGTCGTGGCGATCACGCTTGAACCGCCGCCGCACGAGGCCACTCACTGGACCGGCCGGGCGATGGCCGAGACGGTCGGGCTCGCCGTCTCCACGGTGCAGAAGATCTGGGCCGCTCACGGCCTCGTCCCGCACCGCTTCCGGCAGTTCAAGCTGTCGCGTGATCCGGCCTTCGCCGAAAAGGTCAGGGACGTGATCGGCCTCTACGTCAACCCGCCCGACCACGCGGTGGTGCTCTCGATCGACGAGAAAAGCCAGATCCAGGCGCTCGATCGCACCCAGCCCGGCTTGCCGATGAAGAAGGGGCGCCGCGCGACGATGACCCATGACTACAAGCGCCACGGAACGACGACGCTGTTCGCGGCGCTCAACATCCTCGACGGCACGGTGATCGGACGCAATATGCAGCGCCATCGGCACAAGGAGTTCATCCGTTTCCTCAACGAGGTCAACCGCACCCTCCCTTCCGGCCGCGAGGTCCACGCCATCGTAGACAACTACGCCACCCACAAACATCCCAAGGTCCGCGCCTGGCTAGCGCGCCATCCCAACTGGACCTTCCACTTCACGCCCACCTCATCGTCGTGGCTCAACGCCGTCGAGGGGTTCTTTGCCACGCTTACCCGGCGACGGCTCAAGCGCGGCGTGTTCCACTCCCTCGCCGACCTCCAGGCCGCCATCAACAGATTCGTCGCCGAGCACAACCAGAACCCCGCGCCCTTCAATTGGAAAGCAAAACCCGACGACATCATCGCCGCCGCCAAAAGAGGGCACCAAACGTTGGAGTCAATCCACTAGAGCCGGGGTTATTCATATGTCTACCTACGCAGAAGACATCGAATTCGTCTTTTTAGAG
>VRUB01000347.1 GCA_019456345.1 Nitrospira sp. | reverse complement strand
CCCTCTTTTTCTTTGTGATGGCACCTTCGCAGGCTACGCCTGAATCTTGCTTGGCTCTAAAAAGCAAAACGCCCTCCAAGACCGTACTAGGCCAGAGAGGGCGTCTGAGTGTGTGGTGTGCCAACGATTGTGCCGGAAGTGGGCTAGAGGTTATCGCTATCCCGATTCCATCCCTCACTCTCCTCCGGAGGGCTTAAGTATCGGCGGGGGCGCCGGGTGGTGTCAAGAGCCTGATCCATCCCCCGTGGTTGTCGCGTCCAGGCCTCCGACCCCCTGGGAAGGTTACAACTACAAATCCTTTCCCCGGAGGTTACTGGTTGTAATCTGCACCTCACCCAGCGCTCACTGGATCACCCTTTCGCCTCACGCTGGAGCTTCAGGAACAGTTCCTAACATTTCCCGTTCGGCGGCGCGCTTGCGGTCACCTCCCCCTGCCGAAAATCGGTCAATGAGGACCCTGGGAAGCCTTTATCTCATTGAAGTTCAAGCCGTTGTTTATGTGGTATGCCCTTTGCACTTCGTATCTCCGAGATTACCACGAGCCACGCACCAGGGGTGTGTGGGACTCACCATAGTGGCCAAGGACGTGCAGTGGGAAAAGAACAGGGAGACAGCAAGCGGCGATATCCCCGAGGTGTCGTGGGAGGCAAAACCAAGGGGCGGATAAATGGCATCGGAGAGGTGTCGGTCCTGAACCTCAGTCTGGGGGGGGCGCTGATTGAGCATGCCGAGGTCATCCGACCTGACACCATTCTTGAGCTGGTCCTCACCCTGGCAGGGCGTGAAACGAGGTTGCGGTTCCGCGTGGTCTGGTCGGCGATCCACCGGGCAGAGGTGCAGCCAGATGGGGAGCAGGAGTTGATTTTCAGGACCGGGTTAGATTTTCTCGGTTCTTCATGTCCCTGATACTCGGAGGGCCGGGAGAATAGTGAGCTGACGCTGGTGAGAAAACACCCTGGAGAGACCTTATGAACAAGGAGACTCAAGTCCGGAGGGTTCCCCGCTTTCACATTCGCGGTGTCACGGGGGCTATGACTATACCCCAGGAGGCGGAGGTGCTTGATCTCAGCGCCAGGGGAGCACTCATGGAGCATCAGGGCATGCTTCGCGTCGATGCCCCCTGCTTTCTCGATCTGCCGACTCCAGGGGAGCCTGTGACCATTCGGTGTCGCGTAGTGCACAGCCGAGTGAGTCACCGCGAGCCGGACGGCGTCCTGTACTACCAAACTGGGGTGGAGTTTCTCGACCTAACACCCGAAGCTGAGCACGCCGTGGAGGCCTTCATCCGCTCCTATGGGGCCCGCAAAGATTACGAAAGCGGAGGCCTGTGAGGGCCGAGCGGGTCCGTCTGATTGACC
>VRUB01000346.1 GCA_019456345.1 Nitrospira sp. | reverse complement strand
ACCACGACGAGCTACGAAAGGATCCTCTGCTGGCGACCTTGGTCGGGAAGGCCGATCCGACGGGACAGAATCGACAGTATGAGCGCGACCGCGGCAAGCCCCTGGCCGGCAAGAGCACCCTGAACCGCTTGGAGCTGACGCCTGAGGACGCCGATGAGAAGAGTCGTTACAAGAAGATCGCCATCCAGCCGGAGTTGGTCGACGATTTCCTTCTGGAGGTCTTCATCGAGGCGCAGCGGGAGACTCCGAGGCGCCTGACCCTGGACTTCGATGCGACAGACGACCCGCTTCATGGAGAGCAGGAAGATCGTTTCTTTCATGGCTACTACCGTGAATACTGCTACTTACCGCTCTACGCGTTCTGTGAAGGCTTTCCTCTGTGCGCGAAGCTGCGTCCCTCGAACATCGACGCCTCGAAGGGAACGGTCGAAGAGCTGAAGCGGATTGTCCCGCGTCTGCGCGAAGCCTGGCCGGAGGTGGAACTCATTGTCCGCGGAGATTCTGGCTTCTGCCGCGACCCGATCATGACCTGGTGCGAGGAAAACAAGGTCGATTACGTGCTCGGGATCGCCAAAAACAAGCGTCTGAAGGAACAGATCGCCGAGGAGCTCGAGGACGCCAAGAAACAGTATGAGGAAACCGGCAAGCCCTCCCGGGTCTACAAAGACTTCCGCTACCAGACACTGGAAACGTGGACTCGGGAGAGGCGAGTGGTCGGCAAGGCCGAGCAACTGTCGAAAGGGGAGAACCCCCGCTTCGTCATCACGTCGCTCCCTTCGGAAGAGATCGCTGCAAGCGAGCTGTACGAGGAGCTCTACTGCGCGCGTGGGGAGATGGAGAACCGCATCAAGGAGCAGCAGCTCGATCTATTCGCCGATCGTACGAGTACCTCGGAGTTCCGCGGCAATCAGGTCCGGCTCTACTTCTCGACCGTGGCTTACGTCCTGATGCATTTACTGCGTCGTGTCGGGCTCGAAGGGACCGACCTCGAGAAAGCGCAGTGCGGGACGATCCGCCTCAAACTTCTGAAGATCGGCGCCCAGGTCCGCGTCACTTTCCGCAAAGTCTGGATCTCCATGGCCAGCGGGTATCCCTACATGGACCTATTCGCTGAGGTGTACCGGAAGCTGAGGGCGCTGACGCCACTTCCCGCTTCGTAGCGCGAGCGGTAAGGCAATCAGAACGACTTGCGAACCGGGCGGCAACGGCAGCGTTATGTCTCAGAATCCCGTTCTGCGCGGCACATCATGATCTTCGCTGCGGCGCCGCTACTTCTCGGCTACTTTGACCTCCCAGATCGCGCCTCCGCCACCCCTATCCCGCGTTTCTCACCACCGTTCTGCTGCGGAGCCCCCGAAAAGCGATG
>VRUB01000345.1 GCA_019456345.1 Nitrospira sp. | reverse complement strand
GCTTTTCGAGTTTTACCTTCGGTAAGTCTTCACTCTCGAGCCGTGCGGCGCGCTCGAGCTGCTCGATGACCGGATGCAGTGCGCTGTTCGTGTGATAGGGCGAGCACTGGTAGCGAAGTCGGATTGGGTCATCCGTAGCCGTGCGTTCACGCAGGGTCTCACTGATACGAGATTTGCCGATGCCCGCCTCACCTGACAAGAATGTCGCCTGACCATCGCCTTCCTTGGCGTACTCCCAGCGCTCGAGCAACAGTCCAATCTCGTGTTCGCGACCGACCAACGGCGTGACACCGGCTCTGTGCAGTGCTTCAAAGCGGCTCTCCGCCACGCTCGGAGCAACTACCTGCCAAACCCGAACGGCTTCGGCGATGCCCTTGACTTCATGCGTGCCGAGCTCTTCGTACTCGAACCTCCCGCCGGCGAGGTCGTAAGTGCTAGAAGCTATCACCACGTTGTTCGTGCTGGCCATCCCTTGTAGCCGAGCTGCAAGATTCGGTGTCTCTCCCACCACCGCGCTCTCTTGCGAGGCGCCTTCGCCGATGAGGTCCCCCACCACCACCGGCCCCGTGGCAATGCCGACGCGCACACCGAGCTCGACGCCCTGCTTGTCGCCCACCGCCGCGTTGAGCTCTGCCATCGATTCGACTACACGCAGACCTGCGTGAATGGCCCGCTCAGCATCGTCCTCGTGCGCCTGTGGGTAGCCGAAGTAGGCGAGCACCCCGTCACCCATGTATCGAGCAACATACCCGTCATACCGCTCGATGGCTGCCTTGCAAGCATCCTGGTAGGCCCGATTCACGTCGCGAAGGTCTTCGGGGTCGAGCTGCTGGGAAAGCTCGGTCGAGCCCACGAGATCACAGAACATCACCGTGAGCTGGCGGCGCTCGGCCTCTGCCTTATCGATAGAAACAGAGATAGATTGGAGATCAGATGTAGCTACTCGAACCTCCTCGGAACGCAGGATCCCGATAGCGTTGAGCATCTTCTTTCGGTGACCGAGCGAGGCCACCCCTAGCTCCTTGAGATCGTCGTCCGTCAGCTGGAGTAGGAGTTCGGTGTCGATGTCATTCTCGGCGAAGACGGCCAGGTATTTGCCTAGACCAAGCTCCTCTAGCCACCTCGTGACACCATTGGACATTTTGCGCGAACCGCAAACATTTATGTGTGCAACAGTTTACCTGGAAACGTCCGATCATTGATCCGCTATGTCTGTGAAAGCAGACATTGGAGCATCAATGCTTCGAAAGGCGGCTCCGGGTCGTTTTCTGCCTGTCGGAATTCTATCACCTGACCGGCCGCTCCTAGGCGAAAGCCGACATTCGTCAAAGGAGTTCATTTGCTCAGTCAGACCATCTTTGAATGACCG
>VRUB01000344.1 GCA_019456345.1 Nitrospira sp. | reverse complement strand
TGGGCAGCGCGTGTTATCCATTTGACGCAGGACGATGCGGGGGGCGGGATCATGCCAGTGTGTAGGTTGGTAACTTGCGAACGACGACTATCTGCGGCGATTTCAACTGGTCGACGCAACACTTTACCTTATAGGAAAGAGGTGGGGTGTTTTCAATGGCAAAGAAGTATCAGCGTTTAGGGTTTACGGCGGCACAAAGTGCGGAACTTTGGGATCGGTGGCAGAAGGGGGAAGGACTGACCTCGATTGGGCGAATGTTGGGCAAGCCCTCTTCGTGTATTTTTAATCATCTAAGGCCGTTCGGTGGCATTCGTCCACGAGCGAGATGCCGTTCCAGGCGGGCACTCACGCTGGTTGAGCGCGAAGAGATCTCAAGAGGACTTGTTGCGGGGCGCTCGATCCGCTCCATCGCAGATGCACTGGGTCGTGCGCCATCGACGGTGAGCCGCGAGATCAGTCGCAACGGGGGTTACCGGCGATATCGAGCGGTAGGTGCCGATAAGCGAGCCTGGAAAGAGGCGTTGCGGCCTAAGACGTGTAAGCTGGCAATGCATCCGCGCCTGAGGCAGGCGGTGGCGAGAAAGCTCAAGCGCAACTGGGCGCCCGAGCAGATTGCCGGTTGGCTGAAGCGCACATACCCAGACGATGAGGCGTACCACGTGTCTCACGAGACAATCTATCGCAGCCTATTTGTTCAAGCCCGTGGTGCGCTTAAGAAGGAGCTCCAGCAACACCTTCGCTCCAAGCGCCCAATTCGTCGATCTCGACACGCTACGGCGAAGGCTGACAGCCGTGGGCAAATCCCCGATATGGTCTCGATCAGGGAGCGGCCGGCTGCCGTCGAAGATCGGGCCGTGCCTGGACACTGGGAAGGCGATCTGATTGCCGGCTCTAAAAACACCTACATTGCGACGCTGGTGGAACGTCATACCCGCTACGTGATGTTGGCGAAAGTGGCCAGTCGAGATACTGAGACCGTCATTAACGCGCTCATCAAACAGGCGGACAAGTTGCCCAGGGAACTCTATAAGTCACTGACCTGGGACCGAGGCAAAGAGCTCACCGATCACAAGCGGTTTAGTCTTGCCACCGACATCGATGTGTACTTCTGCGATCCCAAGAGTCCCTGGCAACGCGGATCCAATGAGAACATCAATGGCTTACTGAGACAGTACTTTCCGAAGCGCACGGATCTCTCGATTCACTCGCAGGCCCACCTGAACAAGGTCGCCAGAGAGCTTAACGAGCGTCCTCGGAAAACGTTAGACTTCGAGACACCGGCAGAACGATTTAACGCATGTGTTGCATCGACCGGTTGAGATCGCAAGCAGAAGCAGACGTTCAATATCACTGTCCTTAGAAACGTGAT
>VRUB01000115.1 GCA_019456345.1 Nitrospira sp. | reverse complement strand
CGGGCATCCATCCAGTCATCTATGACGACAAGGGAAAAGAAATACAGGCTAACTCAGGTGCCGGAAATTTCTGCGTTCGCAACCCGTGGCCCGGCATCATGCAGACGATATGGGGAGACCCCGACCGCTTTGTCGACGTATACTACTCGCGGTACTGCAAGGACAAGAACAGCAAAGACTGGCGCGATTGGCCGTACTTGGCCGGAGATGGCGCAGTGGAGGCAAAGGACGGGTACTATCGTATCCTTGGTCGCATTGACGATGTCATCAACGTAGCCGGACACCGTCTCGGGACCAAGGAGCTCGAATCGGCTGCACTCGTTGTGCCGGAGGTGGCGGAATCGGCGGTGGTCGCTGTTTCCGACAGCATCAAGGGTATCGTCCCCGATCTGTATGTATCCCTGAGGCCTGGCGTGGACGCAACCGAAGACCTACGCAAACGGGTTTCCGACGCCATTGTGAAGGAGATCGGGCCGATCGCGCGGCCAAAGAACGTTTGGTTCGTGCCTGATATGCCCAAAACACGTTCCGGAAAAATCATGCGCCGAGTCCTGGCGGCCATATCCAATAAACAGGATGTGGGCGACCTAACGACGCTTGCAAACCCGGAAGTGGTCGGACAAATCCAGGCAGTGGGAAAAGTATAGAAAAGCGAAATTACAAACTAAGGGTTATGCTAGCGGCCGCCGCGAGGCGGCCGTTTTGTTTTGCAGCGGAGTCAGAGACTACGGTGAGCCGGGATGGTCTCATGGCATTGACGTGTGTGGCTATTCAACACGAACTTGTCACGGCGTCAGCAAGCCTGCACGCATTTTAGTAGCTTAAATAGTTTTACCCATGCTATGTCGAGGAACAAGATAGACGTAATCATGAAAGGCAGTCATGACTGAAAATACCCTTCGGCTTACTGTCCAGTGCTACGCCGGTCATCGGGCAGATGAGGCACCGCAACGGTTCTTTTTCGGCGAGCGCAAGGTTGAGGTGATCGAGACCCTGGACCGGTGGCTTGATCCAGATCACGAATACTTCAAGGTTCGTGGCGACGACCAAAGAGTCTACATCCTGCGCCACGATGTTGCGGCGGACCGCTGGGAGCTCACCATGTTCGAGCGCTAACTACGAAGTTGTGCTCTGCATACCAGACCGGTTGTTTCTATCATGTTTGGCGCAGCTTAATCTCCTACAAGCTGCGGAAGCAGCTCGCCTGCACGGGCGAGGAAGCTGATGTCGCAGTGGGACGATAGCGCTGTTCTTTCCGGATTAATCTCGACCACGCGTGCGCCGTGCTCTCGCGCCATCAACGGCAAACTGGCGGCAGGCTGGACCAGCGCCGAGGTGCCGACCACGAAGAAGAGTTGGGCACTTGCCGCGGCGACGGACGCCTGTTGCAGTATATCAGCGGGCAATGTTTCACCGAACCAGACCACGGCGGGCCGCAACAACGCCCCACAGCGGCACCGTGGTGGCAGCTCGGGTAACGGCACCTCCGTGTTGCGGTTTTGACGTCCGCAACCCGTGCACCGCAGTGTCCACAGATCACCATGAAGCCTGAGGATACGCCGGGAGCCCGCGCGCTCATGCAGCCCGTCGACGTTCTGGGTAATCAGAGTCAGCACCGGTAAGCGGCGCTCCAGGCGCGCAAGCGCATGGTGACCAGTGTTAGGGCTCGCCTGCGCGACACGTGCGCGCCGCCAGTCATACCACTCCCAGACGAGGCGCGGGTCTTTGGCGAAAGCCTCCGGTGTCGCCAGGTCCTCCGGGCGGTGTTGTTGCCACAGGCCGCCGGGGCCACGAAACACAGGAATGCCGCTTTCTGCCGAGATGCCGGCGCCTGTTAATACGGCCACGCGCTCCGATTCGCCGAGCCAACCTTGGACGGTATCGATATCGGCCATACGGGGGATAATAAGTGAAAGCCCGGGGCCCGAGTAGCCGCACGAGGGCCTGGTGCGCACCGGGATGCGCCTGCATAAGCCGATCCGCACGCCTCACTGGCAGGCCTGGTTTTTCACCGAGTCGTTTGGTTGTGCAGCCACAGGCGATGTTTGCCGGGGATGCGTCTTCCCCCAGTTCCGGCTCTTCCACGGCCGTGCTAGCGGATCCGCTATTGACGCGGCGACCGCCCAGGGTCGATGGATCTCGGTGTTGATGATGGCGGATTCACGCACCTTTGATTATGTTACGCTCGGATCAGTCGAGGGGCCGGTTATGCGGTTTGATCGCCGTATGTTGCCCCCATGTTGAGGAGCATCTGGAAACATGCCGTCGGTATACACCGAAGATGTAGCAAGACTGCTTGAGCGGTTTCGACCTGCGTCGATATTACAGCTCGACCCAGAAGACACTGAGCTGTTTTCGCGCTATCTGCAGGCGAACCCGGCGTGTGAAATAGAGCATCTCGGACGCAGTGATATTATTGCGCAGTTAAAAGGGAAGGGGCGTTATGCATTCAGCTTTGTAGCTAACACGCTCGAGCATCTGGACAAAGAAGCCGCCGGGCAGGTAATCGCAAAACTGCGGGATATTCACTCCGAGCGTTTGTTCGTCGTGGTGCCGATGGGCAACGACTGGGAGGGTCTCGCGAGCACATGGGAGCTGTCTGATTTCGTCGCCTTCGGTATGCGCCTGATGTCGAGCTATACGACGGACGGCAAACGCTTGCAGATGTATAAGTTTGATATTTCCGATTATAAAGACACCCCGGACTGGCTCAGCTCGAAGCACTGGGCGCATCCCGAGCGTTGGGACAAAGAGCGGTGGTAGAAATACTCGTATTCAGGTCTGGGGACTTGGGACTAAGTGCCGCGAAGCTGACGCTTACGTTTTGACCCTAAGTCCTGAGCCCTCGCTCCTCAGTCCTGTCGCGAATTGTAGTGATCTGCGATCACCTCGGCGACGCAGCAAGTGAGCGTCTTGCCGGTGGGAATGTGCAGAAATTCGTTCGGGCCGTGGGCGTTTGAGTGGGGCCCCAACACCCCCGTGACCAGGAACTGCGCCTGCGGAAATCGCTCGCCGAGCATGGCCATGAAGGGGATAGAGCCACCTTCACCCATGTAGACTGCGGGTCTGCCGAAGTATGCTCGCGATGCCTTCTCGATGGCTTTCGCTAGCCAGGGACTGATCGCAGGGGCGTCCCAGCCGGTTGCGGCCTGCTCGGGTTCGAATCTGACCTTCACACCGTACGGTGAATCGCGTTCGAGAATCCCCTTCAATCTCGCAGTCGCTGCGCCCGCATCGCAGGTCGGGGGCAGGCGCAATGAAAGCTTCACCGCGGTCATCGGGCGCAACACGTTGCCCGCGCTCTCGAGCGGCGGGAGCCCACCGGCACCGGTAACCGCCAATGCCGGCCGCCAGGTACGATTCAACACCAGCTCGGAGGTGCCACTCGATATGGGCTGTGCGCCATGGACGAACGGAAACTTCGCATATACCTCACTACCCAATATGTCGGCGGCATAATGTGCCTGTTCCACGCGCTCACGGGGAATGTTGACGTAAAAGTCGCGCGGGATCACCGTGCTGCTGGATTCATCCTCTACCCGACTTAGTAGCTGCCGGATGACGCGAAAGCTGGAAGGGACGATGCCGCTGGCGTCGCCCGAGTGCACGCCTTCCGTCAGGACGTCCACGACGAGGTTGCCCCCGATGAGACCGCGCAGGGACGTCGTGCACCACAATTGCTCGTAGTTGCCGCAGCCGGAATCCAGGCATATCACCAGGTCCGGTGTCCCGATCCGGCTGGCCAGCGTGTCCATGTAGTAGGGCAGGTCATAACTGCCGCTTTCCTCGCATGCCTCGATAAGTATGATGCAACGCGCATGCGGGATATTCTGATCCTTGAGAGCGCCGATCGCAGTCAGTGCCGCGAATGCGGCATAGCCGTCGTCGGCACCACCGCGGCCGTAAAGCTTGTCATTCTCAACGAGCGGTGTCCACGGCCCTATGTCCTCACGCCAGCCCGTCATTTCGGGTTGCTTGTCCAGGTGGCCGTACAGCAATATGGAGCGATCGGCATTGCCAGGGATATCCATGAAGATGAGGGGCGTGCGGCCTTCGAGCCGCACGACCTCGAACGTCATGTCATCGACCGAATGGGCACGGCACCAGCTTTCGATAAGCGACACCGCTTCTTCCATATAACCGTGTTCCTGCCAATGGGGATCGAATAACGGCGATTTGTTCGGAATACGAATATAGTCAACGAGCTTCGGGATGATCGAGTCGTCCCAAAGTTGTTCTACGAATTTACGTGTCTTGGTGGGGTCCATACGTTACTTTTTTCTTGGGCTGACAGTGGAATCCAGTGTAATGGGTCCAGGGGTTGCTGAAAAGATCCCAAGAAGATGTGTTGCCTACCGGCGATACATACTAGCCGGGTCTCGTCCCGGCAGACGAGGAACTTTGGTTTCGGCCAAAGTTCCCAAAGCCAGCTGCGCCTGCGCCAGCGCCCGCAAAAGCCAGCGGGTGCCCTGCGCGCCTCATCGTCTCAGGGGTCCGGGCCAGGCACATTTCCTGTGCCTGGCCCGGACGCGTGGAATCCCTTCCGCGCCCGTTCCGGCCCAACTTCGCTTTCTTCGCTTCACTGTCCTGTGTCGCTCGAAAGACCGGGGTTCGCCGTCCGTGGCGAACCCGCTCGCCGGGGCGGGGATTCACTGGATCCCCGCCTTTTATCCGGCTCGCCCCTCGGCGCTGGGCTCGGCGAAAGGCGCCCAAAAAATACCAACTCAAAACACCGCTCTTCGGCTGCGCTCCTCACTCGGCTTGAGTAAGGGGGATCAAGAAAAAGCGGTTCACGGATTACGATTCAGGGATCACGGTTCACAATCGTGACGCAGAGCTGCCCGGGGTCATGGGGCGCAGGCCGAGCTTCGCAAACAACGCCTGGTCTCCATCCACCCGGGGATTCGGCGTCGTGAGAAGTTTCTCCCCGTAGAAGATCGAGTTGGCCCCGGCAAGAAAACAAAGCGCCTGTAACGCGTCGGACATGCCAGTGCGCCCGGCCGACAATCGTATTACCGCGTGTGGCATGGTGATGCGCGCGACTGCAAGGGTACGCACGAACTCAATGGGGTCCAACGGCGGGGCGTCGGCCAACGGGGTCCCGGGTATGTGCACCAGCTTGTTGATCGGCACACTTTCCGGCGGCGGATCGAGAGAGGCGAGCTCGGCAATCAGACCGGCGCGATGCGCGCGGGACTCACCCATACCGATAATGCCGCCACAGCATACCTTGATGCCTGCCTGTCGCACTTGTTTCAAAGTATTCAGGCGATCCTCATACGGGTGGGTGTGAACGATTTTGGGGTAATACTCGCGCGCCGTATCGAGATTGTGATTGTAAAAATCCAACCCGGCCGCCGATAACTGCTCCGCCTGACCGGGACGTAATACACCCAAGGTTGCGCACGTCTCCATGCCCAAGTCGCGCACTGCGTTGATCATGGCGAGAACGGGCTTCAAGTCTTTTTCCTTCGGGCCGCGCCATGCTGCGCCCATGCAAAAACGCGTCGCCCCCTTGGCCTTGGCAGCTTTGGCGGCTTTCATCACCTCATCCAGCGACAATAACGGCTGGTCTTGCACGTCTGTGCGGAATCGAGCCGACTGGGAGCAGTACCCGCAATCCTCGGAGCAGCCGCCGGTTTTCACCGACAGCAACGTGCTCAGCTGAACCGCGTTGGGGTCGAAGTGCTGGCGATGCACACTTTGTGCGCGGTAGATTAGGTCGTTAAACGGCATCTCGAATAGTGCCGACGTGTCAGCAGCAGTGAGCATCATACAGGGCTCCAGGGAAAGGGATGCTCCGCGAAGCTAGGCGAACACGGGCCTCATGTCAATCACGGCTATTCCGACCGTGGGAATCATTGATTACAGGGCTTTTGCAAGAACCGGCTCGCGTAGCGCTACAAGGCGGCGACCGAGCGCAATCTTGGTACAATGCTGCATGCCGCGTCGCCTGTAACGCATGGCGTGATCGCGGTCGCGTCAATGTCCGGCCGGGAGACCCAACGGCACGATAAAGTCGCCAGAAGAATGCACGCTGGACTCCTGCAAGAACGACATCACCACACGCAGATCGCCGTATGGCTATTGCTCTGCTGTGCCCTCATCTTCACCATGGTTGTGGTGGGCGGCGTGACGCGTCTGACTCATTCCGGCCTGTCAATGGTGGAGTGGGACCCCATCATGGGCGTGATCCCACCGCTCGGCCAGTCGCAGTGGGAAGAAACATTCCACAAGTATCAGCAGTTTCCTGAATACGTGCAGGTAAACCGCGATATGACTATGAGCGAGTTCAAGTTTATCTACTGGATGGAGTATGCCCACAGGCTGCTGGGCCGCGGGATCGGTCTCGCGTTTCTTCTGCCGTTTCTCTACTTTCTTTTTCGACGCCGCATCGAGCGCTCGCTCATACCCAAGCTGGTCGCGATGTTTTTGTTGGGCGGGCTGCAGGGGCTGCTGGGCTGGTTTATGGTAAAAAGCGGCCTGATCGATATGCCGCGTGTCAGCCCCTACCGCCTGACGGCGCACTTGATTCTGGCGGTGATCATCTATGGTTACATTCTGTGGGTAGCCTTGGGCTTGCTGTTTCCTGACCCCGAGAATCGCAATCCATCGGCTCGCCCTCCTCGTCGGCTCGCCCACGCAACTACGGTGCTCATTGTTGTCATGATCGCCTCCGGCGGTTTCGTCGCCGGCACCAAAGCAGGTTTTGCATTTATCACCTTCCCGCTCATGAATGGCCGCCTGATCCCCGAAGGTTTACTGGCAATGAGACCGGTGTGGACCAATTTCTTCGAGAATGTTGCGACGGTCCAATTCGATCACCGCATCATTGCCTATCTGCTGTGCCTGGTCGTCCCCTGGCTCTGGTACCGAGCAGCCAAGGCGCCGTTACACGCACGCGCCCGTCTCGCGTCCCATGCGTTGTTAGGCATGCTCGTGGTGCAGGTATCGCTAGGCATCGCCACGCTATTGCTGGTCGTGCCGGTGGCGCTGGCGGCCGCGCACCAGGCAGGAGCGATACTGCTTTTTACGATCGCCCTTTTCGTTAATCACGAGCTGCGCCGCGGGCGCGGGCCAACGCTTAAGTGGCACACCTCAACTTCCTCTCGCTGGGCAGGTTAGCCCTAAAATTGCCCCAACTCACCGCAGAAACCCCCTCCCCCTACCCCCTCCCACAAGGGGAGGGGGAATTGTGGCTGTGTTTTGAATTGGTTTTTTTTGGGCGCCTTTCGCCGCGCCGAACACCCTCTCCCCAGTCCTCCCCCATTCACGGGGAGGGAGTTGCTTTGCTTTATTTGGCCCCCCTGGTCAAGCCGAGGACCCAGCGCAGCCGAAGAATTGGTCCGCATGCGGGATTTTGGTTTTTTTGGCCCCCTTACTCAAGCCGAGCGAGGCACGAACGCGGAGAACACGCCCGCAGGGGCGCGGGAAGGGTGAAGCGGATCGGGACAAAGGTCCAGTGGGTGAGGCGGCAGAAGGCGAGTGTCCGGTGGACGGTCATCCCGTCGAACGGGCTCGCCACGGACGGTGCGCACCGGTCTTTCGAGCGACGCAGGGACAGCGGGCGCGAAGAAAGGCC
>VRUB01000343.1 GCA_019456345.1 Nitrospira sp. | reverse complement strand
AGGATTCGCCGAGGCGCGGAGCTTCGCGTATTGGAGACATGCCGCACCGTCGCGGTTAACGTCGTGGTCGACGCGGCCCCGAAATTATTGAGACGCAGGACACGGGGACATGGATCCAATCCTTATCGCGGTTGCCTTCGTACTGGGCTTTGCCGCCCGCCAAGTCGGTCTGCCGCCCTTGGTCGGCTTCCTTGTGGCAGGTTTCGCGCTCGGCGGTGCCGGCCTCGAGGGCGGCCCTATGCTCTCGCAGATTGCGGACCTCGGCGTCATCCTGCTGCTGTTCTCCATCGGTCTGAAATTGAAGGTCGAAACCTTGCTCAAGCCCGAGGTCTGGGCTGGGGCGACGCTGCACATGCTGGCCACCGTGGTGGTCTTTGGCCTCGGCATCTTCGCGCTCTCCGCAGCCGGGGTTCACATGTTTGCCGGGCTCGACCTGGCGACCTCTGCCTTGGTCGCCTTCGCCCTGAGCTTCTCGAGCACCGTCTTTGCGGTGAAGGCGCTGGACAAAAAGGGCGAAATGCTGTCCCTGCACGGACGGGTCGCCATCGGCATCCTGATCGTCCAGGACATCATCGCGGTGATCTTCATCACCCTATCGACCGGAAAGGCGCTGTCGCTGTGGGCCTTTGCACTGCTCGCCTTGATCCCGTTGAGGCCGGTCCTGTTCCGCATAATGGACCGGTGCGGCCATGGGGAATTGGTTCCGCTATTTGGCCTGTTCGCCGCGCTGGTTCTCGGCGCGGCCGCCTTCGACTTGGTCGGTATGAAGGCCGATCTTGGGGCGTTGATTCTAGGCGTGTTGCTTTCCAAGCATGCTAGGGCGGGAGAAATCTCGGACTCGCTGCTAAGCTTCAAGGACATATTCCTGGTCGGCTTTTTCCTCAACATCGGGCTGTCGGGGTCGCTGAGCCTCGAAGCTGTCCTCGTGGCGTTGCTCTTCGTGCTGGTGCTGCCGTTCAAGGTGGCTCTGTTCTTCGTCCTGCTCACCCGTTTCCGCCTGCGTGCCCGCAGTTCGTGGCTGGCCACGCTCAGCCTCGCCACCTACAGCGAGTTCGGGCTGATTGTCGGCGCTATCGGTGCGGCGAACGGATGGATCACCTATGACTGGCTGGCCGTGACCGCGGTCGCGCTGTCGGCCACTTTCGTTTTGGGTTCTCCGCTCAACGCCATGGCACACGGGCTTTACGCACGCTTTCACGAGCGCCTCATTCCGTGGGAGAGCGAGACCCGCCTTCCAGATGATCAGCCGATCGATTCCGGGGACGCCACGATCGCGATTCTGGGGATGGGGCGAATCGGCACCGGTGCCTACGACTTCATGCGCGCCCATTATGGGGAAACGGTGATCGGGCTCGAGAGCAATCCAGACAAGGCGAAGGGC
>VRUB01000342.1 GCA_019456345.1 Nitrospira sp. | reverse complement strand
CGACAAGGTGTATCGCAAGGATGTGCTTGCGTTCGCCTACCGTCGTTGCCGCCACAATGGCGGATCGGCGGGAGTGGACGGGGAGTGCTTCGACGACATCGAGGCGCATGGGCTGGAACGTTGGCTCGAAGAACGTACGGAAGAACTCAGAAGCAAGACGTACCGTCCCCAAGCCGTTCTTCGGGTATGGATCCCGAAGCCGGACGGCAGCAAGCGGCCGCTCGGGATTCCAACGGTGAGGGATCGTGTCATTCAGACGGCCGTTGGATTGGTCTTGGAACCCATTTTTGAGGCCGATCTTCAGCCCGAGCAATACGCCTACCGCCCGGGTCGCAGTGCATTGGGGGCGGTCAAGGCCGTCCATGCGCTGCTGGGCCAAGGGCATACGGAGGTCGTGGACGCGGACTTGAAGGGCTACTTCGATGAGATCCCGCATGCCGAACTGATGAAGTCGGTGTCCCGTCGCGTAAGCGATGGTCAGCTACTGCGTCTGATCAAGATGTGGCTGCAAGCACCGGTGGAAGAGATCGACGATCGGGGTCGCAAGCATCGAACGACGCTTGGCAAGGATCGAGGAAGGGGCTGCCCGCAAGGGGCTCCGATCTCTCCGCTACTCGCGAACATCTATATGCGCCGGTTCGTTCTGGGTTGGAAGGTGTTGGGACACGAGAGGCGTCTCGGAGCCAAGGTGGTGAACTTCGCCGATGACCTGGTGATCTGTTGCCGGGGAACAGGCGAGGAGGCCATGGCGACGCTGAGCAGAATGATGCAGCAGCTGAAGCTACCGGTGAACGAGGCGAAGACGCGGCTGGTTCGCGTTCCGGACGAATCGGTCGACTTTCTGGGATACACCATCGGCCGCTGTTACTCGCGGAAGACGGGGCGAGCCTATATTGGCACGCGGCCGTCGAAGCAGAGTGTGCAGCGAGTGTGTCAGGAGATCAGTGAGCTGACACGCCGGCGGTGGACGTTCATCGAGGCAGAGGAGAGAGTCAGTAGGATCAACCGCCTTCTGGTGGGTTGGTCCAACTACTTCTGCCTAGGTCCGGTGAGCCGAGCCTATGGGAACGTGGATCTCCACGTCCGCTATCGGCTCCGTACGTGGTTGCGCCGCAAGCACAGAGTACGGGGAAGGGGGACGACACGATTCCCCTTCACATACCTGTACGAGGAGTTGGGTCTGGTTCGACTCGGTGGGCGTACGCGCAACTTTCCGTGGGCGAAAGCGTGAGTCCTTGTCCGAAAGCCGGATGCGGGAAAACCGCACGTCCGGTTTGATGAGCGGGGTGTGGAAACAGGGCACGGAGAAGCGAGTGAGGCACCGGCAACCGAAAGGGTCGGAAAACAGATGGGCTTCTTCTACACTACTGCGCCACACTCCGACTCTACAAGCT
>VRUB01000114.1 GCA_019456345.1 Nitrospira sp. | reverse complement strand
ATCATCGTTCTCGATGCGCCTCCGGTACTCGCGACCAGCGAGCCGGCGACGCTCGCCATGCACGTCGGTCAGATCGTGTTCGTGGTGGAAGCCGCAAAGACCAGCCAAATGGCCGTTAAGGAGTCCCTGAGCTTGATTTCCATTTGCCCGGACATCGGCTTCGTGCTGAATAAGGCGCCATTCCAATTCGGCATGACGCGTTTCGGTTCCTATTACAAGAACTATAGCAAGTCCTACTACAGATCGAAAAAGAAAAGAAAATCATGATTGCCGATATATCACGCTCTGGCGACGATAAAGTGCCGTATGCAATTCCTGTCGCGCCGTGCATGGTGGCTATACGTTAGGTTACTAATTCGTAACTGTGGAGACAGATAGGCAGATGTACACGTCTTTCTACAAGTTGCGGGCCCGGCCCTTCCAGCTCACGCCTGATTACCGGTTTTTCTTTGAGGCTGGCCCCCATCGGAAGGCGATCGCCTACCTGACCTACGGTCTAAGCCAACGCGAAGGCTTCGTCGTGATCACCGGGGACGTGGGGACAGGAAAGACCATTCTGGTCGACTACCTGTTCTCGAAGCTGCAGGGAGAGGACTTCATCACCGGAAAGGTGATCACGACCTTGCTCGGAGCCGACAATCTCCTGCGCATGGTGGCGGACGCCTTTGGCATCGAATGTGACAAGGATGACAAGGCCACGGTTCTCAAGAAGGTGACCTCATTCCTGATCGGGGCCCATCAGAGGAATTGCCGTCCGCTGCTGATCATCGACGAGGTGCAGAACCTCTCGAAAGCCTCGCTCGAGGAGCTGCGGATGCTGTCCAACTATCAGTTGCGCGAGCTGCCGCTTCTGCAGACGTTCCTGGTCGGCCAGACTCAATTCAGGCAGACGATGGCGAGCGGTGGCTTGGAGCAACTCGGACAACGCATCATCGCCAGCCACCACCTTCGGCCGTTGAACGCGGAGGAAACGCGGCACTACATCGAGCATCGCCTTCATCATGTCGGTTGGCAAGACGACCCAAGGGTGACCGAGGGCGCCTTCGCGCTGGTGTTCACGGAAACCGGCGGCGTGCCGCGTCGAATCAACCTGCTTTTCGATCGACTCCTCCTGTTCTGCTTCCTCGAAGAGAGGCACGAAATCGATGAGCCCGTGCTCGGCGCCGTATTGGAGGACATGCGCGAGGAGGGCTTGCCCAGCGTTCTGGACCGGCCCCAGGAGACCCGGATCCCCGATCGATTGGCGACCGACCGGTTTGCAGCCGCTTATGCCCCCACAAGGGATGGCCCAAGCTCGAGCGCAACCGAGATCGAAGCCCTGAGCGTGCGGGTTGCCGAACTCGAACAGCTCCTGAAGGAGCGAACGGGTTAATCGAGCACGCGCCGCCCAGAGATCCGAAAATGCAGCCGAGCTATACGAAGAGACAGATCTCATCGGTGAAGCGGGATAGTGCCGTTTTCCCTGATCGGGTTCTCGACCGCAGCCTCGGTCCGGTCTGGATCGGAGGCGCCAGGCCATTGACGAACGCGATGACCGTCGACGTCGAGGACTACTATCAGGTCGAGGCCTTTAGCGGTCACGTGGACCGGATGGACTGGCCAAACTACGAAAGCCGTATCGAGTGCAACGTCGATCGATTGCTGCAGCAGTTCGCGGATCACGGGATCCACGGCACCTTCTTCACCTTGGGCTGGATCGGCGAGCACTACCCACGGCTGACAAGGCGGATCGTCGAGGCCGGCCACGAGTTGGCGAGCCATGGCTACAATCACACTCGGGTCGACCACCAGAGCCCGGATGACTTTCGGCTCGACGCGCGCAAGACCAAGCAGATACTGCAGGATCTGGGTGGCCTCGAGGTATGGGGCTACCGTGCGGCGAGCTTTTCGATCAGCCACAAGACGCCCTGGGCCTTCGAGATACTCTCCGAAGAGGGCTACGCCTACAGCTCGAGCGTCTACCCCATTCGCCACGATCTCTACGGCATGCCGACGGCGCCGAGGTTCGCTCACAAGCCAGACGCCCACAGCGACATCCTCGAAATCCCGATCACGACCGTCAGCCTGCTGAACCGCAATTTCCCCTGCGGCGGCGGCGGCTATTTCCGGCTTCTGCCATATGGCGTCTCCCGCTGGGCGATGCGGCGCGTCAACCGCCTGGATGGCCAGCCCTGCGTGTTCTACTGCCACCCCTGGGAGATCGACCCGGACCAACCGCGGATGCAAAACCTCTCCCTGAAAACACGCGTCCGCCACTACGTGAACCTGGGACGCATGACAGATCGCTTGGCAGCGCTGTTGAGCGACTTTGCCTGGGATCGAATGGATCGGGTCTTTTTGGGCGAGAAGACCGGCGTACCATGAGTGATCGGCAATCCGCAAGCCTGAGAGTCGGATATCTAGAGCCGGACCAGGCCCCGCTTTGGGATGAATTTGTCGGGGCCTGTCCCGAGGCCACGTTCTTTCACCGCGCCGCCTGGAAGACGGTGATCGAGCAGAGCTTTGGACATCGCTGCTACTTCCTATACGCAACCAACGGCAAGCGGATTTGCGGGTTGCTGCCCTTGGTACACACCAAGGGTCGGATTTTCGGAAATGCGTTGATCTCGACAGCGTTCTGCGTCTACGGCGGACCCGTAGCGGTCGATGGAACCAGCCTGCGCGCCCTCGACACCGCAGCCAAGGACCTGGCCCGGCGGCTCGGGGTGGATTACCTGGAGTACAGAGCCCAGTCCCCGCACGATCCTGACTGGGCTTGCAATGGGGACCTATACGCGACCTTCCGCCGGCGCCTCGACCCGGATCCGGACAGCGCACTTCTCGCCATACCGCGCAAGCGCCGCGCCGAAATTCGCAAGGGAACCGAGATCGGCCTGGAAAGCGAGGTCAGTGCGGACGTGGCGCGGTTTTATCCGATCTATGCGGAAAGCGTCCGCAATCTCGGCACCCCGGTCTTCGGAAAGCGCTATTTTGAGAACTTGCTGGAGGCCTTTGGCGATAGATGCGAGATACTGACGGTCAGCTACAAGGGCAAGCCGCTGAGCAGCGTCATGAGCTTTTACTTTCGCGATCAGGTGTTGCCGTATTATGGCGGGGGCACGGCGGCCGCACGTGACTTGGGCGCGAGCGATTTCATGTATTGGGAACTCATGCGCCGCGCCGCAGAGCGCGGCATCAAAATCTTCGACTTCGGGCGGAGCAAGCGCGGCACCGGGGCCTTCGCCTACAAGAGGAACTGGGGTTTCGAGCCCTCGCCCCTGTATCACGAGTATTTCCTGCTCGGCCGCAAGGAGGCCCCCTCCGTCAATCCGCTCAATCCGAAGTACCGCCCGCTCATCGCACTATGGCGACAGTTGCCGCTTTGGCTCGCCAACCTGATCGGGCCCGGAATCGCTCGAAATCTCGGTTAAGATGGCTTGGCTCGGCAACGGATTCGATATGGCCGCTGGGACAGACCGCTGTTAGAGAGCCAGTATGGTCGATGCAGATTGGAAAAGCAGGCCGGTGGCATTCGATTGCCGTCATTTCTTGGGCGACAGGCCATGCCTGTGGCACAAGCGAGAGGGCGCGCTTTGTCATTGCGATCACTACGAGCCAGTGACAGAGCGAATCCTGATCATAAAGCTCGATGCGATCGGCGATGTCTTGCGAACCACCTGCGTCCTGCCGCCCCTCGCGCAGGCCCATCCGGATGCGGCCATCGACTGGCTGACGCGGCCCGAGGCGCTGCCGCTGCTCGAGAACAACCCCTACCTGTCCGATGTGATCGCCCTTGGGCCGGACGCCTTCGCTCGGCTATCGGCGCAGCCCTATGACGAGGTCATAAATCTCGATCCCGGGAAGACCAGCGCCTCGTTGGCGAAGCTGGCCAGTGGCACCCAAAAGACCGGGTTTGTGCTCAACGACCGGGGACACGTCACGGCGACGAATTCGGCCGCCGAGATGTGGCTGAAAATGGGCCTCTTCGACGACCTAAAGAAGGGCAATACGCGCTCCTACCCGGACATCATGTGCGAAATCATGGGCCTCCCCAGAAACGGCATGCGCTACGTGCTAGAGTTGGAGCAAGCTGAGGTCGACTCGGCCCGAGCACGCCTCGATGAGCTCGGCATCGCGTTCGACAAGCCGGTGATCGGGCTGAACACGGGTGCAGGCGACCGTTGGGCCCTCAAGAAGTGGCGTGAAGACGGTTTCGTCGATCTCATCGACAAGATACACGAGGATCCCGGCTCGGACGTGCAGGTTGTCCTCCTCGGAGGCCAGCGCGAGCTCGAGCGTAACGATCGCATTGCGGGGCGCTCCAAAGGACCGGTTTTCAACGCCGGTTTCGATCCCGATATCCGCCGCTTCGCCGCGCTGGTTTCCCTTTGCGATGTCACCGTGTGCGGCGACACTCTCGCTCTACACCTCGCCATCGCATTGGGCGGCAGGGTCGTCGCGCTGTTCGGGCCAACCAGTTCGGCCGAGATCGAGCTGTTCGGCAGTGGAAGAAAAATCGTGCCGGAAATGGACTGCCTTGTTTGCTATAAGGCGGAATGCGACTTCGTCCCAAACTGCATGGATCTGATCACGTCCGAAATGGTGAAGAACGCCATCAGCGCCGAGCTTGCCATAGCGCTCGGCCGGGGGTGAGGACGCTATGCGCATCTATTTCCTGGCGCAGCGCGTGCCCTTTCCGCCGGATCGAGGCGACAAGATTACGACCTACAACGAGCTGAGATATCTGGCCGCAGATCACCAGGTCGAGGTCTTCTGCCTGGCGGACGGCGAGGATGATTTGCAAAATACCGCCGCTCTAAGAGCGCTTTCGGATCAGATTCATACCGTGCCTCTCGCACGCGCCCGCGGACGACTCAGGGCGCTCCTGGCAATGGCAACGCGAGAGCCTCTTACGGTCGCGTTCTTTCGCGAAGCGGCACTGCGGGACAAGATCATCGAGCGCTTCGCCAAGAGTCCGCCCGACCTGATTCTGGTTTATAGCTCCAGCATGGCTCAATACGTCGAGCAGTTCACGAATACGCCGCGACTCATGCAGTTCGCCGAATTGGATTCGCGCAAATGGGCCGACTATGCGCGCCTGGCGCCGCGCCCGAAACGTTGGATATATGGCGTGGAGTCCCGGCGTCTGCTGTCCTACGAGCGCAAGATCGCAAGGTCGTTTTCCCACTCCTTGGTCTGTACGGAGGAAGAGCTGAGGGAGTTTGAAAGACTCGTCCCCGGGGCGCCCGTAACCTGCATACCCAATGGGGTGGATTCCGAATATTTTGCGCCTTCGGAGGGACCCAAGAGAGGCAATCACGTGATTTTCACGGGGGTCATGGATTACTTTCCGAACGTTGACGGAATTTCCTGGTTCTGCAAGGAGGTCCTGCCCCAGATTAGAAGCCGCGTTCCCGACCTGCGACTGACGATATGCGGGAGCCGCCCGGTCGACCAGGTCACCGCCTTGCAAAGCATCCCCGGCGTTACAGTGACCGGGCGGGTCCCCGACGTCCGTCCCTATCTGGATCGAGCCGATGTCGCCGTCGTGCCGCTTCGCATCGGCAAGGGCATTCAGAACAAGGTGCTCGAAGCCATGTCCATGGCCTTACCCTGTGTGACGACCAGGACTGCCTGCATGGGAATCGAAGCCGAAGAGGGACGGGACCTGCTCGTGGCCGACGACCCCTCGGAGTTTGCAGGGCACGTGGTTCGATTGCTTGCTGATGACGCAGCCCGTGAGCGATTGGGAGCCAATGCCCGCGCCACGATCAAGAAACGCTATGGCTGGGCGGCGCCCTTGGCGAAACTTTCTCGGGTCATCGAGCTCGAAGCCGGCGGCGGGCGCGCGCGGCCGGTACCTATCGACAAGGGAGACCGGGTCTCGGTTGTATAGTCAGAACGCGCGGGAAGGCGAAACTGGCCCGCTAAGGATTGACTTTGCGGCCTGAACTCTATCCATACCCTGGAACCGGAAGGAGGTCAGCGCTGTCGCTAAGGGATGGCCCATCTGAACGCTACGCACCTGGGGCAGCCGAGCCCCGGCGAGCCGATGTGGCTCAGGCTTCCGTCGTGTCGACCTCGCCCTACTGGCTGGTCGCCTCTGCCCTGTTCCTGGCCGGGTTGGCCGCACTGGTTGGGCTGTTCTGGGAGACCGCAGCATCGGCGGTCAGGACCTGGACCAGCTCCGATTCCTACAACCATTGTTTCCTCGTCATTCCAATTTGCGCTTACCTGATCTGGCATCGGCGGGACGTCTTCACGCGACTGGCCCCGCGCCCGAGCCTCTGGGGAATCGCGGCCGCGGCGCTGATGGCAGTCGTCTGGAAGCTCGGGGAGGTATCGGCACTCCTCGTCATTCAGCAACTGGCACTCATCGGCATGACCCAAGCGCTGTTCCTGGCCGTCATGGGACCCCGGGTGACCCGCGCCCTCGCCTTCCCACTACTTTACCTCTACTTCGCCGTCCCCTTCGGCAGCTTTCTGATCGCCCCGCTCCAGGAGACTACGGCGCACATCATCGTCAGGCTTCTACAGATTTCAGGAGTTCCGGTGTACCTCGATGGGCTCCTGATCCATATCCCGGCCGGAAGCTTCCACATCGCCGAGGCCTGTGCCGGTGCGCGGTTCTTGTTCACTTCCGTCGCCATCGGGGTGCTCGCAGCGGATTTGTTCTACAGCCGTTGGGACCGCCGCATCCTGTTCATAATCTTGTCGGCTTTGGTCCCCATCCTTGCCAATGGCCTGCGTGCCTTTGGGATCGTCATGGTCGCCCATCTCGACAGTTTCGAGTTCGCCCGTGAGGTCGACCATGTCACCTTTGGCCTCGTCTTCCTGGGCCTGGTGATGGCGATCCTGCTGGCCCTTGGAATGGCGTTTCGGGAAAAGGGACGCGCATCGGCAGGAAGTCCTGCGGGTGCGTTTGCAGCGCCGAGCTCCGGTGACCCATCGTACCCCAGGTACGTCGCCTCAGGCATTGCTGCGTTCGCCGTGGTCGCAGGCGTTTCCGGCCTTTGGCGCGTCCAGGCGCCTTCCGACTTCGTCAGGCCTGCGGAGCTATCCGCGCCTGGCATAGACGATCCCTGGACGTCGTTCGATAACCGCTCCAGAGACTGGCGCCCCAGCTTCATGGGGGCGGACATCGAGTTGGTCCAGAGCTATACCGACGGGGAGCGGATCGTCGACCTCTATCTGGCCTACTATGCGTCCCAGAGACAGGGTGCCGAGGTTGTCAATCAGCAGAACAATCTTGCCGGTGGGGCCCCATGGTCGTTGGCTCAAGGCCCAAAGGTCGATGCGGTATTGGACGGTGGGCCAGCCAAGTTTGCTTCGGCGCGGCTCGTATCCGGCAGAGCAGTGCGAATCGTTTGGTACTGGTATTGGGTAGACGGCAAGTTCACCGCAAGCCCCGTCATCGCGAAGCTGCGCCAAGCGAAGGTCGGTCTATTCGGTGGATCACACCCCGCCGCATTCATCGCAGGCTCCACCAAGGTATCGGATTCGGAGGCCGTAGCCGCTGAGGTACTGCAAGATTTTCTCAGGAACCTTCATCCGCTAAGTGAATGGCTCGCGCTGCCAGCAATGCCGTTCGGGGCAACCGGAGCCACATCCATGATCACCGCCCGAGCCGGGCGTAAACCGGGATAGGCACCGATGTGTGGCTTCGTCGGCATTTTCGAAACCAGTACCAAACG